>CAIQIV010000528.1 GCA_903871905.1 uncultured Chloroflexota bacterium | reverse complement strand
TGCAGGGCACGCTGAGCACCAGCGACCCGCTGGTCAGCATCACCAGCGGCAGCGCCTCCTTTGGCGACATCGCCTCCAGCGCCAGCGCCGCCAACACCCCGGTCTTCACCTTCACCGTGCAGAATGCCGCCGGGTACTCCCACCCGATCGCCTTCACCCTGCACCTGGCAGCGAATGGCGGGGCTTACACCACCGACCTGGCCTTCACGATCAGCACACGCTCAGCTAATGAGACAGTGAGCGAGAATATCACCGAAGACACCACCTGGACCAACGACAAAACCTATGTCGTCACCAACCCCACCTTTGGTATAGCCCAGGGGGTGACCCTGACCATCCAGGCGGGGACGGTGGTGAAGCTCGATCCGGGTGTGGTGGTCAATATCTACGGTACATTGATCGCGGATGGATCGGAAAGCCAGCCCATCCGGTTGATTAAGAACGGTGCAGAGGACTGGTCGCGCATCTATTACCGTGACAGTGCGGTGGACGCCACGGCGGACGTCAGCGGGACTTACCTGAGCGGCAACTTGCTGCGCTGGGTGCAGGTAGAAGGCGTGGCTCTAGGAATCGGATGCGAAGATGTCACCTTATATATCCATCAAATCAATATTGACAAAGGTGGCATAACCTGTTCTTTAGGAAAAACTCCCCTTTGGTTGTCTGATAGTATCGTAACAGGTAATGTTCAAATTACTGGAAATCCTTCAACAATTCTTGGAAATTGGCGTACCTTGCCAGACATGTCAGTATCCCGATCGGGCATATCAGCAGTTTCCTGGGGGCCGAAGATCTATGTTATTGGGGGAATGTCGGATCACTATCTCCCCCTGGTAGAGGAATACGATATAACAACCAATACCTGGTCGATTAAAACGAATATGACAACCCCCCGCGCTGCATTAGCATCAGCGGTATGGAATGGGAGAATTTATGCTATCGGTGGATTTGACGAAAGTGGAGATTTGGCTGTTGTAGAGGAATACGATCCCATGACGGATACATGGATAACCCGGGCGAGCATGCCATCCCCGCGCAGCCAGATAGCAGCAACAGCCTTAGACGGCAAGATTTATGTCTTTGGTGGAACGGGAAGTGTTGATGTATATAATACTCAATCAGACTCATGGACAAGTCCGACAACTATGCCAACTGCTCGCGCATCCTTGGCCGCTGTTGCACTACATGCTAAGATATATACTATCGGAGGCATGTCGGATGGGCCTCTACCTACAGTTGAAGAATACGAACCGCAATCCAATATTTGGAAAGCACGTTCAAACATGCCTACAGCCCGTGGTTATTTAGCCGCCGCTGTTCTTGATGGCAAGATCTATGTTGTTGGAGGGGAAGGTGGTCTTTCTACCGTCGAAGTTTATGACCCAATCTTGGATAATTGGGCAACTCGCACCAGTTTGCCCATTGGACGCAATCATTTAGCTGCAACCGCGCTGAATGGAAAGCTCTATGCTATTGGGGGATATGGCGAAGGAGGCAATACGTCTAGTTTTAACGAATTCACTCCTCCGGTTATTCCTTGGATTGCTCACATTGAAGGTTTGAAAACAATTAGTGGAGGAGTAATCCTACCGGGATATTCCATTATAGATAATTCGGAAATAAATGGATCGATCGATGCCGGTGAAAATAGTCAAGTTGGGTATTCAACAGTTTCTGGAGATATTGCTCTCCTGAGTGGAACGGTGATATCAAGCTCAGTTACCGATGGAGGTATCAGCCTAAATTTTGGCAACATAATAAACAACACGGTCCACAATGGGGGTATAACCGCTGGAAATCGAGGGTTAGTAGATGGAAATAATGTTGAGAATGCTCCCAATTGGGGGATCAGCGCCAGCGGAAACGTCACCCTGACTCACAATCGGTTGGTGGAAAATAGCAAAGGCATCAACCTGCCCGGCGGACTGGTTCAGGGCAATCTGATCGCCAACTCGACCGGGATTGGGCTGCAGGTGAGCGGCGGAACGGTGCTGAGCAACACCTTCACAGGTAACTTGGGGAATGCGATCGTCATCGCGGGCGGCGCGCCTGTCTTCCACAACAACAACCTGGAGGGCAATCAGGGAACTTATGACCTGGACAACACCACCACCAATGCCATCGATGCAGCGAACAATTGGTGGGGCACGACGGATGCCAACACCATCAAGAAACGCGTCCGCGACCAGGGCGATGACCTCTCGTTGGGCAAGGTGACTTACACCTCCGCCCTGGTCGGCCCTAATCAGGCTGCTCCAGCCTACATACGGCAGGTGATCATCAACCCTAACCCTGTAGGTATCGAGACTGCCACCATTAACGTACAGTTCAGCCGGGAGATGGATCAAAATGTACTTCAACCAAACCTATGGTTGTATAAGCAATGGAACACGCGCGCCGATATGCCCACTCCGCGTTTAGCCCTAGCGGCTGCGGTGCTCGATGGCAAGATCTACGCCGTTGGGGGTATCAATGAGCAAGATCTCTCCATGCTAGAGGCATACGATCCCCAAAACAATGCCTGGACGGCAAAGGCAGACATGCCCACGCCGCGAAGATATCTGGCAGCTGTAGCACTGAATGGCAAGGTCTACGCCATTGGGGGTTTTAATGGAAATTCATTATCCACAGTAGAGGAATATGACCCGGCAAGCAATACCTGGA
>CAIQIV010000527.1 GCA_903871905.1 uncultured Chloroflexota bacterium | reverse complement strand
ATCTCCCGGCGGGTAATGCCGTTGTTCAACCATGCCTGGCGGAACAGGCGGGCTGCCGACTGGATGGTGGATGCGGCCTGACGCAGGGGAATGTTATCCTCAGAACTGGGAATTTCTCCGCGCTGGCGCTGCAAGGCATACTGGCATGCCAGGGAAGTAGCCCAGGCGGGAGCGGCCAGGATCGTTTCAGGCTCCACCAGGTCATCAAGCGCTTTAGCTGCCGCCGATTGAGATGTCAATGGACGCCACTTCAGGCTTTGGGGGACGATATCCTCGCTGCCGGTGATGAGCGGCTTGAGTTTCTCGTACAAAGGATGGATATAGCGGGTGCGGCTTTGTGGATCTCGAAGTGGAGCGATTAGACTGCCAAGGGCAGGCGCAAATTGTGACAGCCAGGCCTCGATAAAAGCGTTGGTAAGATTGCGTTCTCCGGCTATCATGCGGATTTCGGCCCGGGGATAGAGCGTCTCCAACAGGCCCAGGGCTATGTAGCAGGTGCGGTAGCCTCCGAATAAATCATCCACCACCAGGACGCGTGTCGGCGGGGGTGGGTGGACAGCCCGAATCTGCGAGCGCAGGACCTCCTGCCAGCGCTTTTGATCGGCGATCCAGGCTAGGTAATGCCCAAGCCGGTCCGGGCTGTTCCCACAGCACTCGATGCAGCAGTAGGCCGGCTTTGGGGGCTGAAATCGCTCCTTGTAGATCTCATACTTCTCATGGCCAATATTGGTACGTACGGTGGGAGGGAATGAAGTTGTGTGGACCTCTGACCATAATGTGGAGGCGACAGTTACCGGCATCCTGCCCGAATGCGCCAGGCCAATCACCAAGTCAGGTTGAAAATGCTCGATCTCGCTGCAAACGCGCCTGCCCAGTTGATACAGTGCTTCAAGGGTGGGAAACAGAGTTTGTGGGTAATTCACTAATTGGCTTCCTCAACCTGCTTCAGTGCCAGAGACGGAGCCATTTGGTCTAAATTCAGTGTCGTGGCGGTGCAATTCATCCCAATCCGGTTGGTAATTTCCGGAATGTGGCTGCGAACCAATTTGCTATGAGTGGGTTTCATGCTGCCCTGTATCTGTTGTGGCGATGCCAGCTGAGCGCTTCTAAATCCGGTTGGAAAATGGATTCTACCGGCCCCATGATCGGGCGGTTTTCGAGTGCGAGCAGATGACCAGCCAGGTTATGTGCACTGCGCAGATCCTGCGAAAGCAGCATAGTGTATTTGGCGGATACGCTGGCCAGACCTTCATCAAAAGTCCAGTGACATAAACGGCAAAGCGCCATCCCATTGCGTGGATCGTCATTATGGCTGATGCTCCATGGCACAATATGGGCCGCTTCCACTGCGGAGTGACCGTCCACTGTCAACATACGCACGCCACAAAAAGCGCAGCGATGATCGTATACACGCACTACCGCACGACGAAAGCCCTGATCACGGACATTCAATTGATATTGTTCATTATCTGAGAAGGTTTCCGCGGCGTTACGTTGCACTTTTCCTATCAGCTTCTGGCTATAAAGGAAAGAGGCAACATTTATTGACCCTTGCTCCAGCAGCGTTGGAATGATTTCAGGTGCAAAATAAGTCTGTAGCAGTACGCTCCT
>CAIQIV010000526.1 GCA_903871905.1 uncultured Chloroflexota bacterium | reverse complement strand
GGTGGTCGAGGAAAAAGATTGGGACCGGGTCTACATCAACAAGACCATCCGCGAGCTGCTGAAAAAATACCAGATCGACTGGGACCGCAATGACCCCGGCGTCCCCAGCGACGATGCCCTGGCCGACCGCGTCTTTGCCGCCGGCTGGGAGTTTGCCCTGCGCGCCGGGCTGTTCTGCCTGGACACGCGGCGCCAGATGGCCTGGAGCCAGGCCGAGCTGGAGGGCGTGCTGCAGCGCGCCCCGGAGAAGGTGACCATCGGCGTTGGCGAGGACGCGGTGACCATCACCCGCCGCCGCCCGGATACCAACACCCGCGTTGCCACGGTGGGCGGGGCCTACGGCACGCAGGTGCCGGAGGAGCTGTTTGTGCCGGTCATGCTCAGCTACGCCCAGGAGCGCAGCCTGGACTTTATCGACAACGCCTCGCTGCTCACCACCTACGGGCGCCCGCTGCGCGCCAATTCGCCCTGGGAGGCGGTGGGCTGCTGGCAGGAGATGCTGATGTCCTTCGAGGTGGTGCAGCGCGCCGGGCGCCCGGGGATGCCCATCGGCTGCGCCGAGAACTCGCCCAGCGCCATCGGCGAGCTGGCCACCACCACTTACGGCGCCTTCCGCCTGACCGATTGGCACCACGCCTCCTTTGTCAGCGAGCTGAAGACCAGCTATGCCGAGCTGATCAAGGCCACGCATTACGCCCAGACCGGCGCCGCGGCGCACAACTTCTACAACCCGATCTACGGCGGCTATGTCGGCGGCGGGCCGGGCATGGCGGTGGCCATCGTGGCCGGCATGATCCTGATGAAGGCGGTCTACAACGGCGTCACCCAGAACCCGGGGCCCAGCCACGCTCACCTGAGCTGTGATACCTACCCGGATATGCTCACCTCGCAGGCGGTGGCTTACCAGGCCCTGAGCCGCAACACCAATGTGCTGGTCTCGTCCTTTGTGCGCCCGGTGGCGGGGCCGGTGACCAAGGACATTTTGTATGAGACGGCGGCGCTGACCCTGGCGGCGGTGCCCTCCGGCGTGGCCCTGATGGAAGGGGTGCAGTCGGCGATGGGACGCCACACGGCCTATGTGTCCGGGCTGGAAGCGCGCTTCATGGCCGAGGTGGCGCACGCCGCCGAGGGGCTGACGCGCAAGGAGGCGGATGTGCTGGTGCGCCGGCTGATCTCCCTGTATGCCGCCGGGCAGCCCGAGATGCGCATCGGCAAGCCCTTCCAGGAGGCGTATGACGTCGCCAGCGTGCAGCCCACGGCTGAGTGGTGGGGCATGTATGAAGAAGTGCGCCGCGAGCTGGCCGAAATGGGACTGAAGCTGGATTGAGGCGCAGGTGGAGAGCGTAGGCTTCCCCACTCCCCGCCTGGATGCGCTGGATAAGGTCACCGGGCAGGCAAAGTATGCCGGCGACCTGCCGCTGCCGGGCGCGCTGCACCTCAAGCTGGCGCTGGCAGACCGTCCGCACGCCCGCATCCGCCTGCTGGACGTGAGCCGGGCGCGGCAGGCGCCGGGGGTGGTGGCGGTGCTGACCGGGGGCGACGTGCCCTACAACCTCACCGGCGTGGAGCGCCCGGATAAGCCGGTGCTGTGCGACCAGGTGGTGCGCTGCGTGGGGGATGCGGTGGCCCTGGTGGCGGCCGAGACGCCCGAGCAGGCTGCGGCAGCCGCGGCGCTGGTGCGGGTGGAGTACGAGGACCTGCCGGTGGTGGACGGCCCGCTGGCGGCGCTGGCGGACGGCGCGCCCCAGCTCCATGCGGGGTATCCCGGCAATGTCGCCCACCGGGTGACGGTGCGCCGGGGGGATGTGGAGGCGGCCTTCCGGCAGGCGCACGTTGTGTATGCCCACACCTACTGCACCCCGATGCAGGAGCACGCCTTCCTGGAGCCGGAGGCGGGGGTGGCTTATGTGGATGGCGACGGCTGCGTGCGGGTGATCACCGCCGGGCAGGACCCGCACGAGGACCGGCGCCAGATCGCCCGCATGCTGGAGCTGCCCGAGGAGCGGGTGCGGGTGAGCTACGGCGCCATCGGCGGCTCCTTTGGCGGGCGCGAGGATGTCACCATCCAGCCCTACCTGGCGCTGGCGGCGTGGAAGCTGGGCCGCCCGGTCCGGATGGCCTGGAGCCGGCAGGAGTCGATCCTGTGCCATCCCAAGCGGCATGCCATGATCCTGCGCTACCGCTGGGCGGCGGACCGCCAGGGGCGCATCACCGCCGCCGAGTGCGACATCACCAGCGACGCCGGGGCGTATCTCTCGACCAGCGCCAGCGTGCTGGACAACTACCGCTTTGCCGCCATCGGGCCGTATGACATCCCCAACGTGCGCGTGGACGCCCGCACGGTGTACACCAACAACCTGGCGGCCGGCGCTTTCCGCGGCTTTGGCACGCCCCAGGCGGCTTTTGCCGCCGAGCTGCAGGTGGAGCATTTGGCCGAGCTGCTGGGCCTGGACCCGGTGACGGTGCGCCTGCGCAATGCGCTGCAGCCCGGCGGCAGCCTGTCCACCGGCAGCCCGCTGACCGGCGGCTCGTCGCTGCCGCCGCTGATTGAGGCCTGCGCCCGGCACATGGGCATCGTCTGTCATTGCGAACGGAGTGAAGCAATCCCCTCAACGGGAGGGGAGACTGCTTCGTTCCTCGCAGTGACAGCGTCTTGTCATTGCGAGCGGAGTGAAGCAATCCCCTCAACGGGAGGGGAGACTGCTTCGTTCCTCGCAGTGACAGAGGGCGGGGAGGGCGCTTCGACAGGCTCAGCGCGCCTGGACGAAGGCAGGCCAGCCGAACCTGCCGCAGTGACAGAGGGCGGGGAGGGCGCTTCGACAGGCTCAGCGCGCCTGGACGAAGGCAGGCTGAGCTTGTCGAAGCCGGGGTCTGGGGCGGAGGCAGGGGGCCAG
>CAIQIV010000525.1 GCA_903871905.1 uncultured Chloroflexota bacterium | reverse complement strand
TACAACCGTGCATACCGCTGCAACCAGCGCGGTCGCGTACAACCAGGACTCCTTGCGCACCTGCGGCTCTCCATCTCGCATGTACATAATCACGATCAGGCGCAGGTAGTAGTATGCAGAAATCAGCGATGTCAACACACCAATCAACGCCAGGCCAATGTAGCCGGCGCCTACCACCATGCCAAACAAGTAGAACTTCGCCACAAAACCCAGCGTTGGCGGCACGCCTGTGAACGACAACATCGCCACAGCCATGGCTGCAGCCAGGGCAGGGAATTTCCTGCCCAACCCGGCAAAGTCATCCAGCTGCTGGCCAAGGTTGCCCGTCCGTTCTAACGAAATGACCACTGCCCAGGCAGTAAAACTGGTCAATGCATAAGCCGCCAGGAATACCAGGGCAGAAGCCACCGCCTGGTTTGCAACCGCTCCCTGCCCGTATGGCACCAGGGCCATCAGAATGTAGCCCGCGTTGGCGATGCTCGAATAAGCCAGCATGCGTTTGATATTGCTCTGTGCGATCGCCACCACATTTCCAAGGATCATCGTCGCCACCGCCAGGGCCCACAAGATCGGGGTGAGATCCACCGCCACAGGTTGGAAGGCCATGAAGAATACGCGCAGCAAAGCTGCAAAACCGCCGGCCTTGGCGCCAACCGCCATGAAAGCTGTGACTGCAGCGGGTGAGCCCTGGTATACATCCGGCGTCCACATGTGGAACGGCACAATGGCCACCTTGAACCCCAGACCGACCAGGAACAACCCGGCACCCAGCAGCAGCAGCATAAAATTGGGCGTCCCGGTTTTGATCGCCTGGATGACGCCAGCCAGGGAGGTCGTTCCAGTGGCGCCAAATATTAGCGCAATCCCATACACAACAAAACCGCCGGAAAAAGCCCCCAGCAGGAAATATTTTAACGATGCTTCTTCCGACTCGACCTGCGGCTGGGCAATCCCTGCCAGGATATACAACGGGATGGAGAGCAGCTCCAGGGCCAGAAAGATGACCATCAAGTCGGCGGCATGCGCCATGAGCATCATCCCTAACACTGCAAACAACAGCAGGACATAATACTCACCGCGCTCCCAACCCATGCGCTTCAGGTAATCATAAGCCAGGGTAATTCCAGCCACACCGCTCACCAGGAAGATTACATCCAGAAAAACGGAAAAACCATCGTTCACAACCATCCCGCCAAAAGCCGGTTGGGGCTGTCCAAAGCGTGAGAGGCTGATCACCAACGTCACCAACAGCCCGACAGCGGCCAACAAAGCCGTCCATCCTTTGCGATCCTTGGGGATCGCCAGGTCTACCAGCAGCAGGGCACAGGCCCAGATCGTGAGCACCACAATGCCCAGGATGATGTTCAGATTAGACGCCAGGTCAGTCAAGCTCATGGAACGCCTCAACTAGGGCAGAACAGCGCCAGCCGCTGCCAGGGTGGCCGCCAGCTGGTCCACCGACGCCGACATCAGCGTAAAGAACGGCTTCGGGTATAAACCAATCCAGAAGATCAAGATCAGGATCGGCACCAGGGTCAAAATCTCACGATAATTCAGGTCCTTCAGATTCTTATTCTGATCCTTACCAGGGCCCAGAAAGATTTTCTGGAACATATAAAGCATATAGACCGCAGCCAGGATCACACCGATGGCTGAAATTCCAGCAAACAGGACTGAGTGTAACGCACCGCTTGCCCCACCGGCGCCCCATGCTCCAAGAAGGATGGTAAACTCACCTACAAAACCGTTCAAGCCGGGCAGGCCCATGGAGGAGAGCACCACGATCAGCGAGAGCGTCCCATACAAAGGCGTAATTTTCCACAGTCCGCCAAAGGCATTAATATCCCGGGTATGGGCGCGCTCGTAGATCATGCCCACCAGAAGAAACAGCGCACCCGTGCTCAAACCGTGGTTGACCATCTGCAGCAGACCGCCCGAAAGACCCAATGGGTTCAGAGCAAAGAGGCCCAGCATCACAAAGCCCATGTGGCTGACGGACGAAAAGGCAACCAACTTTTTGACATCTTTTTGAGCATAAGAAACCGCCGCCCCATAGATGATACCGATCACTGCCAGACCAGCCATCCAGGGTGCAAGCTGCACCGCAGCCTGCGGGAACAGGGCCAGGTTGAAGCGCAGGAAACCATAGGAGCCCATTTTCAGCAAAACACCGGCCAGGATCACAGAACCAGCGGTCGGCGCTTCCACGTGCGCATCAGGCAGCCAGGAGTGCAGCGGCCACATGGGGACCTTGATGGCAAATGCGGCTGCAAAGGCCAGGAAAAGCCAGGTCTGGATATTCGCTGGGATGTTACCCTTGGCCAACAGGTCAGTCATGGCAAACGTATTCTGGAAGATTCCCAGCCACAAGATCGCCAGCAGCATCAGGATCGAACCCGCCATGGTGTACAGGAAGAACTTAACTGCTGCATACATGCGCCGCGGGCCGCCCCATACGCCGATCAGGAAGTACATCGGGACCAGGGTGAACTCCCAAAAAACATAAAAGAGGAACAGGTCCTGGGCCAGGAACACACCCACCATGCCCACTTCCAGCATTAAGAAGAAAACCATGAAATCCTTCACCCGGTCCTGTACTGCTGTCCAGGTGGACAGGATGGAGATGGGTGTCAGGAACGCAGTCAGCAGGACCAGCAGGATGCTTAAGCCATCGATCCCCAGGAAGAAACGGATCTGCCACTGTGCAACCTGGAACCACGGCAGGTCAACCACCATCTGCAATTCCGGGCGGGTATAGTTAAATTGCGCCAGGATGGCCAGCGAAAAGGCGAAAGTGATCAGCGAGGTTACCAGAGCAGTCCAGCGGGCAGCTGCCTTTTGTTCCGGTTTCAGGAAAAGGATCACCAACGCCCCGAGCAGAGGGAAGAAGGTAACCAGAACCAAGGGGTGGAAGAGATAATTCATCGTTCAGCCTCTTTTATTTGAATTCCTTGCCTTTGTCCCTGGCAGAGGAACGGGCAAGGGAGTTGGTCATCGCAGGATCAAATATCCAAGAATCAACACGACACCCATAAAAATTGCCAGGGCATAGTTGCGTACAAAACCGGTCTGGAGACGCCGCAGCCAGGATGAGGTGCCCTGGACCGCGGTTCCCAGACCGTTGGCAGATGCATCAATCACTCCAGCATCCACCTTTTCGGTCAGCAGCCGGGTGATCAGGTTGTACCCGCCCGCCAGGACTGTGTCATGGAACCAGTCATGCCAGAACTGCCATTCAATCCTATCTGCCAGGAAAGCAGACACCGCCTTGTAAGGTTGGATGATCACCAGACCGTACAACTCGTCGATATACCATTTCTGATTAAGCCAGGTGAACACCGGTCCCAGGTAGGCTGCCAGCGGATCGACAGGGCGCTTTGCCGCCGGGATCTTTAAATATTCAGGATACCGGCGGTGGTAGATCCACCAGGCCAGGACAATAGCCAGCAATGCCAGGACGGTTGACAGGGAAGCCACCAGGATGACAAATTCGCCCTCGTGGACCCCTTCAATTGAATGCTCCAGCCACTTGGTAAAATTGTGAAATCCTTCAAAGGGCAGGTTCATCAGACCGCCAAGGATGGAAAGTCCAGCCAGGATCATCAAAGGCACGGTCATGACCAGCGGGCTCTCCTGTGCATGTTCTGCTGCTCCGCTGCGCGCCTCACCAAAGAAGACCATCATCACCTGGCGGGTCATGTAGAAAGCGGTCAGGAACGCAGCCCCGGTCAAGATGATGTACACCGGCAGTCCAAGCTTGCTGGATTCAGCCAGGATCTCATCCTTGGACCAAAATCCTGCCAGCGGCGGGATGCCTGCCAGGGCAATGGTGCCAATCATATACACCCAGAAAGTGATCTTCATCTGGTGTCGCAGCCCCCCCATGTTGCGCATATCCTGAGGATCGAGCTCGTGACCATGACCTTTTGCCTGCTTCTTCAGCCTGGCATCGTGCTCGACATGATGATGCCCGCGCTCCATCCCCTGGATCACCGAACCAGAGCTCAAGAACAGGAGTGCCTTGAAGAAAGCATGGGTCACCAGGTGGAACATTCCTGCCACCACGGCGCCCATGCTGACCGCCGCCACCATGAAGCCCAGTTGGCTGATAGTGGAATACGCCAGCACCTTCTTGATATCAAACTGGCCCACGGCAATGGATGCCGCAAACAACCCGGTCACCCCACCAACCAGGGCTCCGATAAACGCCGCCTGGGGCGCCAGGGCAAATAACACATGCGAGCGGGCAATCAGGTAAACACCCGCAGTGACCATGGTGGCAGCATGGATCAGCGCCGAAACCGGCGTGGGACCTGCCATGGCATCGGGCAACCATACATAGAGCGGGATTTGCGCCGACTTACCGGTCACCCCCAGCAGCATGAACAGGCAGATCACATTCATTAGCATCGGGGCAGTCTTGGCAATTTCAGGCGCAGCCTCAAAAATCGGGTGAAATTCGAAGGTCAGGAAAGTCCAGAAGAGCAGCATCCCGGCGATCAAAAAACCGAAATCACCGACACGGTTGGTGATAAAGGCTTTCATGGCAGCCAGCGAGTTGCCAATCCCGTCCTTGCCCTTCTCATACCAGAAACCGATCAGCAGGAAGGAGCACAGACCTACACCCTCCCAGCCAACAAAAAGCATCATGTAGTTATCACTGCTGACCAGGATCATCATGGCCGCAATAAACAGGTTCATGAAGACAAAGAAGCGGCGGAAGCGTGAGGGATCCCCGTTATGCCGCACATCTTCATGCATATATCCAATCGCGTAGATATGGATCAGCGTTCCGACGCCAGATACCACCAGCATCATGGTCACTGAAAGCGTATCTACCAGGAATGCCCAGCGCAGGTGCAGGGGTTCCACAGTGATCCAATCAGCCAGGGGCACCGTCACCGCTTCTGCATGCGAAACCAGTGAAATTGCCAGCAGCAGCGAAACCACAAAAGACAACCCAGAGGCAGTACTAGCGATCGTCCCTACCACCTTCTCGCTCAATCGCCCACCAAAGATGATGTTAATTAACAGGCCGATGAGCGGGAAAAAGACGATCCACGGCGCCAGGAAGAAATAACCGCCAGATGTAGCTCCTTCACTCAAAAGCATAATTCCTATCCTTTCAGACCGCTCATCTGGTCGATATCAATATTGTGCTTGGTGTTAAAGATAGCCACGATCAGCGCCAGGCCAACCGCCACTTCCGCCGCAGCAACAGCCATCACAAAAAAAACAAAAACCTGCCCGCTCAATACCTGATAATCTCGGGCAAATGCCACAAAAGCCAGGTTGGCCGCGTTCAACATTAATTCAACAGACATGAAGATAATGATCGGATTACGCCGGATCAACACACCTACCGCGCCCATGATGAACAGAACCGCCGACAGGCCAATATAATACGTGACTGGCAGCATCGGTTTTTTCTCCTTCCTCACGATTTCGTTTTCAACCGGCGGCGGGTCAGCACGACCACCCCGATCATGGCAACCAGCAGCAGCACGGAGGTAATTTCAAAGGGCAGCAGATATTGGGTGAACAGCAGCTCACCAACTGCAGCCGGGTTGCCATAATCAGCCGCCAGGACAGGTGGGGTCATCACCGCCCCAGAGCGGCTCACAAGCACATAGGCGCCCAACAACAGCAAAATCCCGCCTAGCACAAAGGCCAGCGGCCGCTGCCATGGCAGATCTGCCTGCCCGGCGCCAGAGATTTCTGCCCCCAGGAGCATGATCACAAACAAGAACAGCACCATGATCGCCCCCGTGTAGACCGCGATCTGGGATATAGCAATGAAAGGCGCTCCTAACAGCAGGTAAAAAACCGCCACTGTGGCAAAATTGAGGATCAGGTTCAGAGCCGCATAAATTGCATTGCGGCTAAACAATAACCCTGCTGCCGACGCGACAGCCACCAGCGCCAGGGCGAAGAACAGGATTAAATCAGTGATCATCTGCGCGCTCACGTTTCTTTTCTTCTCCAGTCGATGATCTAATAGTAATCCGGGTTTTTCATTTCCGGCACTGAGCGGGTAAACTTACCCGGCTCAACTTTTTGGGGCGTCGGCTTACCGCCCTCCGGCACCGGCTCCAACAGCATTTCCTTCATGTAAATAGACGACCGGCGGGAGGTATAAGACAGCTCATAATTGTCACCCAGCACGATAGCTTCTGTTGGACAGGCATCCTCGCAGTAACCGCAGAAAATACAGCGCAGCATGTTGATCTCATAGGTGCTGGCATAGCGCTCACCCGGTGAGAAACGCTTTTCATCCGTATTTTCCGATGCTTCCACAAATATCGCATCGGCTGGGCAGGCTGCTGCACACAGCGAGCAGCCAATACATTTTTCAAGGCCATTTTCATAGCGCTTCAACACATGCCGGCCTTTAAAGCGCGTGCGCACCGGACGTTTGGTCTCCGGGTACTGAATCGTCACCGGAGTCTCCGCCATCGATTTTAGCGTCGTCCACAAACCCAGCGCCAGATCCTTTGCTTCCTTCAGCATTCTCAACCTCCTAACAACACAATCGCCACTGCAGTAAGAAACACGTTCGCCAGGGCTACAGGGAGCAAGATCTTCCAACCAAACGCCATCAGGCGGTCATAGCGCAAACGCGGCAGGGTGGCCCGCACCCATATCATGCCAAACAACAAGATCAATATCTTCACCAGCAGAACCAGGGGACCGAGCCAATGCTCAAGCGTGGCAAGGAAAGGCACAAACGATGAAAAGGGAATTTTATATCCGCCGAGGAACAAAGTAGCCCCAATCCCACATACGGCGATCATCTTGATGTATTCAGCCATGTAGAACAGGGCAAACTTCATCCCGGAGTATTCCACATGGTAGCCAGCTACCAGTTCCTGCTCAGCCTCAGGCATGTCGAACGGCGCCCGGTTCACCTCAGCCAGGGTAGCGATCAAGAAAACCAGAAAAGCGATGATCTGGGGAAACACATACCAGGTTGTCTCGCCCTGTGCATTCACGATATCCACCAGGCTCATGGAGGAGGCCAGCAGGATCGGGCCAACAAAGGACAGCCCCAGCGCCAGCTCATAGCTGATCATCTGCGCAGAGGAGCGCAAGCCGCCCATGGTGGCATACTTGTTGTTGGACGACCATCCCGCCAGCACAATGCCATACACGGCAATAGAGGCTACTGCAACCAGGTATAACACCGCCACGTCCACGTTCATGATATACAGTGGCACTTCTCGGCCAAAGATGGTAATCGGTTCCCCCCAGGGGACTACCGCCATGATGATCAGCGACGGGATAGTCGTGATTACCGGGGCAGCCAGGAAGAGCAGTTTATCCGCTTTATCCGGGATCAGTTCCTCTTTCATGATCAATTTGACCCCATCTGCCACTGGCTGCAGCCAGCCGCCCGGGCCTGCCCGATTGGGGCCAACACGCACCTGGATACGCGCCAGCGCTTTGCGTTCATAGAATGTCAGGTAAGCAAAGCCAGTCAACAGCACAAAAACCAGGATCAGCGATTTAATCGTCCATTCCAGTATTAAGGCAACATCCATCTTCAATCCTCGTCAGCTTCAGGATAACGGATGACCGCTCATCATGCAACCGCGCGCTCCATGGCGCGCACATCAACCATTGCCGGGGCGTGCAGCGGGATGCCCACACCACGGGGGACCAGCACTATCTGGGCAGGGACATTCTCGTCTAATGCCACCACCGCAGTTGCGGTCACACCATCATAATATAACTGCACCGCCGCTCCCGCGCTAATGCGCATGCGCCTGGCATCCACCGGATTCATCAAGACCACAGTCGGCAGGATATGCTGGTGCAGCAGCTCCGAGGGCAAAAGAGTCTGACCCCGGTCATATAACCTGGTTATCGGAACAGCCAGCATCCCCTGCACCGGCATACGGAACTCCTCAGGCTGTACCCACCCGAGCGATGGGATCTGCCCATTCTGAGCTGCCGGCGCTAACTGCACACCCAGGCCCTGCGTATTTTCGTAAGTCGTTCCACCGTAATACAAATCGCCGCGGCCCACAATTGGCCACTGCTCCGTCACCTCAGACAGGCGGGTGTACGATAGACCCGCATAATCCGCCACCTGAGCAGCAATGCGCTGCATAACCTTGCCGGCCAGGCGATATTCCAGATCCAGCCCCAGCAGGCTGCCGATCTTCCCGGTTATTGCAAAATCCGGCAAGCTGTCTTTCGCCGCGGGAGTCGCTGGGAAATAACGCTGGACACGCCGTTCACCAGAGGTGAAACTACCCTCGCGCTCTGTAAACGCCCGCACCGGCAGAACCACATCCGCCAACTTTGCCGTTGAGGTCAGGAACATATCCTGGACTACCAGGAACCTGGCAGCTTCCGCCAGGGATGGATCATCCCCTGCCGGGTCGGCCCCAACAACATACAGCGCCCCAGCAGCCTGCATGGCGGACCTCAGGTTGGCTGCCGGTCGGAAGCCCATGTCCCATGCGCCCTGGTCATTTGCCCTCTGCCATACCCCCACCAGGCCATTGTTGATTTTCCCAACGTGGCTGGTGAGGATCAACAGGTTGGCACAGGCCTGGGCCAACGACTGCGATGCTTTGAGCCCGGTCCCTTCACTACCAAACAAGATCACCCCATTCTGCGCTTCAGCAAAGGCTTTCGCTGCTGCCTGCAATTCGGGACTGCGAGAGAGTGCATGAACCGATTCAGGAAGATCAGGCCGCTTCGCCGAAAGGGCATTGGCCAGTGCCAGCACAACAGCGGCTTCAGATTTATATGGATAGCGAATAGTATGCCGCGCCCAGCGATCCAGCTTGGTGGAACGCGGGTTTGCCACAATCAATGTTGCCCCACGCCGGGCAGCCTGGCGCACACGCAGCGACCAAACCGGCGCCTCCTCTTCCAGATCAGAGGCAACTACCAGGATCGTCGTTTCTGGCCCCATATCGGAAAAATTGCTGCCCTGGCCCAGGCCCACCTGGGCAACCAGGTCTCCGCCTGCCATGTCCGAGTAAAGGGCTGCCTGGCCGCCTAACCCAGAGACCAATTGGCGCAGGTTGAACAGGTCCTCATTCGAAAGACGCCCACCCGCAAGGGTCAGCAGGTCCTTGCCTGCCTGGCGGAAGCGGTCTGCTACCAGACCCAGGGCGTCATCCCAACTGGCTGGAACCAGTTCACCGTTTTTGCGCACCAGGGGCCGGGTCAGGCGGGCATCACTCTGCACATAATGGTAACCAAAGCGTCCCTTGTCACAAATCCAGATCTCATTCACGGCCTCGTTCTGCCGCGGCATGACCCGTTTAATTACTGTATTGCCGCCCGCAGCTGCCTCGCGGCGTATATTGAAGGTCAGGTTGCAGCCAACCGGGCAGTGGGTGCACAGCGAAGCTGCGGACTTGAGTTCCCAGGCGCGTGCCCGGAAACGGAAATCTGCCGTCGTCAAGGCGCCTACCGGGCAAATATCCGTGGTGTTGCCCGAAAAATACGAGTCAAAACCCGGGTCAGAAAAGGTGACAATTTCCAGGGAGCGGCCGCGATGGAAGAAACCAATCACCGGATCGCCGGCGATCGCGTCCTGGAAACGCACACAGCGAGCGCATTGGATGCAGCGCTCACGGTCCAGGTAAATCAGGTCACCCAGGGGAACATGCTTGGCCAGGTGCATCTTCTCGTCAAAGATAAATCGACTTTCCCCAGGTCCAAATCCCATGGTCAGGTTTTGCAGCGGACATTCGCCGCCTTTATCACACACCGGGCAGTCCAGCGGGTGAGAGGTGAGCAGGAACTCCACAATATCTTTCCGGCCCAGCTGTGCTTTATCCGACATTCCTACCACTACCATCCCCTCAGAAACCGGGGTTGTGCAGGCTGTCTCCAGCTTTGGCCCAAAAGAGATCTTCGGAGAGCCATCCGCCTCCAACACCGCCTGCCCTGTAGCGCGATCGATCACCGGTCGCCCCACTTCAACCAGGCACATACGGCACATCCCGACCGGCTCCATTTTTGGATGGTAGCAGAACACCGGGATATCAACCCCGACCTTCTTGGCGGCGTTGACGATCAGGGTGCCCTCCGTCACCTGAACTTGCTTCCCATCAATCGTCAGTGTTACCAGTTTTGCCATTCACTCATCTCCAAAAGGCTTTGACAGGCTCGACCTGCCCAGCAACCCATTATCCCTGGCTGGCCGCTTTGCCAACAGCCGCCTCAAAGTCCGGGCGGAAGCGTTCAATGCCCGAAACCACTGCCTCGATGGCAAACTCACCCAAAGCGCACAGGCATTTGCCGCGCATCTGGCTGGCAACTGCATACAGCAGTTCAACATCGCTCCAGTCGGCATGCCCGTGGGCGATACGCTCTGTCAGATTCAGCATCCAAAAATTTCCCTCCCGGCAGGGAGTACACTTACCACAGGACTCGTGTTTGAAGAAATGGATAGTCTTGTTGATGAGCCAGGGGATGCTGATCGTATCATCGATAACAATGACAGAGGCCGAGCCAAGCTGCGCGCCCAGGCTGGGAACGCTCTCGTAGTCCATAGGCGTATCCAGCGCCGCTTCGCTGCCAATAATCAACGAAGAGGATGCACCAGCCGCCATGATCGCCTTCACCGACCGGTCACCAGGCACCCCTCCGCCGTGGGTGTAGATCAGTTCACGGAAAGTCGTTCCCAACGGAAGCTCATAATTCCCAGGCCGGTTGACCCGCCCAGACAGGCTGAAGATCTTTGGCCCAGGGCTTTTCTCCGTACCGATGCTCTTATACCACTCCGCACCACGAGCCATGATCAAAGGCACATTGGTCAGGGTCTCGACATTGTTTACAATCGTCGGCTTGCCATACAAACCGAAGGAAGGCGGAAACGGCGGGCGCAGGCGGGGCTGGCCCAGTTTACCTTCCATCGATTCAAGCAGCGCCGTCTCCTCACCGCAGATGTAAGCCCCAGCTCCCAGATGTGTGAACATACGCAGGTGATAATTGCTGCCAAACAGGTTATCACCCAGGAAACCACCCGCTTCCATGGCTGCGATATGCTTGTCCAGGGTGGCTGCTACCGGCCAGAACTCCCCGCGCAGGTAAATATAAGCTGCATGAGCACCCACAGCATAAGCACAGATTGCCACCCCTTCCAGGAACTGGTACGGGTTGCGCTCCATGATTTCCCGGTCTTTGAAGGTGCCAGGCTCCGATTCATCCGCATTAACCACCACATAATGCGGCCATTTTTTTCGGTCAATAAAGGACCACTTCAAACCAGTGGGGAAACCCGCTCCACCCCGGCCTCGCAGCCCGGAGGCTTTGACCACATCCGTGACCTCATCCGGCTGCATCGAGGTAACAACCTTCTGCAGCGCCTCAAAGCCACCATTTTGGCGGTAGACTTCAATATTATCGATATTCGGTATATCGCGGTGTCGCAGCAGAACGTATTCGCCCATCACCATTTCTCCGGTCTTCTAGTCTTGCGCAGACGGTCGATCACCTCCAGCGCGCTCTCTACAGTCTGGTTCTCGTGATACGCCAGCCCCTCGCCAGACTGCACCTGGAACATCGGCGCCCGGTCGCAGCCTGCCAGGCAGGTCACCGCCTCAACCGTGATCATCCCATCTGAGGTGGTCTCACCCACCCGGATCCCCAGGTTGCCACACAGCTTCTCCATGAACTCGTCTGCTCCACGCAAGGCGCAGGGCAGGTCCGTACACACCTGGACGCGGTATTTTCCACCCTGCTCATCGTAATACAGGCTGTAAAAACCAACAATTGATGCAACCTCCGTGGGGGTAATGCCAATAATCTCAGCAATATCAGCCAGCGCCTGCTTGGTCACATACATCTGGTCGCGCTGCGCCAGGTACAGCAGGGGCATGACCGCCGAGCGTTTCTCTTCTGGCGGATATTTCGCCAGGATCCGTTCAATCTCACGGGAGTACTTCTCAGCAAGGGCGTTCACCGGTCACAATCTCCCAATACAATATCTACGGTACCGATCAAAGCCACCAGATCGGCTACCAAAAAACCTTTTGCCAACAATGGCAGCACCTGCATATTTGTAAAGGATGGCGTGCGCCAGTGCACCCGGTACGGCTTGGGACCGCCATCCCCCTCCAGGTAGACCCCCAACTCACCCCGCGGCGATTCAACCGCGCTGTAGATAGAGCCTTTCGGCGCAGGGAAGCCTTCTGTCCACAACTTGAAGTGATGGATGAGCGCCTCCATGCTGACACCAATTTCAGCACGGGGCGGCGGCACATACTTGCGGTTGCTGCTGCGTACTTCCGTGCCCAACTTGGGCAGCAGGTCAAGCGCCTGGTTGATGATTTTAAGCGATTCGCGCATCTCTTTTACCCGAACCAGGTAGCGGGCATAGGTGTCAGCATCGGTATGCATGGCAATCTCAAAATCATACTGCTCGTATCCGGAATAGGGCTGGGTCTTGCGCAAATCCTGATGAATACCCGAGGCGCGCGCCATAGGCCCGGTCACCCCCCAGGCCAGTGCGTCTTCCGTGGTCAGGATGCCCAGCTTCTTGGTGCGCTCCCAAAAGAGCAGGTTATTGGTCAGTAGATCCTCATACTGGTCAATCCGGCGGGGGAAGATACGAGCAAACTCGCGCACCAGGGGCTCAAAATCCGGAGGGGTATCCCGCCACAGGCCTCCCGGGCGCAGGTAGGTGGTCATCATGCGCTGGCCACCGCACAATTCCAGAATATCCAGAATCACTTCGCGCTCACGGAAGGTGTACAGGAACACCGACATAGCCGCCAGGTCCAAAGATGCCGTTCCCAGCCACACCAGGTGCGAGGCAATGCGCTGCAGCTCGGTCAAGATTACACGGATGGCCTGGGCACGCGGCGGGACATCCAGGTCTATCAGCTTCTCCACTGCCAGGCAGTAAGCCAGGTTATTCCCGACTGTATTCAGGTAATCCAGACGGTCGGTCATCACCTCGGCCTGCAAATAGGTTTTGGCTTCCATGTTCTTCTCAATCCCGGTGTGCAGAAAGCCAATATCTGGGATGCAGTTGACCACGATTTCCCCATCCAGTTCCAAAAGGAGACGCAAAACCCCGTGCGTGCTGGGATGCTGCGGTCCCATGTTGAGCAGCACTGTTTCACCAGTGAGCGCTCGCTCAGAAACCAGGTGCTTAATATGCTCTAAGCGGATATCGGATTCAAGATCTTGTAATAGTGGATCCATAGGCTTTTTCGGTACTGTTACCTCAAAATCAAAACACCTGTCCACACACCGGCGTTACGACCTGGCGTACGGTTTACGGGCATCAATTTCGTCTGCATTGAATGAGAATTGGACTTCTTCATAGCCCAGCGGATAATCTTTGCGCAACGGATGCCCCTGCCAATCAGCCGGCATAATGATGCGCCGCGGATCCGTGTGCCCGTCAAAGCGGATGCCAAACATATCCCAGATTTCACGCTCAAACCAGTTGGCGTTGGGATAGATGCCTTCTATCGTGGAAAGCGAGGGCGCATTACCGTTCAATGGGACGCGCAACCCAATGATCAGGTTATTTTTCAGAGAACGCACCCGGTACACAACATGGAAGCGAGGCGTTTGTTCCGGCCAGTAATCAACCGCGGTTTCCTCGCTGAGAATCTCAAAGTCAAACTCATCGCGCAGTGTGCGGCAAATTTCCACAACCTGCTCAGGTTGGACAATCAGGCTGACCTCATCCCGAAACTCATAAGTGCCGGTTTGAAAGCGCTCATTGAATGCAGAGGCAATGGATTGAAGTTGATCTTTCATTCTGTTTCTGCTCCCATCAAGCCCAATCAACGAGCTTTTCACCTTTCACTTTTTCATGAAGTGTGATGATCCCGTGGATCAGCGCTTCCGGGCGAGGCGGGCATCCAGCAACATATACATCCACCGGAACCACTTCATCCACACCCTGAACAATCGCGTAGTTATTAAAAATTCCTCCGCAAGAGGCACAGTCACCCATTGAAATGACCCATTTTGGATCCGGCATCTGATCATACAGACGGCGCAAAACAGGGGCCATCTTGCGCGAGACGCGCCCTGCAACAATCATCAAATCCGACTGCCGGGGACTGGCGCGCATTAACTCCATACCAAAGCGGCTGAGATCATAATTAGAGGCCTGGGAAGCCATCATCTCAATGGCACAGCAAGCCAGGCCAAACAGCATTGGCCACATAGCATTGGTACGTGACCAGTTCACTGCCTGCTCCAACTTCAGGGTAACTACCCCCATGTTGCCCAGTTTCTGCTCTAGTCCCATTCCAAAGCTCCTTTCTTCCAAACATATACATAGCCTACCAATAAGATCACAATAAAAATCCCCATTTCAATCAGGCCAAATAAACCAAGCTTTTTAAAAACGACCGCCCAAGGCAAGAAGAAAACCACTTCAATGTCGAAGAGGATAAATAACACCGCTACCAGGTAGAAGTGTATGGGCATACGCCGGGTGCCAGAGCCAATTGGCCGGATACCCGATTCATAGGGCATATTCTTGATGGGTGTCGGACGGCGGGGGCCAAAAATATGCCCGATGATTACCGTCGCAACAGAAAGCCCGACTGCTATGATCAACAATATAGCCAGGGGTGCATATGCTGTTAACATACTACTCCTCTTCGTGGTAAGGGTTTTTAAGGCGAGAGTGCGGTAAAACCAAAATAATCTTTCCGATCGGACTGTACCGGCGCTCTTACGGTCTGAACCGATGGGCCAAGTTTATCATAAGCCTTTACGGGTGTCAATTTTCACAAATCCTCTACATTTACGCCAGATAATCACGCAACTGCCGGCTGCGCGTCGGGTGGCGCAGCTTGCGCAGCGCTTTGGCTTCAATCTGGCGAATCCGCTCACGGGTCACATTAAAATGCTGCCCTACTTCTTCGAGTGTATGATCCTTTCCATCTATCAGGCCAAACCTGAGTTCAAGCACCTGGCGCTCACGCTCGGAAAGCACTGCCAGCGCATTTTTAATCGACTCGCGCAGCATGCCCCGGGCTGCCTCGTCCATCGGCTCAGAGGCGTCCTCATCCTCAATAAAATCCCCCAACTGGCTGCTTTCCTCATTACCAACCGGGCTGTCCAGTGACATGGGCTCTTCGATCGCCCGCAGGATGCGGTTGACCTTTGCTGCTGCCCGGGTCCAATGCCGCCGTACGTCATCAGAAATCGGGGCATCCTGCAAACGGGACATTTGAATCGCCTGGATATCGTTTGCGTCCAGGTATCCCGCTTCCAGAGCAATATCCTCACTGGTTGGCTCCCGCCCCAATTTCTGTATCAGCTCGCGTTGAATGCGCAGCAGGCGATTAATCGATTCAAAAATGTGCACCGGAATGCGGATGGTACGGGCCTGATCGGCAATTGAGCGGCTGATCGATTGGCGGATCCACCACGTGGCATATGTGCTGAATTTATAGCCGCGGGTCGGATCAAACTTCGACACCGCGCGCAGCAATCCCAGGTTACCCTCCTGGATCAAATCAAGGAACGAGCTGCCTCTACCAATATAGCGCTTGGCAATACTGACGACCAGGCGCAGGTTGGCGCGGATGATGGAACTGCGCGCCTCTTCAGCTCGGGAACGGATGAGGTCCAGCTCCCGCCGAAGGTCGCGCTCGGACGGCAGATGCCGATCATAGATCCGCTGAACCGGAAACCGTTGGTGTCTCAGGTAATATTTTCTAAGCGAGACCAGCGTCTTATCTGGCAGCATGTAAAGGTAGAGAAATACCGCAAAAGCATTGCGCGCCAGGCCATCCCACAAAGCATCTCTTCCCCAGAGGCCGTTATCCAGGTATGAGCGTAAATAAGAGGAAAAACCCAACTCCCAGGTGTTGCGCAGCGCCCGGGCCTCTTCAATGATCCGTTCCAGGTCAGGTTGGATATGATTCAGCCGATGGGCGTCCTCTTCAAAGCGCGTCCAGCATGTCCCCAGGTCTTCGTAAAGCGCCTGGAACAGATCCCGGTCTTGCGACTCGCCGCTGCGCGCCAACGGATGCTGCTTCCCGAGCAGCGTCAGCCGCTTGGCTGCCTCCAGACGTGTGGACAGCCAAAATTCTCGATCCGCGTCCAACAGATCGATATTTCCAATATCTTTCAAGTAAAGGCGAACCGGATCCTCCCCAACCTCATGCTCTACAGCCTCCCCCTCTATAAACTCCAGGGCTTCCTCTTGATCCAGGGGTGACAGCTCATCCTCTTCAATATCAAAGGTAAACCTCCCATTCGGCTCAGCCGTTTCAGGGAAGAAAACGTCCGGCTCCGTGATCAATTCATCCAGCTCATCCAGGGGGAGGCCTTCTGACTCGCCCGGCGCCGCATCTTCTTCTGGAAAAGAAGACTCACCAATTTCTTCCTCATCGTCTGCTCCCGACAATGCTGGCAAATCTGGTTCAAGGTTTTCGGGGAGATCTTGCGAAGTCATTATAATCTGCCTCCAAGTTTTACGAGTTTGAAGAACGGCTTGTATAACGAGCCAGGGCCTTATCGATTCGTTTTAGCGCCTGGGTATACTGCATCATAGTGAGCAGATGCTGAGATGCTTTTAAATCACCTTGGCGTTGGGACTCCTCCATGAGATATCGTTGATATTCAATTTCCTGGTGCACACTGCGCAGGCGCAGTTCCAGCACCCCGCGCACCAGGTCTTCCAGGACACGATCCTTCTGTGGATCAACCTTTTGTGTGCGTTCCAGCATGCCGTCTGCCAGTTCCATCATCGGCAGCGAGAAAGTATTCATGACAAAGTTTAGTGGCTCCGTAACATCCTGGTCCACTGAATCCAATAAAACTTGAAAAATCGCCTGGTGATCAGCATGCTGAAAATCCTCTGCAACCAGGCGGTTGAGCCCGGCCTCCAGCAATAAACGGTCCACTCGATAGAGAAGCTCGGGCTGGCGAATAAGCACACCCAGACAGTGGGTCTCCAGGACATACGAGGAAAGCTGAGGAGAGGCCTGCGCCTGCGCCGCCCGAGAAGGAGCAGGTGTGGGGGTCTGTGTCCGGCGCGGCGCCGGACGCGGCTTTCGGCCCTGGCGCGGCATTTGCAGCAGTGTGCGCTCATCCACCCTCACCAGGCGGGCCAAACGCTGGCGGTAGGTATCGCGCTCCACCGGGTTGGCCAGGTCATCGATCAACGGCAGAACCTGCTCGACAATTTCGCTCTTTACCTTTGCGTCATCGAGGTCTCGCCCGGCAGCCAGCACCTCCATTACATGAACCACAATTGGCCGGGCGTTTTCAATGATTTTTTCCCAAGCATGCGGATCCTGGTTAACCACCTCGTCCGGGTCAGAGCCAGGGGGCAGAGTAGTCACGCGGATGTCCGCTTGCAAACGGAATTCATAGCCTATAAGACCCCGCGCATCAAACACCGGGTCCTGTTCATGATCCATCGCCTGCCGGGCAATTTGCAGCCCGCGCAAAGTAGCCTTATCCCCCGCAGCATCCGGATCAAGCGCCAGGACGATTCGGCGGCTCAGCCGTTTCAACAGGTAGAGCTGGTGCTCTGTCAGGGCAGTACCCATGGGGGATACCGTATTGGTGAAACCTGCCTGATGCAATGCAATGACGTCCAGGTAGCCTTCAACGATCACAACCCTATCCTGGTCACGGATTGCCTTGCGCGCCCGATCCAGGCCGTACAACAGGCGCCCTTTATCAAAGATGGCTGTTTGGGGGGAATTCAGGAATTTAGGAATATCATCCGGATCCAGGATTCGAGCTCCAAAACCAGCCATGCGTCCCCGCTCATCGCGGATTGGGAACGTGATCCGGTGGCGAAACCGATCATAAATTCCCCCGCTCCCCTCACGCTCCGAAACCAGGCCGGCATCCAGCAGATCCTGCCGGGTATGCCCCCTGGACAGCAGGTGATTCGCCAGCGCATCCCAGGACGCCGGGGCATATCCTAACCCAAACGTTTCAATTATCTCAGGGGATAATCCCCGTTTGCGCTGTAAGTAATCCAGGGCAAACTGACCGCCCTGCGTATTCAGCAGCTGGTGGCGGAAGTAAGTCCCTGCTTCATCCAATAAGGAACGCAGATGATCGTTTTCCTCAGCGGCGGCAAGGTCCTGAGGGGTGATTGGACGCAGCTGGACTCCGGCTTTCTCAGCAAGGTACCGCAGAGTTTCGCTGAAATCCCAGCCTTCCTTCTTCATAACATACTTGAAGATATCCCCCCCTTCATTGCACTGGCCAAAACAACGCCAGGTACCGCTCTCAGGGAATACCACAAACGCCGGAGTACGGGTATTGGGGTGAAACGGGCAAAAGCCGGTATAGCTTTTCCCCGACCGGCGCAGCTGCACCGTTTCCGACACCAGGTCTACAATATCGATCCGGGCTTTTATTTCGTCAATGGATGACATAAGCTCCAAACCACCGAAATCGTACCATCTGTCCAGGTAGGAGGATTATACCCCAGGGAATCATGCAAAACATTGCCCTATTTTTAATGAAATACCGTACAATTACCTTGCGCTGGCTTCAGCGACTACCCTTACTCACAGGAGCCAACTATGTCCGAAGCACCCGAAAAACCTGCACTCCCACCAGCAGAAAACCCCGAACCTGTTCCCACTCCCCCCGCGCCTGGTAAAACCCCAGCCCCGGC
Organism: uncultured Chloroflexota bacterium; assembly: GCA_903871905.1. Taxonomy (GTDB): domain Bacteria; phylum Chloroflexota; class Anaerolineae; order Anaerolineales; family UBA4823; genus CAIQIV01. The sequence continues at coordinate 775 of CAIQIV010000525.1, read as the reverse complement.
GAAGAAAAAAACCAGCATCTGGCTGCTTATCCTGCGCTGGCTGTTGATCATCCTGATCATCTTTGGCGCAGGTTTTTTGCTCGCCATCTTCACCCAGCTGGTACCGCTGCGCCAACAAACAGACGAGACGATCCAGGCGCTGCAAACTGAACAGCGGGCAGCCGCAGAGCAACTAAAAGACCTGCAGAAGAAAATCGATGACCGTCTGCCCCTGGAAGAAAAACTGCAGCAGTGCCAGAAGGACGCAAACAGCGCGTCCACCCTGTTTCTCATCACCAAAGTCCATAATGACGTGCTGGCTGCCCAGCTTGCCCTGGCCAAAAACGATCCTGCAGCCGCCCGCCTGGCGCTCAGCCAGACTGCGGACAGGATCAACCAACTGGCAGGCAGCCTGCCCACTGACCAGCAAGAAGTGGCGGATGACTTGAAAACCCGGCTAAAACTTGCACAGGGGGAGATCGGCACAGACAACTATGCTGCTCAATCTGATATGGATGTTTTAATAAAAACTCTCCTGCAAATAGAACACGCATTAGCTCAATAAGGAAAACGGGCGGCCCAGCGGCCGCCCGTTTGTTATCCAGTTCTGAAATCTGGCTGCTAATACCGCAGAAGCCCGCCAATCTGGCCGAACTCATTAACCGCCTGGTCAGCACGCAGCACTTCGACGTCCCCACCCTCCTTCATCACTTGCCGCACTGCATATTCCACAGCATCTGTAATTTCCTCGCTCTTACCGCCGCAGAATGAACAGGTATCGAAGGGGGTAGCAGAT
>CAIQIV010000524.1 GCA_903871905.1 uncultured Chloroflexota bacterium | reverse complement strand
GCCTGGAGTGAATGGTATGCCAGCCGGCTGTACTCGGTAGGGCACGCTTTTTCCAACGCGCCAACCGCGCGGCGGTGCAAAATCCTGCGGCGAGCAGGGCTGGCGCTCTCGAGCAGCACAGTGGAGATCAGGTTATGAGAAAACTCAAATACACCGCCGTTAGCACTGTCCACATCCATGACAATTTGCAGGCGGCCAGCCAACTCCAGGGCATCTATGAGATCGATCTCGCCGCAAGCCAGTGTGCTCAGCAGCAGGTCAAAATCAAACCTGCGCCCCAGTATGGCAGCCATAAGCAGAATATCCTGCACCTCCTCAGGCAGCTTATTCAAGCGCGCCAGGATTGCATTCTGCACACTTTTTGGCACCTGGATTTCGGTGATTTCCTTGCGCTGCCACCGACCCTGTGCCCAATAAATGGAACCGCTCTCCAACAGTTCTTTGCAAACTTCATTGATAAAGAAAGGGTTTCCCTGTGTTTCACGCTGGATGAGATCGACCAGGTCACCGGTGATCTGCTGGCCAAAACGATCCGCCAGGAGGGTGTGCGTTTCGTCCAGATCAAAGCGGTCCAGGTGAATGGATGTAGACAGATGCGCCCGCAGGAGATTATCAAAGAAAGCTGGGAGATCACCGGACTGCTGCGGCAACTCCTCGCGGGCAGTCAGCACCACCAATGCGCGCGTGCCCACCTGCCGGAATCGGCGCGCCAGGGTGCTGATTAACTCCAGGCTCCCATGATCCGCCCAGTGAATATCTTCAACCAATACCAACAGCGGATTTTCCCGGGCAAGCAGGCCAAAAAATAGATAGACGCTTTCGAAGACGCGCATTTGCTCTGCCAGCGGCTCCAAATGGAGGTTTGGAGCAATGGAAGGGAAGCGGGTCTCAAGCTGTGGGGCAATGAATTTCAAATCTGCAATAGCAACACTTGGAAAATCGTGAGGAAAATGGTTGATATTCTGAATGATGCGGGAAAAAGGAGCGTACGGCCGCTCACCTCCGGTAAAACATTCCCCGACCATCACTGCCGCATGCTCCTGCCTGGCTGCCCGGATCAGTTCTACTGCCAACCTGGACTTTCCGATGCCCGGCTCTCCATGAAGAATGAGCACCCGGCTTTCGCCTGAGCGGGCGAGATCCCATTCCCGCCGCGCGGCTGCCAGCTCTGAACTGCGCCCCACCAGGGTGCTACGAGCCATGTGCTGGATGAGGGCTGCCCCTCGCAGTTGATCTGTCCCCAATGAAAAGTGATTTTCCGCACCGGGCAGGGGTTCTGGATTGAGCAGCCTGTGCAGCTGACTGGAACTTTTCTCTCCGCGCAGGATACTGACAAACAGATGAGTTTGCCCGGCTGGAATTTGCAGGTGCCTGGCCAGCTGCTGGGCAAACTCTCGAGACGGCCTGCGCTGCTCCGCTTCGATCTTGGCAATGGTGATCGTGGCACAGCCCACCAGGTTTGCCAGCTCCTTCTGGGTAAAACCCAGCACCTTGCGCCGACGCTTAATCCAATAACCGATTGAGATATCTTCTTCCATGTTCTGATATAAGCAACAGCTATCAATGCAAAAAATACCGGAAATATCTCCCGTTCGAGGGCGCTCTTTGTATATCTATTTGTATAAGTTGATTATACCCTCGGGCGAGACAGCTGAATTTTAATCAGAGGTATAAAACAGGCTTTTACAAAGGATATTTACATGAACTCTGATCAATATCTTCTTTCAAACCAGGATAATTATATTTTTCTCAAGGGATCTGACAATCTAGAAGATGAAAGCAGGTTAATACGCGCCGCACAGGCAGGCAACCAGGAATCGTTCAACACCATCGCTATGCGCTATCAAAACCTCTTGTTCAATACCGCCCTGCGCATTTTGGGACAAAAAGAACCTGCCGAGGATGCTGTCCAGGAAACGTTTCTCTCTGCATTCCAACACATCCACTCCTTCCGCGGCGGCTGCCTCAAAGCCTGGTTGGTGCGCATTACCATCAACAAATGCTATGACCAGGTACGGCGCAAGCGGCGCATTGCAATCCTCTCACTTGATGAAGAAGCCACGGAAAGCAGCGCAAATTGGGGAACACATATCCTGGTGGAGGCAGACACGCCCTCCGTGGAGGAACATGTCGAAGCTGCCGAAAGCCGCTCGATCTTACGCGGTTGCGTAAAAAATTTGCCGTTGGAATCCAGGACAATACTTGGCGTGATCTATGAAGAAGAAAAGTCCTACCATGAAGCATCCAGCCAACTCAACATTCCACTCGGCACAGTAAAAAGCCGCCTGGCGCGAGCGCGAGCGCGTTTGCGCATTGAGTTGGGAAACCGACCAAGAATTTGAGACAGAAGAGGAATACCAATGAGCAACCAATCCAACCCATTCCAACAAGTCACCACACTTGGGAAATTGAAAAGTGTCCACGGCTTTGACCCGTTTGTACGCAACAACCGCCTGATTTTGAGCGGCATTGTACTGGCTGGAATGTCCACCTGTTTTCTCATAACCGTGTACGCCTGGCTGGAAGAGGCGCACAAGAACAGCAGGACACCTGAACCTGGCATGGGCCTGACCATCAGCATTGCAGCGTTCTTAATCCTCCTTGGAGCTTTCATCATCTTCGGCTTTATCAGTGAATGGTGGCGATTGCGCAACTACATGGTTGGATTATTTGATGGTGGTCTCGTCATCCAGCTTTCCTCAAACAACATCCATCCGCTTCCCTGGAACGATATCCGGCAGGTGCAGGAATTTCGCTACCGCAACGGCTTCAAGCAGTATTATCTGGAAACCCTCGATGGCCGGCAGTTCCTCCTGCACCGCAATTTACGCGACCTGACCAGACTCGGAAAGGCAGTCATACAGAATTCACCTTTGATCAAGAGATAGGCGCCGGCCAGTCCCCCGCAATCTTATGGTTAAGGTTCGAGAAACTCAAAATGAAGTTGGAAGCGGAAGCAGGCGTCATCTTCATACCACATGGGAAAGTTTGTGCCCCACACATTGTTGTACAGCAGGAAATGCACGCCGCGGGAAAGCGCCGGCGGTCGGTTGTGAAAGTTTAGCAGTGAGGGGTCACCCGGTGCAACCAGGGGCGCATCCACCGTTTCGATCCCCAGCGCGCCGTCTTGAGCCTCATATTTCACCCCCCAGCCAACACAGTGCAGGTGGCGGCCGCCATTCTTAATCACCCCGTACGGAGAGACTCGTTCTCCAAGCTTATCCAGCTTCCACTGGTGGGGATGTTTCACTCGGGGTGAAAACGAGAACCATATGGCTTCCGGCAGACGGCAGGCCGGCTTGTGAAACCACTGCAGGTTAAAGCGCATCTCTTGGCTTTCAGCCAGCACTTCGATGCCGGTGGTGATCTGTGAAGGGCAGCCATACTCCCGGGTGCATTCATCCGGCATTGCCAGTTCCAGGAGAAAGGCCTGGTGGCGCGGATCTTTTGCCCGCAGCACGCGCCGCAGTACCGGCTGCCATTCTTTGTGAACCGCGCCCGCCGCGGCGATGCCCGGCTTGGTTTGATCAGCCACCGCCCAGTTGGCCACCTGGCGCTTGTTCACCACGTACTGCCGGTAATATCGGTCATAGTCCTGCTGAGAAAAGGTCTGGTAGCGGAATAGACCAAGCGGGTGATCCGGTGCAGCCCACCGCTGCCCGGTATTTTTATCACGCAGGTGGACCAGCGCGCCCCGGCTGTCCAGGCCCAGGTCAAACGCCGGCGTCTCCAACAATGCCCGCATATCAGAGACCTCCACATACTCATCGAGGTTGGCTGGAACGGGTACCAGGCTTTGCAAAGCCTGCTCCGCCTCGTCCTTCAGAACTGCATCCTCCAGGGCATCTACCGCAGAACGGATATACCCGCGCTGTTCCTGCCAGGAGGCCTCAAATTTACGAAAGTTGGGCCTGGAACGCGCCTGCTGGAAATCCTCACGCCCATAGGCCCGGTAATCATCCAGGTGGGTCTTTTCATCCATCCCCCAGGTGTGTTCCGGGACCATGAGCAGAAAGCGCTGAAAAGCTTTCAAGCGCTCATCTGCCGTGGATACCCTGCCCTGTGCATCCCAACCTGCCCGCAGACGCAGCAGCTGGCGAAACTGCGCCACCTTCATCGGATCTGAACCCACCCCGTAAATCCAGGTATCACCGATCTCCTGCTCTACCAGCGGCAGTGTGGCTTTGACCGTGCCCAGGCGGCGGGCAAAGGCATCCAGGGTCGAGGCTTGCACCCGGCAGCCCGGAAAAGCCGCCTCCAGTTTTTGATAAGCGTGATTGACCTCTGCAGTCGACTGCGGGCCAAGATTGTCATTCGTGTGGGC
>CAIQIV010000523.1 GCA_903871905.1 uncultured Chloroflexota bacterium | reverse complement strand
GCGCTGCGCTACTACCCCACCAACTACACAGTGGCCTGGGGTGAAACAATCTATAAGATAGCCTGTGACTTTGGCGATGTGGATCCCATGGCGATCGCCAATGTCAACAGCCTCGTCCCACCTTATACGGTTTACCCCGGGCAGTTGATCTATATCCCGGGCACCCCGAGCAGCCCCTATGGGGTGGGTGGGCCGTACACGGCCTACTCGGCCGCGCCGTATTATTACAACCAGTACGCTCCTTACCAGTACAGCTACTACAACAACTATAACTATCCATACCAGTACAACTACAACTATTACTATCCTTACCAGAATAACTATTGGTACTGGTACCAGCCCGGTCCCAAGGCTGAAACCCAGCCTGGCGGCCCGGCGCCTTATGTGCCGGCCCCTGGCACGCTTCCCGGTCTCATCCTGACTCCCATGCCCCCAACCGGCGGCTAGGGTCAGGCATAGCGTTTGAGGCAATCAAACCTGGCAGGTCTGAACCCCCTGCCAGGTTTTGCTATATCATTGGAATGTTTTCTTTCTCACAAGACCCGCACTTATTTTGCGATTAACCGGGTCCAGGCAGCCCGAAATTATATTGATAAAGGATTTTCGAACGATGAATGGCAATACATTAGTCATGAAATTTGGGGGGACGTCGGTGGGCAGCGCAGAGGCAATGGCCCAGGCCGTGGAGATCGTGCGCCAGGCGCGCCAGGAATGGCCGCGGGTGGTAGTGGTCACCTCGGCTCTCAGCGGGGTGACCAACCTGCTGCTGGACAGCGCCAGCCAGGCAGCCGCAGGGAATGCGCAGCGCTTCATCGGCGGGGCAGCAGAATTGAAGGCGCTGCATACAAGCATTGCCGAGAAACTGATCGCGGAGGCGGCAGCGCAGGCCCAGATGCGCTCCGAGATCAATTTGCTGGTCTCAGAATTTACCAACCTGTGCCATGCGATCAATGTGCTGGGAGAGGCAACCCCGCGCGCCCTGGATGCGGTGGCCTCCCTGGGGGAGCGGATGAGCATCCGCCTGCTGGCTGCGGCGCTGGAAAGCCAGGGGGTTGCTTCCCGCGCCATTGAATCCACCCTGTTTGTGATCACCGACAACCGCTTCCAGTCCGCCCATCCCAACATCGAGGAAACCAACCTGCGCACCCGCCAGCTGCTCAACCCGCTGCTGGACCAGGGGATCGTCCCGGTGTCCAGCGGGTTTATCGGCGCCACCCGCGAGGGGATCACCACCACGTTGGGACGCGGCGGCAGCGATTACTCAGCCGCCCTGATCGGGGCGGCGCTGCCGGCGGATGATGTGTGGATCTGGACCGACGTAGATGGGGTGATGACCGCCGACCCGCGCATGGTGCCCGGCGCCCATACCATCTCGCAGCTCTCCTACCGCGAGGTGGCTGAGCTGGCTTACTTCGGGGCAAAAGTGCTGCACCCGAAGTCGATCCGCCCGGTAGTCGAAGCGGGCATCGGGCTGCGCGTGTGCAATACCTTTAACCCCAACCATCCCGGGACGCGCATCTATACCGAGGTCAACCACCTGGAGGCAGGCAAGATCAAAGCAGTGACCACCATCCGCAAGCAGGTGCTGGTTACCATTGAAGGGCGCGGCATGCTGGGTGTTCCAGGCGTGGCGGCGCGCGCCTTTGCCGCGGTGGCAGCCACCCACACCAGTGTGCCCTTGATCACCCAGGCTTCATCTGAACAATCGATCTGCTTTGCCGTGCCCTCCGAGTCGGCAAAACAGGTGCTCGACTCGCTGCGATCGACCTTTTCCCTGGAGCTGGCCAGCCAGGACATTGACAGTATCAGCGCCGGAGAGGAGGTGGAGATCATCACCACCGTCGGGGCTGGCATGCGCGCCACGCCGGGCGTAGCCGGGCGCATCTTCAGCATCCTGGGAGCCAACCAGGTGAATGTCATCGCCATCGCCCAGGGGTCATCCGAGGTTTCGATCAGCCTGGTGGTGGATGCCCGGGATGCCAAGGCAGCGGTGGCGGCGCTGCACCAACTGATCACAGACGACCTGCCAGCATGACACTTTACTGTTGCATTGAGGATAAGCGTTACCTTGCCAAGATTGAAAAATTCGATCAGAATTATACTCACCCAGTATTTTTAAACTCGAAAAGAAAGGGCATTAGCAATGGTTGATGAATCGAATCGCTTCCCAGGTCTGCGCCGGTTTACCCCGGTGCCATTAAAACTGCGGCGTCCAGTCCCCTCGGATATTGAGATTGCTCAAGAAGCCGAGCTGAAACCGGTGACCGTGATTGCCGACGAGGTAGGCTTACTGCCTGAAGAATTGGAGCTGCACGGCAATTATAAGGCCAAGGTGAAACTGGAGGTACTGGAGCGGCTCAAAGACGTGCCAGACGGTAAGTACGTAGACGTTACCGCCATCACCCCCACCCCGCTGGGTGAAGGCAAGACCACCACCACCGTGGGTCTGAGCCAGGCGCTCGGGGCGGTCCTGGGGAAGCGCGTGTTCACCTGCATCCGCCAACCCAGCCAGGGACCGACCTTTGGCATCAAGGGCGGCGCGGCCGGCGGCGGCTACAGCCAGGTGATCCCGATGGAGGACTTCAACCTGCACCTGACCGGCGATATCCATGCCATTACCGCAGCCAACAACCTGGTGGCGGCGGCTATCGATGCCCGCATGCTTCACGAGGCCACCCAGACAGACGAGCAGTTGTTCAAAGCCCTGTGCCCGGCGGACAAGCAGGGCAACCGCCGCTTTGCCCCCTCGATGCTGAAACGATTGAAGAAGCTGGGGATTGACAAGACCGACCCGAATGAGCTGAGCCCTGAAGAGCGCAGCCGCTTTGTACGCCTGGATATCGATCCCGAAGGGATCACCTGGCGCAGGGTGGTGGACACCAACGACCGATTCCTGCGGGAGATCACGGTCGGTCTTGGCCCAGAAGAGAAGGGCATGACACGCCGCACGGGTTATGACATCACCGTGGCCAGTGAAATCATGGCCATCCTGGCGCTGACCTCCGACCTGGCGGACATGCGCGAGCGCTTCGGCCGCGTGGTGATTGGCACCAGCCGAGCCGGCGAGGCCGTCACCTGCGAGGACCTGGGGGTAGCGGGAGCAATGACCGTCCTGATGAAGGACGCCATCAAGCCTACCCTAATGCAGACCCTGGAGGGTACGCCGGTGTTTGTGCATGCCGGGCCTTTCGCCAACATCGCCCACGGCAACAGCTCGATCATCGCCGACCGCATCGCCCTGAAGCTGGCGGACTACGTGAT
>CAIQIV010000522.1 GCA_903871905.1 uncultured Chloroflexota bacterium | reverse complement strand
TTCCCCCTGCCGCACCCGGGGAGTATCCAGCGAGGTATTAATATGACCGGCTTTATCAGCTACTCCGGTCATGAACATCTCCGCCAGCAGTGAAATTAATCCACTACCGCAAATCCCCCTGGGTTTTGTACCACCAATCACCCGGAAACTGGGGTCATATGTCTCACTATTAATCCAGATTTCTTCAATTGCCCCGCGCGTTGCGCGCATGCCGTGAAAGACACCTGCGCCTTCAAATGCTGGTCCTGCTGAACATGCACAGGTTACCAACCACTCGCGCGAGCCCAGCACAATCTCGCCGTTCGTGCCAACATCCATAAACAGAGTAATCTGCGGAGTTTCATCCATTCCCGAGGACAACACACCCGCGGTAATGTCTGCCCCAACATAGCTCGCCACCCCTGGCAGACAATCGATCACACCGTCGGGAGAAATAGCAATTCCTACATCTTTAGCGGTCAACCAGGGGATCTGGTTAACGCCTGTGATAAACGGTGAGAGGCGAATGCTGGCTGCTGGAATACCCAGCAGCAAATGCATCATCGTGCTGTTCGCTGCAATCGTCGCCTTGACCACTTCACCTGGCGTCACTTCATACTCTTTGACCCGCAAGCATGCCTTTTCTAGGAGTCCATTAATGGTTTTCAGAACAAGTTGGCGCAGTTCATCTGCCCCGCCCGGCTTATTGGCATACACAATCCGCGAGATGACATCCTCCCCACGATTGATCTGCCCGTTATATTCGGAAGCCTGGGCCATGACCTTTCCAGTGAGCAGGTTAACCAGCCATAAGGTCACAGTGGTGGTACCGATATCAATTGCCGCGGTCCACAGAGGCAGATCATCATCCACAAAACCAGGCACCAGGTCGATCATCCACTCCTGGATGCCGCCCCCAGGATGATCCTTGATCTCGTATATCGCCGTGATCCTCCAGTCCTGTTCGCGCAGGGCTGTGCCCAGGTTTCGCAGAAAGTGCAGCGAGAAAGTCGGGCTGGTGATGCCAGCCTGCTGCCGCAGCGCTCGTTTCAGCCGGCCCAGGTCATCGGTCTGATCATCCATGGTCGGAGGCTCGATCTCCAGATGCACCCGCTTGACTGAACCGATGTAGTCATAATCATACCCGGATGGAACTTCCACCTCCAATGCGGTGCGATCTGTAGTCAGCCTGCGCTCAATTTTCTCCTGCTCCGGGATCCGGATGACCACATCACTCTCAATCACCGTCTGGCAAGCCAGGGCATACCCCTCTGAAAGGTCCTGGGGTGATAGCCTGAGTGTGCTGCGGCGGCGCACAGTTCCATCAATCACCTGGACTGTGCACCGCCCACAACGTCCCTGCCCTCCGCAAGGTTGTGCAACATCTAGCCCGGTCCCTTGAGCAGCTTCAGACAGCAGCGTGCCACGCGGGACCGCCACAGTAACCGAAGTGTTCTCAAAAGTAACCCGGTGCATGATCATGTACAGAGCGGTTCCAAATCTGTCAAAACCTTAGAGAACCTGTTTCATATACTTCGGCAAGTCAACCGCTTCCCGGGGTCCAACCATGATTTCCCAGCCCGGCAGTTCAGCTTCCAACTCACCTGATAGAACGGCTACGTGTCCAGGAAGTACGATCCGCTTCTTACTCACCTTGTCGGCAATATTAAAAGTCTTGACAGCCTTGGCAATGCGCTCGGCATCGAACTTTCCTGCTGCCCATGCCGTCAACACGCTCATTCCTTCGGCATCGGTGACCAACAACCAGGCTGGTTGTCCTGAACTCTCAACCTCATTCGCCACGCTGAAGTAGGTGATACTGAAATTCGTGGTGACCAGCACCGCGCTATCTGGCTTGGGGCTGTTGATTTCATACACACCCGGCTGGACCTGGATAGGCTTCTGCGGGTCCGTATAGATGTTTTGACGCAGTACAAGCAGGGAGTAGACCAGTTCAGGCGAAAAAGCCTCCAGGACGACAAAACCACCGTACTTGGCAATAGCTTGGGTTGCAGCAGCCAGAGTCTTCGGAAACTCGATCACCGGGAAACCCAACGGACGGAAGTTTTTCTTCAATGCTACCCGGCGGATTTGTGTCTCGTAAGCCAGTGCTGAACTCAAGCCACGCACCTGCGGGGAGAGAACCAGGTCTTCAACACCCTTGCCTTTAATCTTTTCTGTCAATTCGGCCAGTTCATCCAGGCTGGCGCCAGAGACCACCAGGGAGGCCTTGTTGGCTTTTGTTAGGTCCGTCATGGCTTCCCAGTTCTTGCCATCCGCGCCGCAGATCAATGGCGCCTCCGCTGGTAGTTCAGCCAGGGCTGCTTTCACCGCATCGGGGTCATGGCTGATCAAGATAATGGGTTTCTTTGAAGCTGAGCGCACTGCCTTCACCGCCGCGGCAAACTGCCCCGCCCCGCCGGTCGCCTCCACCGCAAAGCCATCCAATGCCAGGTCAATCCCGACATAGTTGGCAACATATTGGTCCATCTCCTTCACCTTTAGCCTGATCGCTTCGGCACCCTGATCGTCCTTCACAGCAACAAACAGTCCGGGCTTGTTATAGAAGGTCTTTTCATGGCGGAAGAGCACCACCTCATTGCCAACTTTTACTTCGTTTCCGTTTGACTTTAGCGTTATGAGGCGAATGGGAGGGGCAGAAGATTCAGCTAGCTGCGCTTTTGAAGCCTCGCTTACATACGGACAGGCAGATAACTCAACCTGCTTGGCAGCCAATTTCATAGCAAACGCCAGGCATGTCGGGAATCCACATTCTTTACAGTTTGTCTGAGGCAATAATTTGTAAATCTGGATGCCAGTCAGAGCCATAATATGTTCTCCTTTTCAACTGAGGCCTGACAACAGGCCGGGGATGGCGCGCATCAGGCTGGAACTGCCATCAGCTCTTCGATGGCTGCTTTGACCTGTCGGATGGTATCCGGGTGGCGCAGTACGACAATATCTGCACCCGATTGGAGCAGAGCCATGGTGGTGACCACTTCCCAGTTGATCGCCCGCTGTTTCCAATCACCCCAGGCCTCGGGGACACCTTCACCAACCTTTGATTCCTTGGTCTTCCAGGTTTCAAATCCTGGCGTTACCAGCATCGGCAGTTGGGTCATCGAATCACCCTGCAATGCCGCCAGGCGCAGTCGCTCCATGACAGAATAACCATACTCAATGCCATAACCCAGTGCACCCGTGGTGGGATCCATGATGATCCGGTCAAGTGGCAGCCCCATATCGCTGATCAGGATATTCAACTGCTTGGACAGGTTTACATCCATGGGGGTGCGGGCATTTACCAGATGGCCATTCGCCATTGCCGTGGCGACAATCGTACGGTAGTTTTTATCCTCGCATACCCCCAACAGCAGCCTCTCGCCTTTGGTCGCCTCGGCAACAGCAACCAATACTTCGTTATCCACATCCACCTGGCCTGGACCAAATACAATTAAAGGCAGCCCGGTGGCAGCCAGGATTGATTTAACGGTGTCTACGGCTCCAGCCGCGGTGATCGGTTTGCCGTCAGCATCGGTTAGGCTCAATGCCAGCATGATCAGGTCCACTCCCATAGCTTCGCCGGCTTTCGCCCAACTCGATGGATCATTGACCACATCCCCCCAGGCTTCCAGCAGCAGCGGAGACCAGTCATCCGGGCGGTGGTCCTTGATTTCCAGTGCTACCGCCGGCCGGTGGGTAGAGGGAAGCTCAAAGTGCAGGAATGGCAAAGTCTTAGCGCCGCCCACTGTAACCGTTTTAGAGCGCGTGCCTCCATCAGCTGAAGTCGCCCCAATTGTGATTTCCCGAACCTTGCCGGGCCATTTATCAACAAGGATTTCAACAGGCATAGATTTTCTCCTTATCAGAACATTGATTCCATCACCAGCGAAGGATGGGCGTGTTCTTCCATCCAGACCAATAATTCCTCTACGGTGGTCACGTTGCGCTCATCAGCGATTTTATTAATCAAATCTGGATCGCCTTCACGCATCGCTACCGCCTGCAGTTCATCTGCCATGGTTTCCTTCAAAACGCTGCTCATCCAGACCACGCGTTTGAAACCGCCATCCGCGGAGATAAATTTCGGGCTGATCAGATAATACTTTCCAACCCCCATCACCCCAGGAGTCTGTAAGCCCCCACCAGCAATGCCCGCCAGGGTGCTGAAGGTCATCCCTGCAGGCGTCATGCTGGTGTCCTCCCGGCTTACCACCATCACACCGTTAGCCTCTGGGATAAGCATCACAATACACTCAAAACAACCGCAGGCGGTCATCGGGTTCTCCATGATTGAATACATAGAAACCTCGTTCACCACACCATGTGAACCAACGCCTGCATACTCATTTGTGCCTTGCCAGTATCCCTTGGTGGAATCGATCATTTTCTTTAACTTGATCGGTTGGTTTGGTCCCGTAGGATTGATATTAAAGGACGCTTTGCAATCCAGCCAATTGTAAGCACCACACAATCCCAGGCGTTCTGGGCTGACCACGCACACATGGTTGGGTGCAAAAGATTGGCACAGGGTGCAGGAGTAAAACTCCTCTACCCGGTCATCCGTCAGATCAGCCAGGCGCTTATTTCGCCGGTCGTAAGCTGCACGCGCTTTTGTCAGCCATTCCTGGACTTTCTCAGGATCGGTATAAATTGTTACCTGGACTTTGTCAACAATCGCTCCAAAATCTGTCTTGAAGCGGGCATGCAGGATTTTTCCAAAATGCTCCAGGTTGAACCCTTTGTCTGCCGCTCCGGCAGAAATGCGGATCCAGGCAATATCCCGCTGGCCAATATGCTGGATGCCGGAGGCGCCATTGATAAAGTAATGGACCTGGCGTTCCAGCACCGGCTCAAAGTCCTCTTGCATCTGCCGGCCTGCGACCTCGATCACAATTCCCATATCCATATGCCCTTGAACGGGGATGCTGTCAAACCCTGATCCAACCACCTGTACGCGGCCGTCGACCACATCCTCCAGTGGCGCCATCCTCAAGAACTCAAAACAGCGGGAGTGTTTGCCGCCAAACTCCACCCGCATATCATTCTTGCGGACCACTTCCCCTTCAAAGGCGGAACCGTAGGGTACCGGTACTGGCACATCAGCCACTTTGACCTTGACGCCGCGTACTTCGATACACTTCTGCACCAGCAGTTCAGCCCGCTCCAGGTCATCCTCACCTGGGATCTCATTGAATGGCAGGCTGACAACATGCTCATATTTTGTGACGCCGGTGGGCAGGATTTCTGGAATCACTGTGTCAGCAATGACCGGGAAGCCAAAATTGATCGCCCCTGCCGCGGCTGCATACTTCAAGTCGTCCACTTCCCCCAATGCCAGAACGAAGGCAAAGACACGGTCCTTGTTATACAAAAGGATATCTCGCGCCTGGCCGGCCTTCAGACCGCCGAAAGTCAACGCTGAACGGGTTGCAAACCCCAGGGCGTAGATAGCGCTGATTGTATCCGTGCCAAAAGGAACCGTATAGGTATCATATCCCAGTTCAACCCCCTCTTCAATCAACTGGTCAATAATGCTGCGACCATTGACGTTGCCAGATAGGAAGCACAGGATATTCCGCTTTTGCAGCTCACGGACGATCTTTACCGCCACTTCGTTGGATTTCGCACAACCGACGATGGCTGCAAAGCCGGGCATGCGCCCATCCACCAATTGAATGCCCCATGACCGCAGTTGGATATCGTCAATGGGGCCATTCAGGTGACCATCCGCTCCATTCCCACCTTCCTTGGAACCATCCGGGCTGGTAAAGGCGGTACCACCCGCCAGGTGAAAACCCGGTTTTCGCTCTGGCTGAAGATGGTAGACAAAGCGCACCGCTTCAATTGCCTCGGCTGCAATCAGGGTCGCCATGCCGCTGTCCAAAGTTTCCCCCAGGTATGGGGTCCAATGTTTCTCAGAGGGCACAGGGTGCAGCAGGCTGCGCGCCATCTGCAGTACTGGCTCCAGCTGGCCTAGGGTTTCAACTGCATTACCGGTCATGCCATAAATTAATGGCAGGTAGTATGCCGTATTGGGAAACTTGACCAGCGTATCAGCACCCTTATCCTTTATAGCCCGGTGCAGCATGAGCTCTGCCTCGGTGACCAGTGAGTTTGCCCCCCGGATTGCGCGTGTAGCAATGTATTTTGACATTCTCCAACCTCCTAATCTGCCGCTACACCATACAATGCTGCCCGGCGCTCTGCCAGCGGCAACTGTTCCAGTTCAACCATCCGGGCATCTCCACTGCGACCAAAGCGCTTTGGGTCGTACTCAGTCAGACCCAGGTCGGCGCGCTTCCGATCAATATGTGCAATAGTCCGGCGGATCATCTCATCCGGGTTCGAGATAAATTCCATTTTCCCGCCATAC
>CAIQIV010000521.1 GCA_903871905.1 uncultured Chloroflexota bacterium | reverse complement strand
CCCAGGTCAGGTGGTTCTTCTTCTACAGCGAAGGGCGCGGCATCCGCCTGTTTACGAAAGTCATCAAGCATAAGGGTGTCTCCTTAAAACAATAAATCTATCCACATGCCTGCCCTGGGAACTGGCTTCCTGGGGCAGATCTTTATCCCGCTGCAAAGCGCACTTCACCGCTGTGCAGCACCTGCTGCTCGCCTTCTTCGGTTTGCACCAGCAAGGCGCCATCCTGCTCCAGGCCGAGGACAAGCAGGCGGCGAGCGGGCAGGCCAGCGTCTGGCCCGTCAGCCAGGCCGGGGACTACCGGAACCCACAGCCCCTTGTATGCCAGGTTGTCTTCCCAGGCGTGAAGAAAGGCTGGGGTAGAGAGGTGCGATCTCCAGGCAACGATCTTTTCGATAATGGCGCGCAGCAGCTCCCAGCGATCTTGCGGCCGGCCCAGGGCGCACTCCACACAGGTGGCAGGGAAGATCACCTGGTCTTCCGGTGGTATGGAGGCCGGGGTGATGTTGACACCAATGCCGGTAACCGCAGCCAGCAGCGCCTCCCCTTGCCAGGCAGCTTCGACCAGGACGCCGGCAGTTTTTTGCCCATGCAGCAGGATGTCATTGGGCCATTTGATCTCTGCGGGCAGGCCACACAGCTCCTGGAGAGCCTGGCATACCGCCAGGGCGCCCAGGCCGGTCAGGCGGGAGAAGGCGCTGCCCTGCAGATCGAAGGAGGCGCTGGGGCGATGCACCAGGCTGAAGGCCAGGGCCGAGCCTGGGGAGGTGAACCAGGGGCGTCCCATGCGCCCGCGTCCGGCGGTCTGCTCATCGGCTGCGACCATCGCCAGGTCCGGGGCGCCTTGCTCCGCCCACACCAGGGCGTCCGTGTTGGTGGAGGCGGTGGTGCGCAGCCAGCGCCAGCCGCCCACGGGCAGAGCAGAAAAATCCGGAGGATTGGGCATGAAGTAATTTTACCTGATTCTGGGTCTGCGGCAGAGAGGGATGTTTGTCCTATAGCTGTACTCGATTTGTGTGGGTTTGCACAAAATGAGATTTTATGGTAAAAACGGGGGGTAAGAATATCCCTGGGTTCAGTGGATCAAGGAGAAGACGATGGAGCATAAGGACATTCCTGATATCGTAGTGGGTCGTTTGCCTTTATACCTGCGCACACTGCAGCACATGGCGCAAGATGGCCGCCTGCTCACCTCATCCCAGGAGCTGGGAGAGCGATTGGGTATTTCTGCCGCACAGATTCGCAAGGACCTGTCGCAGTTTGGCGAGTTTGGCAAGCAGGGCACCGGTTACCAGATTGAGTTCCTGATCAAGAAGCTGCGGGAGATTCTGCACATTAACCAGGAATGGGACCTGGTAGTGGTTGGTGCGGGGGACATCGGCAGTGCGGTGGTGCGCTACCGGGGCTTCGCCAACCGGGGATTTCGGGTGGCGATGGTTTTTGACAGCGATCCGGACAAGATTGGCTCGCAGGTGGGGGATTTTACCGTTCAGGATGGCAGCTACATGGTCGAGGCAATCCGCGCGGCCAGGGTGAAGGTAGCCATGCTGGCTGTTCCGGCGGCCCAGGCACAGGAAGTGGCGAACCGGCTGATCGAGGCGGGGATCTGCGCCATATTGAATTATGCGCCGATCAGCTTGAACGTTCCGCCCGGTGTTTTTGTGCAGTATATTGACCCGGCGATCCACCTGCAGCGCATGACATATTACCTGGTGTAGGACGGGTTTGAGGATAGAAATGGGGCCGGCCGGGGTGGTTCCCTATGGTAAGAGGGGAGACT
>CAIQIV010000520.1 GCA_903871905.1 uncultured Chloroflexota bacterium | reverse complement strand
TACCGCGAGATTGCCCGCAGCCCCTCCATGACGGCTCCGGCGCTGTTGATCTGCCTGCTGGCGCAGGCCATCCGATCCTTCAGCACTGAGAAAACCTTCGACGCGGTGGATATCGTCGTGAGTTTTCTCCTGTGGTTTACCGCTGTCCTGGTCCTTATGCTGGCGGCCCGCCTGCTGCGAGGGAAGAAGGATTACACCACCACGCTGCGAGCGGCGGGTTTTGCCCAGGCCGCCAACGTGCTCAACCTGCTGGTATTTGTGCCCGGCATCGAGCCGCTGGCGCGCTTTGGCGCCCAACTGCTGGCGCTGTTCGGGGTGTGGATCGGCGTATCGACGGCGCAGGAGATCAGCGGTTGGCGCACCCTGCTGCTGCCCCTGGTTTATCTGATCACGTTTGTCATCGGGGTGGTGTTCCTGATCGCCGTCATCGATGGCACGGGGTTTGCCGTGGACAGCCTGCTTGCCGATATCGGCCTGGCGCCGTGAGCACTGGGATGCGCGCCTCCGTCGGTTCATTGCAATCTGCACAGAACTCGAGTAACCCTATCAAACCCGCAATTTCTTATGGGATCCGATAGAATGGATATATATCTAATAGCTTACGCGATCTTGCGTCCCCGCCTGCGAGGGGCTGCAGCAAAGCGCTCCACATCCCGCTGCTGGAGGGTCCAATCCCGCCCCATTTTTTGTGCTGGAAGCCTGCCTGTTGCACAATAGCGGCGCACCATCGCCAGGCTGAGCCCCAACCGATCGGCTGTCTCAGGGACAGTCAACAGGCGTCCCAGCGGTTCCGGAACCGGGCGATTCAACTCTTGTGCCGTTTCAATCCACTCGCCAATGATCATCTCAGCATTGGCTAACGCTTCCTGGCGAGTTTCACCATCTGCCATCGCACCCGGCAATTCCGGGATCTCTGCCAGATAGGCTTGATCTTCTTCGCTCCAATAAATGATAACCTGATATGCTGTACTCATCGCTCCCCTTCTAAAAGGTTATAAATGACGCAGCTCTTCAAAACTGATATCTGCATCTACCACACCGCTCATGAGACGCTTTGTAAACTTCTCTTGCTTACTCACAATTTACTCTCACTTCAATTATAGCGCGTGCGCTATAATTGTCAATTAGACTTTTATTATTCAATTCGGTTACGCGATAACCCGTCCCAACACTCTCCATGCAGAAACCAACAAAGCGGAGAGAGAATGACAACTACAGATGCCCAGGTCGAGCCGGTCCAGGGATGGATCATTTCCCGCTCCGGGTTTACCTAGGCTGTCATCGCAATATACCAAATGGCAGCGCTTATCCAGGCTGTTAATGCAGCATGCCGCATCATGATGAGGCGGCACTGGCGCCCCCCATGGGGATCCCCTACGTCAATTTGTCTTATGGGTGAAAGGTTGGCAAAAGCTACACAGCCAGCACCTGGGAAAGTTCCCCCAATTTCCTGATCGACAAAACGGTGATCCGCTCATGAGCCGGGTAGTTGTGTTCTCCCGAATAGATTACCCAAAGATGCTCCAGCCCCAAATCCTGGAGGACAATATGCATCGAACGGGTAACTTCGGGCGCTTCACTGAATTTGACCTCGACGCCATAACGCTTTCCCTTGTGGAAGAACATCAGATCAAGTTCTGCGCCGTTATGGGTGGCCCCAAAATAGGCCTCACCGGTATGTAAAATGCTTAAGGCGCCATCATCGCCAACGGGCCTCCCAGCCACGCTACCGGCAGGTCAATGATCTTCGGGAGATATACCGGCAAGTTATGCCCGGTGAACCTCCATTCAGCCTCCGAAAATTCCTTTACCCCCAGGACCGACAGCGCGATCGTGTAGTGGATCCGCCGTATGTAGCCATCCTTCTTGCCGATCCACATCTTCCCCTCCCCTTGGCTGGCCCTGGCCTCCACAATCCCCATGTAGGATGGGGGCACCTTCACATCCACGTACTTCTTCATATCGATCTTAAATTTGATCGCATAACAGGCAGTGCCATCTTCGGCCTTATCCCCGGTGTAAACCGGGTCCACCAGCATGTCCAACACGCTCAACCAGCGCACGCCGTCCAGGTCAAATCCACGCTCGCCCAGCGCCGTGGCCGACGATAGGGTCCAATTCCTCTTCTCCCGGTTGAATTCACAGACCGTGTCTGGATTGGGCAGGTACAGCTCGCTGACCTGGCCATCCAATGATGCCTGCAGATAACCCATCCCTGGCTGCTTATAGGTACCGACTTCGTATATTTTAGTCCAGGGGCTCCCCTTTTTGATCTTCCGATCAAAGGTGAACACCTCGCTCTTCAGCTCCTTCTGCCGGGCGATGCCGCGCGCCACGATCTGGGCCGCGTCCGGCGTTGGCGCCAGTGTGGCTCCGGCTGCCACCGGCAGCGCCAAGCCCTTCGACGCTTTCCACCAGGTTGCCGGCAGGCCTTGAATCTTAGTAAATCGGATCACCTCAGCCGCTTCCGGCAGCCTTTCCGGCAAGGCTTCACCGGACCTATCCCCAAGCTCCGGCAGGCTCCGGCACGCCCAACTTGCCAAAACCAAGGCGATCGCCAGCGCCAGCCAGGCAAGCCTCCCAAATCCGCACTTTTTTCTGTATTGCAAGCTCATCGCTCACCTCGGCCTATCTCAATGCGCAGCCGGTAACGCTTCAGCTCGCACCGCTTGCAAGCTCAACCGGGCCCGAAATCTCTGGCATCTGCACCGGTTGGTTGAAATCAAAGAAACGTATTTTCAGGGAATATGCAATTTTCTCCAGGTTATTATTGGAGCTATCCTGATAAACAAAAAAACTCGGGGGTTTTCACTCCGAGTTTTTAAGGTGCCCCCACAGAGATTCGAACTCTGGTTTTAGCCTTGAAAGGGCTGCGTCCTGGTCCCCTAGACGATGGGGGCGAGCGGAAGAATTCTACCACTGCCCTCCCCGCGGGTCAAGGAATTCTTTCCCCAGTTTTTACAATGAGTTTACATCCCGGTTCCAGTCCGTTCACCTGCCTCCGTTATATTCTTAGGTGAACATCCGCCCGCGCCCGCGCAAGCGGGCCGCGCGCAAGCCGATTTTTGGAGGTAGGTACCCATGAACAAGAAAATTTTGCTCTCTCTCAGCGCCGTGCTGCTGGTGCTGCTCGCCGGCCTGCCGCTGTCCGGCGCCGCCCTGGCCCACGATAACCGCCCCGGCTGGGCGATCGAGGACACCTTTCGCAAGGTCGGGCAGGTCACCAGCATTGGGCAGAACTCGTTTACCATCCAGGACCGCCTCGGGGCGCAGTACACCCTGGAGGTGGATGAGCTGACCCGTTTTCGCAGCCAGGACCAGGCGGACCTGACCTTCAGCGACCTGAAGAGCGGCGCCTGGGTGATCGCCGTGGGCGAGTACCAAAGCCCCAGCGAGCTGATCGCCAAAGCAGTGATCAGCCTGCCCGGCGACGTCGACCCCAACCTGCGCATCGACCAGCGCCTGCGCGGCAAGGTCAGCGCCGTCGACCTAACAGGCAAGAGCCTGACCATCACCAGCCGTGATGGGCAGGAGACGCGCCTGGTCGTGAATGACGCCACCCGCTACCCCGGCGAGGCAAAGAGCCTGGCCGAGGTCAAGACCGGCATGCAGGCCGGCGTCCTGGCGGTCAAACAGGCCGACGGCAGCCTGCTGGCGGCGGTGGTCAAGGCTGGCAGCCCGCTGCAGCGGGTGATTGGCAAGGTAGTGAGCGTGGACACTGCGGGGGGCAAGCTCACCATCCAACCGCTGCGCAAGGACGCCGCCCAGGTCACCTTCAGCGTGGACGCCTCCACCCGCTTCATCAACCGCGGCCGCCAGGTCAAGGCGCTCAGCGACCTGAGGGAGGGCATGCTGGCCGCCGTGCGCTTCCAGGGCCAGGCCGACCAGGCCCCGCTGGCGAAGGTGATCCTGGCCGGGATCAAGCCCAAGAAATAAGCAACCTCGGCAAAAGGCAGCGGGCCGGGAAGGGTGAATGCCCTCCCGGCCCGCTGCCTGCGTAAAACCCGTCCCAGCCCGGCAGCCGCCGGCGCACGGCGGTCCCCAATCGAATCTTTACAGCACCTCCCGCAGCACCTGGCACACGGTATCCACCTGCTCCTCACTCATCACGCCCGAGAAGGGCAGCGCCAGGCTGCGCCGGCCCAGGTCCTCGGTCACCGGGTAATCGCCGGGCTGGTAGCCGAAGCGCTCCACCATGTACGGCTGCAGGTGGATGGGCAGGAAGTAGGGCCGCGCCGGCACGCCGCGCTCACCCAGGCGCGCTGCCACCGCGTCCCGGTCGATGGGAGCGGCAAAGCGCACCACGTAGACGAACCAACTGGTGCGGGTGGTGGTGGGCGCCAGCCCGGGCGGCTCCACGCCGGGGATGCCCGCCAGGCGCTGCGTGTACCAGCCCGCCACCTGGTCGCGCTGGTGCAGCATCTCGTCCAGGCGCCCCATCTGCACCTTGCCCAGGGTGGCGCTCAGCTCGTCCAGGCGGTAGTTGTAGCCCAGGTAAGTGTGCTGCAGCCAGGTGTCGCCCGGGGCGCGCCCCTGGTTGCGCAGGGCCAGCATGAGCTGGGCAGCCTGGTCGTCATCGGTGACGATCATCGCCCCCTCGCCGGTGGTGATCTGCTTGTTGGGGTAGAAGGCGAAGACGCCGTAATCCCCCAGCGTGCCCGCCGGGCGGCCCTTGTACTCGGCGCCCAGCGCCTCGCACGAATCTTCGATCAGCTTGAGCTGGTGGGTAGCGGCGAGCTCCAGCAGCGGGTCGGCGTCCGCCGGCTGGCCGAACACATCCACCGGCAGCAGCGCCTTGAGCGGGGCGCCCATGCCGGCGCCGCGCCGCGGCAGCCAGCGGCGGCCTATCTCGCCGCCCTCCAGCAGGTCCTCCACCGCCTGCCGCGCCTGGGCAGCGTCGATGTTGCCGGTCAGTGGGTCAACGTCCACGTACACCGGCACGCCGCGCTCGAACAGCACCACGTTGGACGAGGCGACGAAGGAGAAGGGTGTGGTCAGCACCAGGTCTCCATCCTGGATCCCCGCAGCGCGCACGCACAGGTGCAGCCCCGAGGTGCCGGAGCTGACGCCGATGGCATGCCTGCTGCCGGTAAACTGGCGGAAGGCGTCCTCAAAGGCCTGGATCTCGCCCCCCATGCTCAGGAAGGAGGTGCGCATCACCGCCGCCACCGCCTCGCGCTCGGCGTCAGTCAGGTCCGGGGACGACATGGGAATGGATACCCGGGCAGGTTTCGATGTTGTACTCAAAGGAATTCCTCCATAAGTTTGATGATGCAGCCCGCTCAGGCGGGCCAGGTGCTGCCGGCGCGCACCACGCCGTGCGGCGGGACGTCCGCCTTGACGGCGGCGCTGTTTCCGAGGCGCGCCCCATCGCCAACCTGCACCCCCAGGTTGACCGTCACCCCCATCCCGACCAGCGCCCCGGCGCCAACCTGCACGCCGCCGGCCAGCAGGGCCCCGGGCGAGATGTTGGCATACTCGCCCAGCCGGCAGTCGTGCGAGACGACCGCCCCGGTGTTAATAATGCAGCCAAAGCCGACCTGCGCCTCGCTGCCCACGTAGGCATGGGGCATCACCTGCACGCCAGGCGACAGGCGGGCGCTGGGCTCCACCCAGGCGCGGGGATGGACCACGGCCGGGCAGGCAAAACCGGCCTGTGCCAGCCTTTCAAAGACGCGCAGCCGGGGGGTCAGGCTGCCGATGCCGCCCACGGCGTTGACCGCCAGGCGCACCCCGTCCTGGTACAGCCCGGGGAGCGCCTCCGCCCCGCCCAGCACGGGCACGCCCACCACCGGCGCCCCCGGCGCCAGGCCGTCATCCACCACCCCCACCACCCGGTAGCTCCCCAGGCTGCGCAGCAGTTCGACCAGGGATTTGCCATGGCCGCCCCCGCCGTAGACCAGGATCGCCGTGGGGTCAAAGGGACCATCGGCTAGGGCAAGTCCCGTAGGGGCGGGTCTGAGACCCGCCCCTACAAGATCCGCATCCACAATGGCGCGCACCTGGCCCTCGGTGACCAGCGGCCCCTGGGGCAGCAGCGCCAGGTCCAGCCCGTGCTGGCGCGCCAGCTCCAGCGCCGGCCGGGTGATGCGCAGGCCGGCGGGGACGGCCGACTGCGCCGGTTCGGCGGCGGCTGCAGCCGGGGGGTGAGGAAAGGCGTCTTTCCGGCGCGGCGCCAGGCGGCACAGCAGCTCGCCGGCGCGCGCCGCGTCTCCCGGCGCCAGGCGCAGGCCGGAGACAAAGCCGTCCGCCTCGGCCAGCACATCTGCCGTTGACTTGGTGGTTTCCAGCGTGCACAGCGCCTCACCGGCGCGCACCGCCTGGCCCTCCTGGACATGCAGCGCCGCCAGCACGGCTTCGGGCTCGTTCGGGTTCAGCAAAGGGATCAACACTTCGGTGACATCGGGCATGGGCTGCTCCTGGGGAAAGTCAATCGGGGGCGCAAATCTTTTTGGCTGCCTGGAGGACCTGGTCCGCGCCGGGCAGCACACCGGCCTCCAGGAAGCCGGCAGCCGGCACGGGCAGGTCGAGAGCGGCCAGGCGCCCCAGTCGGCGCAGCTTCAAGCCGGGGGCTGCTGCGGCCTGGGCCAGCACCTCCGCCCCCCAACCCAGGCTGAGCGTGCCTTCCTCCAGCGCCAGCAAGCGGCCGGTCCTCTGGGCGCTGTCCAGCACCGGGGTAAGATCAAACGGCGCCAGGCGGGTCAGCACCACCAGCTCGGCAAAGATCTCGTGCTGGTAGGCAAGCTGCACCAGGGCCTGGCCGGCCAGCTCGGCCATGTAGCCGTAAGCCGCCAGGGTGAGGGCCGGCGGCGGGGCGCCGCGCAGCCCCAGGCGGTAGGAGGCATCCCCCGCGCCCCCGCCGGGGATCACCTCCAGCTCGCCGGCCGGCGACGGTCCGAGCACTTGTTTGAGGTAGAGCAGCTTGTTCTCCACGAACAGCACCGGGTCGTCATCCTGGATGGCCTGGACCAGCAGCTCCCCGGGGTCGCCCAGGGCGCAGGGGGCAACAACCTTCAACCCCGGCGCCCCCAGGAAATGCTTTTCCAGGGTCTGGCTGTGGGTGGGGCCGTAGCCGCGCCGCCCGCCCATCGGCGTGCGCACCACCAGCGGCACGCGCACCTGGTCGTTGTACATCCAGCGGAACTTGGCGGCATGGTTGATCAACTGGTCGGCGGCCAGGGTGAGAAAATCGCCAAACATGAGCTCAGCCACCGGGCGCAGCCCGCG
Source organism: uncultured Chloroflexota bacterium (assembly GCA_903871905.1). Classification (GTDB taxonomy): domain Bacteria; phylum Chloroflexota; class Anaerolineae; order Anaerolineales; family UBA4823; genus CAIQIV01. Next base: position 5,309 of record CAIQIV010000520.1, on the reverse strand, counting down.
CAGCGCCATGCCCGCCGCCATCCCCACGATAGCCGCCTCGGAGATGGGGGTGGTCAGCACGCGCCCCGGGAAAGCCGTGGACAGCCCGCGGGTGACCTTGAACGCCCCGCCGTACGGGTCCAGCAGGTCCTCGCCCAGCAGGTAGATGCGCGGGTCAGCGGCCATCGCCCGCTGCAGGGCGGCGTTGAGTGACTCCAGCACCGTCACCACGGCTGCACCTCGCTGCTCGAGGCAGGCTCCAGGACAGGCGGCTCATCCTGCAGAGCCAGGTCAAAGGCCTGGCGCACCTCCTGCTCCACCGCGGCCTGCAGGCGGGAGCGCAGCGCCTGCTCCAGCCGGGGAGCATGAATGAGCAGCGGGTCGCGGCTGCGGCGCAGGCGCTCCACCTGGTCGGGCGGGCGGGTGTCGTCCCCCTTGGAGTGCGGGCCAAAGCGGCAGGTGTGCAGCACCAGGGCCTGGGGCGCCTGCCCCTGGCGCAGGCGATCCAGCGCCGCGGCGGCCGCCGCGCGGATCTCCAGCACATCGCTGCTGTCCACCTCCGTCACCGGGATGCCAAAGGCGGCAAAGCGGGCGGGGATCGACCCGGCCAGGGCCAGCTCCAGCGGGGTGGTCTGGGCGATGCGGTTATTTTCCACCACCACCAGCAGCGGGACGCCCCACAGCGCAGCCAGGTTCAGCGTCTCGTACACCACACCCTCGCCCAGGGTGCCGTCGCCGATGAAGACCACCGTCACAGCGCCGCTGCCCTTGAGCTTCTCAGCCAGGGCCATGCCCGCCGCCGCCGGCAGGATGCCGCCCTGCACGCCGTTGGAATAGAAACCGCGCCAGTGCAGGTGCTGCGAGCCGCCCCGCCCGCCGCACACCCCGCTCGCCCGGCCCATCAGCTCGGCAAACAGGCGGCGCATATCCCCGCCGTAAGCCAGGAAATGCCCGTGGCCGCGGTGGTTGCTGAACACCAGGTCCGCTTCGTCCAGGCAGTCGATCACCCCCACGGCGTCCGCCTCCTGCCCCAGGCAGGTGTGCGTGGTGCCCGAGAACACGCCGCGCGGGAAGTTCTCCAGCACCGTCTCCTCGAAGCGCCGGATGCGCAGCATGGCCCGGTACAGGCCGGCCTCATCCATGCCCATCCAACCCATCCTTTTTCTCCGGGGAGCCCATGAACTCCTCGGCGGTGGCATAGCCGGGCTGGCTGATGCCCTCCCGCTGCACCACTTTCGCCAGGGTCAGCAGCAGGATGCGCAGGTCCAGCCAGAAGGTCCAATGGTCCACGTACCACACATCCAGCCGGAACTTATCCTCCCAGGAGAGGGCGTTGCGCCCGTTTACCTGCGCCCAGCCGGTGATCCCCGGCAAGACGTCATGGCGGCGCATCTGCTCAGGGCTGTAGCGCCCCAGGTACTGCATCAGCAGGGGGCGCGGGCCGACCAGGCTCATCTCGCCGCGCAGCACGTTGAACAGCTCGGGCAGCTCGTCCAGGCTGGTGGAGCGCAGGAAGCGCCCCAGGCGGGTGAGGCGCTCGGCGTCGGGCAGCAGGTTCCCCTGCGCGTCGCGGGCGTCGCTCATCGAGCGGAATTTGTACAGGCGGAAGGGACGGCCGCGGCAGCCCGGGCGCTGCTGAGAAAAGAGCACCGGACGACCGTGGTAGTGACGCACCAGCAGAGCGAGCGCCAGCAGCAGCGGCGAGAGCAGGAGCAGCGCCAGGCCGGACAACAGCAGGTCAAACAGGCGCTTGGAGAGCGGGACGCCGGGTGGGAAGAAGGCCGGGGGCCGGGCGGTGCTCACCGGGCGGCCTCCGTCTTCCCCTGGGAAAGCGCCTGCAGGGTGCGCACCAGGAGCTGCCGCCAGTCCGGGTTGGCGCTGTAGGGCAGCCACAGGGCGATCTTGCCCACCCGCACCTGGGGATCCAGCTCAGGCATGGAAGCCGGCAGGGTGTTCTCCGGGAAGCGCAGCACGATCTGCCCCATCTCCGGCCCCACCCCCGACAGGCCGGCCTGATCCGCCAGCAGGCGCACCTGGAGCTGGAACAGCAGGTTGCGCGCCGTCTCCGGCAGCGGGCCAAAGCGGTCGGTCAGTTCCTCGCCCAGGGCGTCCACCTCAGCCAGTTCGCCCAGGTCCGCCATGCGCCGGTACAGCCCCAGCCTGCCGTCCCGGTCGGTGACATAGTCCGCCGGGATGCTGATCGGGATGGGCAGTTCCACGGATGCCTCCCCCCGGCTGACCGGGGCCATCAGCTCCTCCAGGGGGGTGCGCTTGCCACCGCCGGCCTGCACCCCGCTGGCCGTTCCCTGTGCGCCGCGCAGCCGGCGCACCGCATCCGCCAGCATGCGCGTGTACAGGTGAAAGCCCACCGCGGCAATATGCCCGTGCTGGCGCGTGCCCAGGATATCCCCGGTGCCGCGGATCTCCAGGTCACGCATGGCGATGGAGAAACCCGCCCCGAGCTGGTTGTTCTCGGCGATGGTCTCCAGCCGCTGGCGCCCGTCCAGGGTGGGCAGGATGCGGTTGTGGCGGAAGAAATAGGCATAGGCGCGCTGCGCCCCGCGCCCCACCCGCCCGCGCAGCTGGTAAAGCTGGGCCAGGCCAAAGGTGTCCGCCCGGTCAACGATCAGGGTGTTGGCGCTGGGGATGTCCAGGCCCGATTCGATGATCGAGGTGCTGAGCAGCACATCCACCTCGCCGTTGGCGAACAGCTCCATGCGCTGCGAGAGCTCATGCTCGGGCATCTGCCCGTGTGCCACCGCCAGGCGCGCCTCGGGAACCAGGCGCTCCAGGTGCTGGCGCATGGCCCCGATGGTCTGCACGCGGTTGTGGACAAAGAACACCTGCCCGCCGCGCTCCAGCTCACGCAGGATCGCCTGGCGCGCCAGCTTGGGCGAGTAGGGGCCGACGTGGGTGACGATGGGCAGGCGCTCTTCGGGCGGGGTGTTGATGGTGGAAATGTCGCGCACCCCGCTGAGCGCCATGTACAGCGTGCGCGGGATGGGGGTGGCGGTCAGGGTGAGCACGTCCACCTCGGTGCGCATGCGCTTCAGTCTCTCCTTGTGGGTCACGCCAATGCGCTGCTCTTCGTCGATGATCAGCAGCCCCAGGTCCTTAAACTGCACATCCGAGGAGAACAGGCGGTGGGTGCCGATGAGGATATCCACACCGCCCTGGGCTAATTGGTAGATGATGTCCCGCTGCTGCTGCGGGGTGCGGAAGCGCGAGAGCATCTCCACCGTCACCGGGAAGGCTGCCAGGCGCTGCTGGAAGGTGTTGAGGTGCTGCTGCGCCAGCACGGTGGTGGGCACCAGGATCGCCACCTGCTTGCCGTCCATCACCGCCTTGAAGGCCGCCCGCAGGGCGACCTCGGTCTTGCCATAGCCCACGTCGCCGCAGATCAGGCGGTCCATCGGCCGCGGGCTCTGCATGTCCTGCTTGACCTCGGAGAGCACGCGCAGCTGGTCGGCTGTCTCGATATAGGGGAAGCTGGCCTCCAGCTCCTTCTGCCAGGGCGCATCCTGGCTGAAAGCAAAGCCTTCCACCACGCTGCGCCGGGCATACAGTTCCAACAGCTCCTGCGCCACCTCCTGGGTGGCCTCCTTTGCTTCCGCCTTGGCATTGCGCCATTCCACCCCGCCCAGGTGGCTGAGGGCGGGGGCGCGGCCTTCGGGGCCGACATAGCGCGTCAGGCGGTCCACCTGGTGCACCGGGACGTACAGCTCGGCCTGGTCGGCGTATTCGACGCACAGGTATTCGCGCTCCAGCCCATCCATCAGCCGGTTGACCAGGCCGCGCAGGCGGCCCACGCCGTGGTCTACGTGCACCACCCAATCCCCCGGCTGCAGGTCGGCATAGGCAGCCTCAGGCGCCTCGGCAGCCTGCCGTTGGCGCTGGCGCGGCTCGGGGCGGCGCCAGCCGAAAATCTCGCCATCCGTCAGCAGGTGCAGCGCCGCGCCGCTCTCCGGGAAAAAGGTCCAGCCTTCCCCCAGGCTGTTCTCTAAGAAGAGCGGCGCCGGGCGCCCGGCGTCCGCCGCTTCAAAATAACGCGCCTGCTCACCCCACAGCTCCTGCAGGCGGGCCGCCTGGCGCGAGACGATCACCACCTGCTCGCCAGCCGTGTAGCGCTCCAGCACATGGTCCATGGTCGGCTTGAGTCGCCCGCCGAAGCGCGGGCCGGCGTTAAACGTGGCCGCCAGGCCGCCGCCAACCGGCGCATCCAGGTCCAGCCGGGCGTTGGAGCCCAGGTCCAGGCAGGGGTGCATGCTGAGCGAGTCCTGCACCTCCGCCCAGGTCAGGTAAGGCAGGGGGAAGTCCTCCGCCAGGGTGCCGTCCTTGATGAAATCCTGGCGCAGGTGGCCAGCCTGCTCTTCCACCTCGCCCACCGCGTCCTCCAACGCCTGGCGGTCGTCCACCAGCACCAGCGCCTCGGCCGGCAGGTAATCCAGCAGGCTGGCCGGGAAAGAATGGACCAGGGGGAGGTGGAACTCGGTCACCGCCTCGCCGGGTGGCAGGCCCAATCTTTCGGCGTCCCCGCCGGCCGGGGCCAGCACCTCGCGCGCCGGGGTAAGCAGGCAGGCTGAGCCTGTCGAAGCCGAGCCCGTCGCATCCAGGCTGGCTGAGCTTGTCGAAGCCGAGCCCGTCGCTGCCAGGCTGGCTGAGCTTGTCGAAGCCGAGCCTGTCGAAGCCAGGCGCGCCTCCGGCCCCTCCCCGGGCTTGAGCGTGCGCTGGGTGGCCGGATCAAAACGCCGCAGGGTGTCGATCTCATCGCCAAAGAACTCCAGGCGCACCGGGTACGGCTCAGCCGGCGGCCACAGGTCAAGGATGCCGCCGCGCCGGGCAAACTGGCCGGAAGCGATCACCGTGTTGACCACCTGGTAGCCCAGGCTGACGCACAGGCGCGCCAGGTCGTCCAGCGGCAGCGCCGCGCCGCGGCGCAGGGTGCGGGAGGCTTTCAAACAGTCGCGGCGCGGCAGGGTGCGCGTCATCACCGCCCGCACCGGGGCAACCAGGATGGGAGGCCTGGCGGGAGTTCCGCCACCCGGTGCAGACGCACCCGGCAGGTGATAGGCCGCCAGCCGGGTGAGGACAGCCAGGCGGTCGCGGCGCGTCGCCTCGCCCCAGGCAGCATTTTCGTAGAACAAGGGCGTCGGCTCGGGGAACAGCAGGCGCGGCCGGTCCGGCGCCCACAACCCCAGCTCTTCCATCTGGCTCAGGGCGCGGTCGGCGCGATCGGTGATCAGCAGCAATGGCCAGCCCAGTTCCTGCGACAGGGCCGCCATCACCGGCAGGCGCGCTGAACGCCGCAGCCCCAGGGCGGCAGGCGCCTT
>CAIQIV010000519.1 GCA_903871905.1 uncultured Chloroflexota bacterium | reverse complement strand
GGGTACCTGAAAACTTTGCTGCCCGAATACATGCTCCCGGCGCGTTTTGTGACCCTGGACAGCCTGCCGCGCAATCTCAACGGCAAGGTTGAGCGCTGCCTGCTGCCTGCCCCAGGCCGACAGCGTCCGGCGTTAGCGGTGCCTTTCATTCCTCCCGCTACCGAGCTGCAGGCACAGCTGGCTGGATTGTGGGGGGAGATCCTGGAAATGGACGAAGTGGGGGTGGATGACAACTTCTTCGAACTGGGCGGTGATTCGCTGTGCGCCCTGAGCCTCAGCTTGCAGGTCGAATCCCTTTGCGGGCACGCACTGCCAATGACCTATTTCAAAAACCCGTCGATTGTTCACCTGGAGCGGCTGTTGCAAGACACAGCGCTGGAGGGTATGATGGATACCCGGATTACCCCTTTGCCTCGCCAGGCGCCTCCGCATGTTTACAGTCTCAGGGATAGGAAGAGAAAAGGAAGTGAGGAAAAAGACAAAGGGGATGTCTACCCCCTCGTTGTACGCCTGGTTGGAGGGAGCCTGCATGCATCTTATCATTTGCTGGCAGCGATCGGGCTGGGCCGCCCTTTTTACATGGCTTGTGCTCACCTGCTGCACATACTGTGCGGGCAGGCATGGTTTGCCCGGCACTGGAAAGATGAAATTTGCACGCATCGGCGGTTCCTGGCTCAATATGCGCCAGGGCCGGAACAGGCGAAGGGGGTGCAGCAGGCGCTGATGACGGTATTGTGGTGGTCGATCTGGGGCCATAAATTAAGCATACTCACTGAGAAGGACTTTCGCTCGCTGTGCCGGGTGAACGGGCTGGAACACCTGCGCCACGCCATGGACGCCGGTCATGGCGTAATCTGTGTCTATAATCATATGCTGTTTACCCATGCCTTCTGGCGTTGGTGGGAGTACCAGGGCCAGCCCTTGGGAGTAAAACTGATGCCGCGCAAGTCGAAACCCACACATCCAGGCTGGATCGAAGCAGAGAACGTCCAGCTCCTGGCCGACGCGCATAATGAATTAAACCTGGGAGGTTTGATCCATATTGTGTCGGATGGCAGACGCAGTGGCCGCTCTTTAGAAGTACCGTTCTTCAACCGGAAACGCAGTTTTCCTGCCGGGTTTGCTGACCTGGCGCTGCTCACCGGAGCTGAGGTGCTCCCGATCACCTCAGCCCTGAACACCCAGGGGTTAATGGAAATCACTGTCCATCCACCTCTGATCCGGGGTGACGGTGATCCCCAGGCGCAGATACGCCGCCTGGTAGAGCAATTCTCCGCCTTTCTCATGCAGGTGCTGCTGACTCAAACAGCCAATATTGCCGATTACCAATTAATGTCCCAGATGGGGGAGCTGCTGGAGCCTCTCCAGTCCGAAGTGAATGATAGAAGTTAGGACCGGGCATCCCGGCTTTACTCCAATGGGTTTCTCCTATCCAGGTATTGTTGGTAAGGTCAACCCTTTTCAGATTGGTACAAATGGCCTTGTCTGAAACGACATTTGGCGTTTATAATGAATAATATCAGTGTCGCTGCATAATTAATTTATAAAACGCCAATTCAGTCGAGCCTTATTGCGTGCGGAGTCTCCAGATCTCCGCTTTGATATTATATTCGTGCAGAAAAGGTATCATTGATGTCTGACAACAACCGTTTTCGTATCAATCAACCTACCATTATCAGTGAG
>CAIQIV010000518.1 GCA_903871905.1 uncultured Chloroflexota bacterium | reverse complement strand
GTTCAACCGCCAGTCGCTTGCGTAAGCGACGCAAGGCGGAGGTTCAAACTTAATCTGACATTGTCAAAATAGGTTGCATTCTGAAACAAACACATTATCTTATCGGCAGGTTACTACACGACTTTAGAAGACCGAATGATTTGCTGGAGATAGCTGATAAAGCACAATGCTTTGTGAATGGCTCATAAAAGGCGTTTGCGTAAGATATTTTGTCAGGGCAGCCAGCCGCAGGCGAGCAGAGGAAAGGGGATCACAGCAATGTGCTGATCCTGGCAAAGCAGCAGCATTTCGCGCTCATCTTCGCCGTGGTTCGGGTTGCAATGCAGCTGCATTGAGAATGAACAGCCCGCTCAACAGAGTCAGCGCGGCGCCCGCCAGAATCCATACCGTCGGGATTTCTCGCCAGATGGCAAACCCCCACATCAAATTGATTGGCAGCGATAAATATTCAAATGGTGCTGCCACCGAAGCCTGCGCCATGCTGTAGGCCCGCGACATGAAGTATGTCCAGCCCGCCCAGACCAGCCCTAATCCGCCCATGATGATGCCATCAACAAGGGTGGGCATGGTCCAATGGTGAAAGAGAAATGCAATGCTCGGATGCGCGTTGGGTATCTCCCCAATGGATACCGTAATAGGCACCAAAACCAATGCGGCTAACAGGTAAACGAGTGAGCTGTAGAAAGCCATCGTTGCACTGCTGTCGGTAGCCTGGAGTTTGCGGGTGGATATCACCGTCAGGGCATAGAACAGGACACTGATCAGGATAAAAATGGAGCCGGCATCGAATGAAGCTGAACCAGGCAGGACGATGAGGACCACGCCCCCAAAACCAACCAGCAGCGCCAGCCAGCAGGCAGGTTTAACTTTCTCGCCCAGCAGCAGGACAGATAAAACGGTGATCATGATGGGGCCAGAATAGCGTATCGCTTCTACTTGCCCCAACGGTAAGACTAACAAGCCCATCATATAGGTGGTATACGAGAGGAAAAGGAAGATCCCGCGAATTACTTCCGGCCAAAGCTTCTGTGTGGTTGGCAGCCCTCGCCGCCCCTCATACCGAAAAAAGAGCAGGGTGAACGGCAGCGCTACCAGGTTGCGCAAAACCACCATTTCCAAAACAGGATAGCTACCGCCCATCCATTTTACCGCCACCGGCTGGAAGGAAATGATCAGCATCGCCAGGATAAGAAAGCCAATTCCTCTAATATTAGTGTTGGGTCTCGTCATTAACTCTTCTGATAAGCCTTTGTTATCCATCTCACGGTTTGAGAAAGACTTTCCACAAGAAGAAGGGATTAAAGATATGAACCCCGGTCCTTATGGACTGGGGTTCATATCCTGTTGCCACTACAATTTTCAGTCGGGGCGCCGGGAGTTGAACCCGGGGCCTCTTGCACCCCATGCAAGCGCGCTAGCCGGACTGCGCCACGCCCCGAAAGCGAATTGCATTTTACATCAGCCAGCCGTTCTTGTCAACCAATTTTCCCCTGAAGATCCGCACAGAATCCATAACCGAGCGACTTTCAGATCCTCTCCCAGGGAGAAGGGAAAGGTGCGCTCGTCCAACCTTCAATCCCGCCGGCATTCGACCCTGCCGGGCAGTGCCCCGGTATGCTCACCCTCCTCGACCACCAGCACCCCATTCACCAATACATGGTCGATCCCCTCGGGATATTGGTGCGGATAATTCTCAAAAGGATAGGTGTGAGGGAAAAGATTGGTTGCCCGGTCATGCATGCGATCCAGGTCAAATACCACCACATCCGCCCACGCCCCCGGCCGCAGGACGCCGCGATCCCACAAGCCAAAGCGCTGGGCTGGGAAAGAGGTCATTTTACGCAGCGCTTCTTCCAGCCTAAGCAGCGGCAGGTCACGCACATAGCGTTCCAGCACACCG
>CAIQIV010000517.1 GCA_903871905.1 uncultured Chloroflexota bacterium | reverse complement strand
TTCCGCCCGTCAGATCCAGCGCCAGCTTGGCTTTGAGAATCACCGGGCGGTGATGTCCCTGATAATCACATCGCAAGGGCAATGTTCGGGCAACTGACAGCCGTTGCTGTTTTCAGAGGCATTATCCGTCTCTCACCTTTTCTTGATCTGATATCGTAAGTGTACCACGGACATCCGGTAAATCGGTCAGATGACGTTTCTATACAAGAGATACGCCAAAACTACTCAATCCAGCCCTTGGTGCGCCAGCGGCCCATCAACGCTGAACGGGCAGAATATTTCCCAGCCAGCCGGCGCAGACGCTGTTGGAATACACTGCGCATATCCTGAAACTCTGACAACTGCTGGAGCTTTACCAACAGCCCGGTGGCTTCATCGTAGACCGAAGCGATCTTGCGCCCGTTATCCAACAAATCCTCCACTTTCTTCCACGTCTGCTCTTCTCTGGCTGCCAGATCCTTCATTTCAGCAATGTGCTTCTGGCGGGCGGTTTCCGCCTGGCGTTTCTTTTTGTCCTTTTCAAGCTGTTCGGCGCGCTGCAGCAACTGTTGGAGCGTGCGCGTTGGAGCGGACTGAGCCTGTACTACCTGCGGCAAAAAGACTGCCAGGCGCTTGCGCAGCGCCAACGCAACGCCTGCTTCCCCCTCGGCCAGGCGGGCAAGATAGTCCTCACACTCGGGGCGCGATAACCGGCTCACCAGGTTCGCATAATCTACCGCCAACGCTTCCTTTAGATCAGGACTGGCCTCGGCTGCAGCCTGCACCAGGAAGGGGTCAATCTCGAAGATTTGGACAAAGTTCTGCAGCGCTGGCGAGAGCTTCTTCAATCCAGGTGGAATTGGCGGTTCGCGATCATCAGCCGGGTAATCGGGGTCATCATCTTCGTACTCATCATCGTCTGGGAACCAGGAAGATGAGCTGTCCAAGGTCATCGCTTTCAGCCAGGCCAGGTACAGCAGGCGGTAGTCGCCCTCCAGGATGTCGGCTCGCAGACGGATGAAATGTGAAAGACTTACCTCGGCTTCCATCTCCACGCCCTCTTCGGGGTTGAAATCCAGGTCAATGACCTGGTAGTCTCCGGCGGTTTCAAACGTAACATACTCATCCACGCAGTAGGGTGCGATATCTGCTTTGTCGATCAGTCCCACTGGAAAACGGAACATCAGGCGCAGGCTGCCCCAATTAGCCTGGTAGAAATGAGCATCGAAGTATTTCAGCAGCACATCTTTTGAACTGTGTTTGAACCCCCCCCAATTGTAAGTGACCACTGCCCGGCTGGAACTCACGTCAATATGGCTGGATAGGGAGTCGACAGCCGCCTGCTCTTCCGCAGTAAGAATCCGGTCTACGGTTTGCCATTCGTAATATTGATATTCGCTCATGGTTTATGCACTCTCCAACTTACGCAACGCAACTTTCATCAGCGATATTCCTTAATTGGGCTAAATATGAGCCAATATTTGAACATCGCTATAATATTCTAATGCGGCGCAAATAAAAAAAGCTCCTGCCAATATGCGAACTTGATGGGAGCTTCAGGTTCTATGACTAATTACTCCAAATTTGCGGATTCTATGATTAGGATTTATAAAGTCTGAGTAATTTTTAAGAAATTTCTACGGCACTGGACTAGGATATGGGTTGAGGACAGAGGTCGGAATGACCTCCGTTGGTGTCATCAATGGTATCTTGGTAATCGTTGGCACAATTTCAGTAAGTGAATCCACAAACTGTCGACCAGGGATATCAAAGTAATATATTTGTTTCGTAGTTACACTCTCAAGCACTAATCGATTCTCGTTTACTCTCAAGATCCGGACGGCTCCACTATTGGGAGGTAAATTGTGATATGTGGATGTTAATCGTCCTACATCCTCTAGTAATTTCGGAATACATCGGACCCAGACGACCCCCTGTGATGGATCATTCTCTGCACTTCCAGCAGAAACCTCATAAAAATCACCATCAATGTAGGTATCCAAAACATTTAGAACCCCTTTTCCACCAAACCCGGCCGGCAAACCCCCTTCATAAAGACCTGTTGGAATTGGTTGTGGTATTTCTGCTGGCGTTGGTAGTGGCTCATCGGTTACATATCCTCTCCGCGCCCCTTCAACCATTGTAGCTTGGTGAGCAGCAATCCTTGCGCTAGCAACAATACCTTCTGTTGCACCTTCGGTTAGCAATATAGCCAGTGCTTCTGTGGGGTTATTGGTGGGCGCCGACTCGGTTAATGTACTGAAAGCGGTATTTGTGCTAGGACGAATAAATGTAGATTGATGATCTTGATCTACCCTGGCAAAAAACAAACCCACGAATGCCAAGCCAAAAACCAATATGAGCATTTTAATAGAGATGCTTTTTCTGTTCATCAATGTACCTCCTTTATTCGCGTTCATATTATGGATAATAACTAATATCCGTAAGCCATAAATATCCATTGGTTTCCAAAGCGTTATTTGTATGTAACGCTGACCATAGTTGCCACCACCCATGTGTTGGTTTATTATCTATTCCATTACAATTTCCCCGTTGTAGGCAAGCCCCATACTCTGTGAGAGAACCCGAAAAATCTATCTTTCTACCGTTTTTGTAGATATAACCATATTGGCTTACGTAAAACCATTGCCAAGCATTGACCCCAAGTGTATTATAGATTTCTGGTATGGCGAATATATTAGTTCCCGCACCTTTGGAAACATACCACACAATATTCTGATCCCAGCCGTGTTCGCAGCTAACATTGCCGGAAAATGGCGGCACCCAAGGACAAGGCGCATTCCCAATATTATATAAGGGGTAATATTGGGAAGACACATATCCATTTACCCACGCTGTTGTAGAATATGTATCGTTATAGGCCGCTTCCATATCACTGGCTCCAGAAACAATGACCTTGGTTGCAAATGGATTACCATCCGAGCCTCTATGGGCCCATAAATAATCGCTGGCCTCGTTAATCATTTGTGCCCAGGCAACGCCATGGTTATAATTGACAAAATTGATACCATCCTTTGTACGAGAGTTATTTGTAGCTACCAATATGTTTAGATGAGATTGATTAGTTCCCAGGCTATTATAGAATGATGTTGCAAAGTTAATTACAGCTGATTTTATCGACGCTGTTGAGGCAAATACATTATTCAGGAGTAAATCAGTACCGTAAGAACCATTTTTAATGACTGGATCCCCATAATCTAGGATGATCACAATATTTCTTGGGATACCACCCGTATTTAAAATGGTTCCCAGGCTTGAACCTTTCGTTTGGTGCATTGGAATATTTGTGGTTTGCATATAGTAACTATTGGTGAAATAAACCGGAAACTTCATCAGCATAGGTAAATTGATAATGTGGTTGTAACTTCTGGGTCGTCTTGTTGTTTGAGGAGGAGGATATGCAGATGCTATATTTAACTGGTGTTGATCAACATTGGAAATGAATATAACTGCTAAGAAGAATGTGAATATTAACGCAAACGAAGGAAGCAGGCTTCTGTTTCTTTGCTCGCTCATTCTCTTGCTCCTTTGTTAAAAAACAAGCTGAATCTACATTATATTTTGTAACAGAGATAATTTATGATTTTCCCAACCTGCCCATCTGACACGGCGAAGGCTGACAACGTTTAGGCTTTACTGCATTATACTATAAATTCTTGAGTAAGAATTTAAGGGAACTTTTTCAACTTGATAACTTTTGGCTCAACCAGAACACGTGGCTGTTGGCGGGCCGAATTGTATGGTGGTTTTGGCGCTTGAAATCTTGATTATTTGGTGGCAAAAAGGCGACTTGACGGCAACCTCTATTTCGGTCCCAAATGCCGGTTTTAGCGCCAAAAATCCGGCCGCTAACACGCTGGGAAAAGCACCCAATGGTGCGACCGTTTTGGGATCAATTCCTCCCACGCCGGGGCAATCACAAGTAAAATAGAGGCTGCTGAATTTATCCATTTCATTCAATTTTCTTCTTGGAGAGTCGGAATATGAGCGGAACAGTTGTCGCCCTGGTCAATGGAGAAGCCTTAGCGGGTGGGCATGGTTCAACCATCGCGGAGCAAAAAGCAAATGCCAGGGAATTGGCAGATGGGCTATCCCCGCTGCTCTCCGCAGAGATTAAGCTGGCCGTGCTGCACGGCAATAAGCCCCAGGTAGGCTTCGTGCTCTTTCGCTCCGAGGTCGCCAGCCACGCCCTGCACGCCGTCCCGCTAGATGTGTGTGGCGCGGATACGCAGGGGGCTACCGGCTACATGATCTCCCAGGCGCTGCGGAACACCCTCGCCCACCACCAGGTTGACCGCCAGGTGGTCTGCCTGTTGACCCAGACGCTGATCGAGGCCGGCAGCCTGGACCAGGCGCCGCTCAAAGCTATCGGCCCGTGGTTCGACCGTGACAAGGCCGAGCAGTACCGCCAATCCAGGAAATGGAAGATTGTGGAAGAGCCGGGCCGAGGCTACCGGCGGGCCGTGCCTTCCCTGCCGCCGATCAAGATCTTCGAGATGGACGCTATCAAATCCCTGGTGGACACGGGAAATATTGTGATCGCCGCCGGCGGGGGCGGGATCCCGGTGAAATACAGCCCCCAGGGGGCACTGGAAGGGATCGAGGCGGTGATCGACACCGAGCAGGTGGCCTGCATGGTGGCACAGGAGGTCAATGCCAACATCCTGATGATGATCGTAGACCGCGATGATAAGTTTATCCGCACCGGGTTGGTGATGGACCGGCCGAATGTGATCTCCCTGGAGAAACTGGATGAAATCCTGGAACAGGAAACCATCCACTCCAGCACAGTGCAAAGCTCGCTGCGCAGCGCCTCCGAGTTTCTGCACAGCGGGGGAGAGCAGGTGATGATCTCCAGCCTGGCCAAGCTGCCGGGGAACCTGGCCAACAAAAGCGGCCTGCGCATCGGCTCGCCCCGGCCATCCATTGAGCTGTTTGGCGTGAATGCCTGAAACGGGTGCACACCCATGACCGACAGCCGACCTCCGGAAACTCAACCCCCGTCCTACGACGAACTCCAGCAGCAGAACCAGGCGCTGCGCCGCGAGCTGGACGACCTGCAAACACAGCAGGCTTTTATCTGGAACCTGTTTGCGGAAACCAGCCGCCGCTTCCAGGTCTATTCTGCCTCGATCAAGGCCGCGGTTTCCAGCCTGTTGAATTATGATATTTTTTGGGACAGCGCCAACCAGCACGAGTTCCTGGAGACAATCGACAGCAGCGTCAACCAGGTCTCGGAGATGACCGTCCTGCTGACCCTGGCCTTCCGCACCCAGGCCAACAGCCTGGAACTCAACCAGGACTCTAACCTGCTGCAGGAGATTCTCTCCGCCTCCCAGGCGATGGCGGCCAAGAAGCTGCCAGGGATCAACCTGGAGGTGTCGTATCCTCCGGACGGCCTGCCCGTTCGGGTGGATTATGAATACCTGACCAAGACGCTGCTCCTGCTCTACGAGGTGCTGTTTGCCTATGCACCGGCTGATGCGCTGCGCGTCGCTGCCAGTGAAACTGAGAGCGCCTGGCGCGTGGACATTACCGGGCCGGACCTACCCATCCTGAAGACCATCGAGCAGATGCATTATTGCAAGACCCAGCCAGAATCCAATGACCTCTTATCCCCGGAGAATATCCTCAAGCTGCACATTGCCTGCGAAATCATCCATCTTCAGCAGATCTCATTGACCGTGCTGGATGAGCCAGGGCGCCAGCCCATGCTGCAGCTCGTCATCCCGACCGTGCAGCCCTATCGCTCGTTCCCCGATCTGGGTGCGGAATATGACTGCCAATAAGATCTTATTAATCGGGGACGAGCCGAATTTCCTGCGCTCGATGCGCCGCAACCTGGTCGGCCGAGGGTACGAGGTGTCGGTTGCCCTGGACGATCAGGAGGCCTATTCCATGGCCACCTCGTTCAAGCCCGAGTTATTCGTCCTGAACCTGGATTTCACCACCATCGATGTGGATGGTCTGAGCATCTGCCGGAAGCTGAGTGAAATCAGCCTCTCCCCGATCATCGTGTTGTCCGCCATCGGCTCGGAAAAAACAAAAATTGAAGCCCTGGATATGGGGGCAGACGATTACCTGGTGCTGCCATTTGGCATCGAAGAGTTCCTGGCGCGGGTGCGCGCCTCGCTGCGCCGCTGGAGCATGATGAACAACGGCCGGCTGGATGAGGACCGCCTGATCG
>CAIQIV010000516.1 GCA_903871905.1 uncultured Chloroflexota bacterium | reverse complement strand
TCCAGGTCCGGCCAATGGGCGCGTAAATTCTCGATCACATACCTGGTTTGCCAGCGGGCAAGGGCAGACGGTCGTGTGGCAAAGGTGAGATGCATGGATTATTCTTTTGTTTTATAGATGGTATAAGTATTGAATTCTATCGGAGATGCAGCAAGGTGCAGGCAGGGACCGTCGGCAAAATTGCATTCCTGGTGAGATTCTGTTCCCCCATTTGTCCCATTCAGGCTGAACAGGCTGCGGGTGACAAAAGCATACTCGGGCAGGTGCGTGCAGCCGGCCTCAGCGCGCAAACGCAGCGTGGGGGAATGCAGAATCTTATTCACCAGTGCCTGGGTCAATGCATTGATGCGCTCACGTTCCTCTGTGGTCAGGTCAGGCAGGCGTCGCAGAGATTTCTCCAACTCTGCGCGCCGGATCTCTTCGGCTTGCTGCCGCAGGTTGCGAATCAGGTGCAGCACATCCAGCGATTCAAGGAATTGGAAAAAGCCATTAAGCTCATCCTCGATAATGGCTTCTGCTTCAGGAACCTGCCCCTGGCGGCTTGAGAGCGATTCAGCCAATCTTTCCTGCAGCCCGTCCATGTCATACACCTGGACTCCGGGAATGAGCGCAACCTCCGGGTCGATATCCCGCGGCACAGCGATGTCGATCATCACCAATGGGCGCTGTGGCCGGGATTCCATGGCTCCAGAGACCATGGGCGGAAAGACCATGGGATGTGGGGCGCCGGTGGATGATACCAAAATATCCGCATTTGCCAGGATTTGTCCCATCGATTCAAAGGTTGCGGCTTCCCCTCCCCAACGACTGGCTAACTCAAAAGCGCGGCTTAGCGTGCGGTTGATAATGGTGATCTTGGTGACCCCGCGCTTACGTAGAGCTTCAACGACCAGTTCCGCTGTCTCACCTGCGCCAAGGACCACCACGTGAGATCTGGGCAAATCTCTTACTGTTTCAGACGCCAGCCGGACGGCCATGGCTGAAACTGAAGAAGGGTTGTGAGCGATGGTGGTCTCCGTTCGAACCCGTTTGCCTGTATGGATGGCAGACTGGAACAGGCGCGACAGGACGGTCCCAACTGCATTCTGACCGCGCGCCAACTCGAGGGCATGAATCACCTGCCCCAGGATCTGTGGCTCGCCAATAACCAGCGAATCCAGACCGGCAGCCACCCGCAACAGGTGCTCTACAGCCTGTTTATCGCTCAGTCGGTACATATAGGGCTGGAATTCCTCAGGGGGTACCTGCCTGGCTTCAGATAGGAAAGTCTCCATCTCTGAGAAGCAGGTTTCGGTGGTAGTGGCGTAAATTTCTACCCGGTTGCAGGTCGACAGGATCACCAGCTCTCCTTTAAGACAGCCATCCGGATCGCCGCAACCGATGCGGGCAAGCGCAGCACGCGTTGCATCATCGCTAAACGACAGCCGCTCCCGCAGGGATAGTTCCGCCGATTCGTGATTAATCCCCAGACAAAGGATATGCATATTTCCCTACGATTTCTGCCAGTGCATGGATAAAAACCGGAGATGTGTTCAAGGATTGGCTGCGCTCGAGCCGCGCTCCGTGTTTTTGAGCAATTGCTCGTGCTTCTATATCAATATCATACAATACTTCCACATGATCGCAAACAAATCCAATGGGGATCACCAGGATATTTTTCTCCCTCTGGGTACACAGATCCTCGATGACCTGTTCAATCGGGGGACCCAGCCATGGCTCTGCGCTCTGCCCGGCGCTCTGGTAGCAAAACTTCCAGCGCTGTTCAGCCAGCCCTAGTTTATCAGCGACAAGCTGTGCTGTCTGGTGAAGCTGGTGGTCATATGGATCGCCCTGCTGCAGGATACGGGCGGGCAGGCTGTGCGCAGAAAAAACCACAAAGGGAGGCAATTCAAATTTTTTCATGGCGGCCTGGGCATGTTCTGCCAGAGCGCCAATAAATCCGGGAGCGTCGTGCCAGGATTCGATGCGGATCACCTCGACCTGCCCACCACTTTCGCTGATAGCCTTGTCCAAAATGGAAAAATATGCTCCAGTGCTCATGCGGGATTGGTGGGGGGCCATCACCAATCCGATTATCCGGGTGAAACCCTGGGCGCGTAGTTCAGCGACTGCCTGGTGAATGCGCGGCTGCCAGTGGCGCATTCCTACAAACGCTTGAAATTCAATTCCTGAAGGCTCAAAACGCCGGTTTAACTCATCCTGTAGGGCAGCCGCCTGCTGCCTGGTGATCTTGAGCAGAGGGGATGCTCCGCCAATCAGCTCATACCGGTGACGAAATTCTGCCAGCAGCTCAGGCGAGACAGGCCGTCCACTGCGAATATCGAGCAGGTAGGCTTCGAGCTCGTCCAGGGAATCAATGCTTCCATATGCCATCAGGAGAAGAGCGGTGCCAGGCAATTCTTACTCCCAGAGCGATAGAGTCTGTTCGGCTGGATGGAAAATCCCGGTAAACAGGGGGGTATCGCGCAGCGTGTAACGCCGGGCATCCGTGCTGCGCAGAGCATAAACCAGGTCTGAGAACTGCGGGAGATCATCGGTCTCGTAGACGACCACAAACTCCTGGTCCTGCAGCCCAAAGGAATACAGCAGGAGCTGTAAAATCTCTGGGTATTGTTTGCCAACCCGGATGTGGTTGTTCATCATCCCCTGGCGGGCTTCCTGTCCCATCAGGTACCAATCCACAGTTTTTACGAAAGGATACACAATCAGGTAACGCTTTCGTTCCGGTGTGAGGGGATCGATTTCCTGGCTGGAGCGGGTTTTCGTATATTGGGAGGGTCGGGTGAAACCCCATAATGCCTGTACGGGCTGGAGGTAACGCCGGAATGGGAGGGCGGCGCGGGCAAACTGCTCGGCAAACTGGGCTGTGTTTTCTGTCTCTGTGGTTGTCAGGCTGCTCCATACCAGGATATCCACATCTGCCTGGAGCGGGTAAACCTGGTAAATGTAAACTGCCTCGGCTGCCTTGCGCAGGTTGGCCAGGAAATTTTGTTGAATCTCCCGCC
>CAIQIV010000515.1 GCA_903871905.1 uncultured Chloroflexota bacterium | reverse complement strand
TCTCGTCCGAAGTGCGCGAGCTGCTGGGGGTATGCAACCGCATCATGGTCATGTACGGCGGGCGTATCACCCATACATACACCGTTGGTGAGCAGGAAACCACGCCTGAGAATATCCTGCTGGCCATCGAAGGAGGTAACAGCAATGTCCGCCAGTAAAACTTTCCAGTGGGTGCTCGATCGCTTCATCTGGTTTATCCTGCTGCTGGTGTTCATCTTCTTCATTGTTAACCTGGGGATAGAGAAGTTCCTGTCACCCAGCAACCTGATGAACATCCTGCTGCATGCCAGCGTGCTGGGTATCCTGACCATTGGCCAGGCGGTTGTGCTGCTGAGCGGCAACTTTGACCTGTCGGCGGAAGGCACGCTCTCGCTGCTGGTGGTGCTGGCCACCTGGTTGATGCTGCCCTACCGCGAATCGAGCCTGGCGCAGGCCGGCGGCGTCGGTTGGGAGGTGCATCCCTTCATCGTCATCCCGTTGATGATCGTGCTGGGCACAGCCATTGGCTGGATCAACGGCCAGCTGATCACCCGCCTGAAGATGAATAACTTCATCGTCACCCTGGCCATGCAGCTGGTGCTGCGCGGCATTGCTTTCGTGATCAGCATGGGAGCGATCATGCCCGGCACGCCGGCCCTGTTCAACTGGCTGGGCGGCGGCCGCATCGGGATGATCCCGGTCTCGGTGATTTTCACCCTGCTGCTTTACCTGGGCGCCAGCTACTACCTGCGCACCACGCGTTTTGGCCGCCAATTGTATGCCGTGGGCGGCAACCGCGAGGCGGCGCGCGCTTCGGGCTTCAACCCGGAGAAGCTGATCACCCGGGCTTACATGGTGGGCGGGTTCATGGCGGCGCTGGCAGCCTGGATGCTGCTGGGGCGCCTGGAGGTCTCGGTGCCCAACCTGGGCCAGGGCTTTACCCTGGAGACGGTGGCGGCCTCAGTGATCGGCGGTGTGGCCCTGACGGGCGGCTCTGGCACCATCTGGGGCGCTTTCTCCGGTGTGCTGCTGCTCTCGGTGATCGACAACGGGCTGAACCTGATGTCGGTGGATCCTTTCTGGATCAACGGCATCCGCGGCCTGATCATCCTGCTGGCCCTGCTGATCGATGCGCAGAAGGTGCGCTTCCAGCTCTATGAGAAGAAGACCAGCCGAGGGGCCCCGGCTGCGGCTTCTTCTGGCGGTGCGGACTGACGTGAGGCGAGACGCAGCTTGATTTTGTGCATCTCGCCCAATACGAATATTGAGCGCACCTGGACCGTGCCCGGTCTGAAGCTGGGCGGGGCGTTCCGGGCCACGGCGGAGGTGTCGCTGGCCAGCGGCAAGGGGATCAACGTGGCCCGGGCGGTGCAGGAGCTGGGGGGCGAGCCGCTGGGGATGGGCTTTGTCGCCGGGCTGGGAGGGCAGCAGTTTGCCGCCCTGGCCCAGGCGGAGGGGATGCGCGGGCTGTGGACCCAGGTAGCCGGCGAGGAGCGCCTGGCCCTGGCGATGTATGACCCGCAGCATGCCGGCGACGCCACCCTGGTCAGCGGCCCCGGCCCCCAGGTGGATGAGGCCGACTGGCTGCGCCTGGAGGCGGATGTGTTGAGCCAGGCCGCCGCGGCGCGGCTGGCCTGTTTTTCCGGAAGCCTGCCGCCGGGGTCACCCCCGGCGGCTTTTGCGCGCCTGGTGGGGCGGCTGGGTGACGCCGGGGTGGCGGTGTGGCTGGATGTGCGCGGCGCGCCGCTGCATGCCGCCCTGCAGGCCCGCCCGGCCGGGGTGAAGATCAACGTCCTGGAGGCCGAGGAGGCCACCGGGTTGGTTGTAGATTCACCCGCCGCGGCCCTGCAGGCGGCGCGCCGGCTGTGTGAGATGGGGGCGGGGCGGGCGCTGATCACCCTGGGGCGGGGGGGCGCTGTGCTGGCCTCGCCGGGCAGCGCCTGGCGGGCTCACCCGCTCGAGCAGCCCGGTTTCCTCAGCTCGGTGGGCAGTGGGGATGCCTTCATGGCCGGCTGGCTGGTCGGGCTGGAGCGCGGGCTGAGCGAAGCCGAGGCGCTGCGCCAGGCGGCGGCGGCCGGGGCGGCCAACACCCTGTCCCTGGGCGGCGGGCTCTTTTCCCCGGCTGAGTACCAGGCAGCCCTGGAGCGGGCGGTGGTGGCGCCGCTCTGAGCGCGGGCTTTTCAATTTTCCCAATAAAAGGATCCTGTGATGAACTTTTGGAGCAAATACCCTGCTGGCCGCCTGCTGGTGGAAGCCTCGCTGTGGTCGGCCGATTTCACCCGCTTTGCCGCGGACATCGAGCGCGTCGACCCGTATGTGGACCTGTATCACATCGATGTCTCGGACGGCCATTTTGTGCCCGGCTTCCTGTTCTTTGCTGACCTGGTGGCTGCCCTGCGCCCGCTGACGCAGAAGGACTTCCACGTGCACCTGATGA
>CAIQIV010000514.1 GCA_903871905.1 uncultured Chloroflexota bacterium | reverse complement strand
GGCTGCAGCAGCCTGCCGCTGACCAGCCGCCCCTGGAGCCGGCCGCCGAAGAGGCCGAAGAGCTGCCGGATTGGCTGAAGGCGGTCACCGCTGGCGCCGCGGTTGCATCCGCCGCGGATTTCCTGGCGCCCGAGGAGCCCACCGCGCCTGCCCCGTTAGAAGAACTGCCTGCAGAAGAGCTGCCTGAATGGCTGCAGCAGCCTGCCGCTGACCAGCCGCCCCTGGAGCCAGCCGCCGAAGAGGCCGAAGAGCTGCCGGATTGGCTGAAGGCGGTCACCGCTGGCGCCGCTGTTGCATCCGCCGCCGATTTCCTGGCGCCCGAGGAGCCCGCTGCACCATCCGAAGAAGAGCCGGCGGTTGAGACCCCGGCGCCGGCCCACCACCGCCACAATATTCCTATTGAGACCATCGAAGGCATCGGACCGGTCTATGGTGCCCGGCTGAGGGAGAATGGCATTCAATATGTCGCTGACCTTCTGCAGGCCGGCGCGGGCCGCCAGGGTCGGGAAGAACTGGCCGAAAAAACCGCCATCTCGCTCACCCTGATTACCAGGTGGGTCAACATGGCCGATCTCATGCGCATCTCAGGGGTGGGTGAAGAATTCAGCGAGCTGCTGGAAGTAGCCGGCGTGAGCACGGTCAAGGAGCTGCGCGTGTGCGACCCCGAGAAGCTCCAACAGGCCATGCTGCAGGCCAACCAGCAGCACAAGATGGTGCGCCGCACTCCCTACCTCTCCGAAGTACAATCCTGGGTGGAGCAGTCCAACCAGCTCGATCTGGTCGTTGATGTCGAGCCGGAAGCAGAGCAGCCTCCCGCCGGCGAGCCAGCTGCCATGCCCGATTTCAGCGATGCCGACGCCGCCTATGCCTGGCTGGAGAGCCTGGCCGTGCGCCAGGGTGCGCAGGAAGCCCTGCTGCTCACCCCTGAAGAGCGCCTGGAGCAGCCTCCCGACTGGGTGCAGCAGGCGATGCAGGAGACGGAAACGCAGCCGCCTGCCCCAGAAACCGGGCCGGCTCCGGAAGAGGCGCCTTCCTGGTTGGGCGCAGCCGCCCTGGGGGCTGCCGGTGTGGTCGGAGCAGCAGTAGGCGCTGCAGTTGGCGCCGCTGAGAGCCAGCCTGAGGCGCCCGCTGAAGAAGAAACGCCTGCAGTAGTAGCCGAGGCTGCCGCGCCGCCCTGGGAAGAGGGCATGCTGCCTGCCGAGCCCGCTGCTGAGGCTGAAACTGCCCTCCCACCCTCCGAGACGGTCCTGTGGGAGCAGGAGGCTGCCCTGTCCGAGGCGCAGTTTACCACCTCGGAGACCGAGGCAGAAGAACTGCTCACCGCCGCCGTCCTGGCGGGCGGCGCCCTGGCTGCCGCAGAGGTATTCGAGCCCGAAGCCCCCGAAGAAGCGCCTGCCGAAACCCCAGCTGCGGAAACCGCAGCCCCAGGCGAGGCAGAACTGCCCCCCGAACTGCCGGCATGGCTGGTGGAGGAAGCAGAGCCTGAGCCTGAGCCGTTCGATGGCTGGAAGCCGCCGCTGGTGGACCTGAACCAGGCCTCCATGATCGAGCTGGAACGCCTGCCTGGCGTGGGCTTCATCCTTGCCCAGCAGATCATTACCTATCGGGATGAACACGGTCCCTTCCAGGATACAGATGCCCTGCTCAATGTACCGGGTATGGAGCCTGCCACACTGGAGAACATCCGCGGCCAGCTCCAGGTCAGCCTGCCTCCCGTGCAGGCTGCTGCCCCCGAGGAGGAACGGGCGTCCGTTGGGCTGATCGCTGCCCGCAATGCCATGGTCCAGGGCAGCCTGCCGCTGGCCCTGGAGCGCTATGACGAGCTGATCCAGGCGCGCCAGCTGCTCCCTGAGATCATCATCGACCTGCACGACGCCGCCCACCGCTTCCCTGCCGATTATGCCATCTGGCAAAGCCTGGGCGACGCCTACGTTCGAACCGACCAGCTTCAAGAGGCCCTGGACGCATACAGCCGCGCAGAGGAGCTGTTAAGTTAATCTATTTTTTGGAGGATTTTTGTGGAACGTTCACTGGTACTTGTAAAGCCCGACGGTGTCCAGCGCGGCCTGGTCGGGGAGGTTATTTCCCGCCTGGAGCGGCGCGGCCTGCGCCTGGTGGCGGCAAAGTTTATGTGGGTCCCAAAGGACCTGGCTGAAAAGCATTATGCTGAGCACCTGGGGAAGAACTTTTATCCCGGGCTGATCGAATACATCACCTCAGCCCCGGTGATGGCCATGGTATGGGAAGGTCCGCGCGCCGTGCTGCTGGTGCGCCAGACCGTTGGGAAGACCGACCCGCTGGAAGCGGCGCCCGGCTCAATCCGTCACGATTTCGGCCTGGTCAAGGGCCGCAACCTGATCCACGCCTCCGACGACCAGCCCGGCTCGGCGGAGCGCGAGGTCAGCCTGTGGTTCAAGCCTGAAGAGCTGGTGACCTGGTCGCGCGAGCTCGACCGCTGGCTGATGGAATAAGCCGCATCGTCATTGACTGCTTACGGCGCTTCGCACGACGGTCGTGCGAAGCGCTGCGGCTTAATATAGATAATATTCGTCTAATTTCCATTTTCCCTGATATAATCGTCCCAAATTCCAAATTGAAGGATGATCATGCATTCTCCTGAAGAAATCGATGCCCGGCTGGAGCGCATCCTGCCGGTTGTGCAAAAACCCGCCCGTTACACCGGCGGCGAGCTGAACCAGGTGGTCAAAGCTTGGGAAGCGGTAAACACCCGCGTGGCCCTGGTCTTCCCGGACATCTATGACCTGGGCATGTCGAACCTGGGTTGGATGATCCTGTATGACCTGCTCAACCGCCGCCCGGACACCCTGGCCGAGCGCGCCTTCTCCCCGGCCGATGATATGGAAACCGCCATGCGCCGCGCCGGCGTACCGCTTTACTCCCTGGAGACCCATCACCCCCTGGCGGATTTCGACATCCTTGGCTTTTCCCTGCCGTACGAGACGCTGTACACCAACACCCTCAACGCCCTTGACCTGGCAGGCATCCCGCTGTTGGCCAGCCAGCGCACCACCGCCCACCCGCTGGTGATCGCCGGCGGGCACGCCACCTTCAACCCCGAGCCCATGCACGCCTTTATTGACGCCTTCGCCATCGGCGAGGGGGAAGAGGTGCTTGGCGAGATCGTCAATGCTTTCCAGGAGTGGAAGCGCAGCGGCGCCTCCCGTCACGAGCTGCTCCTGCGCCTGTCCGCCATCTGGGGCGTATACGTCCCGGCCCTGTACCAGGCGGAGTACGACCCGGACGGTGCGGTCAGCCGCGTGGAGCGCCTGGTGGAAAGCGCCCCGCTGCCGGTGCTCAAACGCATCGTGCCGCGCCTGCCTCCCCCTGTAACCCGATTCATCGTCCCCTACCTGGACACTGTGCACAACCGCATCCCCATCGAGATCATGCGCGGCTGCACCCGCGGCTGCCGCTTCTGCCATGCCGGGATGATCAACCGCCCGGTGCGCGAGCGCAGTGTCGACGAGATCGTCGAGGCGCTGGATCAGGCGCTGCAGGCCACCGGCATCGAAGAGGTCGGCCTGCTCTCCCTCTCCTCCTCCGACTATACGCACATCCTGGAGCTGGTCCAGGCGGTCAGCACCCGCTTCGCCGGGCGCCACCTCAACATCTCCCTGCCCTCCCTGCGCATCGAATCTTTCTCCGCCGACCTGATGGATGCCCTGCACGACTCACGCCGCTCCGGCTTTACCCTGGCTCCCGAAGCTGCCACCGAGCACATGCGCGAGATCATCAACAAGCCGGTCAGCACCGACCAGCTCCTGGAAACCGCCCGCGCCATCTTCTCCCGCGGCTGGCACCACCTCAAGCTGTACTTCATGATCGGCCATCCTTCGGAAACCCTGGAGGAGGTGCGCGCCATCGTCGATGTGTGCCGCGCCGTGCAGGCCGAGGGCCGCAAGGCGATTGGCCGCCGTGCCGAGGTCACCGCCGGCGTCAGCACCTTTATCCCCAAGCCGCATACCCCCTTCCAGTGGGCGCCCTGCGACACCCTTGACCAGATCCAGGCCAAGCAGGAGCTGCTGCGCCGCGAACTGCGCGGTCCGGGGCTCAAGCTCAACTGGAACCCGCCCGAGACCACCCTGCTCGAAGCCTGGCTGTCGCGCGGCGACCGGCGCATGTCCGAGGTAATCCTGCGCGCCTGGCAGCTTGGCGCCCGCTTCGACGCCTGGAATGATTTCTTCCGCTATGACCTGTGGCTTCAGGCTTTCCAGGAAACCGGTCTTGACCCGGCCTTCTACACCCACCGCCCGCGGCCTCTGGACGAGGTGTTCCCCTGGGACCACATCAATCCTGGCCTGCGCAAGAAATTCCTGGCCGAAGACTATCGCTGGAGCCTGGCCGGCAAAACGCGTATGGACTGCCGTGAGCGCTGTTTTGCCTGCGGCATCCTGCCTACCTTTGCGGACTTGCGCCGCCACAACCCGGGCGAGGCCTGGCAGTGCCCGGAGGTCAAGACCCGGCGCATCCCGCTGGCCTCCCTGCCCGGCGCCGACCTGCAGATTCCGGTCATTCCCTAGCCGGTCTGCCCCTTCACGCCGTCTCGCTTCAACAGTAGAATTGCACTATGCGCCTGCGAATAACCTTTGCTAAAACCAATGCCATGCGCTACACCGGTCACCTGGACCTGCACAAGACCTGGGAGCGCACCCTGCGCCGCGCCGGGCTGCCGTTGGCTTACAGCCAGGGCTTCAGCCCCCACCCGCGCATCAACCTGGCTTCCGCCCTGCCCCTCGGCTTTACTGGCGAGGCCGAGGTGATCGACGTCTGGCTCGAAGAAGAGCTTCCCGTAGAGATCGTCATGGAAGCGTTGCGCAAGGCTGCGCCTCCCGGCATCCAGGTGCAGTACATCCAGGTCGTCGACCCCCATGCACCTTCGCTGCAGACCGATCTCCAGGCCTCCGAGTATACTATCACCCTGCTTGAGCCTCTGGCCGACCTGGATGCCCGCCTGCAGGTGGTGCTCCAATCCCCCAGTCTTCCCCGCCAGCGGCGGGATCGCTCTTACGACCTGCGCCCGCTGATCCTCGACCTGCAGCGCCTGCCGGATGACCCGCAGGGCTGCCCTCTCCTGCTGGTGCACCGGGCCGCCCAGGCCTCCGCCACCGGCCGGCCCGAGGAGGTAGCCGCCGAGCTCGGCGCCGCCCCCGAGGCCATCCGGGCCCACCGTACCCGCCTGATCTTCCGCACCTGAGGACTGACATGGGCCTGGGACTGTCGCTCTTTTTCGGCTTCCTGCCCATGTTCCTCTTCGCCTGGCTCATCTACTGGCTTGACCGCTATGAAAAAGAGCCGCTCCTGCTCCTGGGTGGCGTGTTCACCTGGGGCGCAATTTTTGCCGCCGGGGCGGCCTTTGTCGCCAACACCCTGCTGGGATACGGGGTGATGGTTATCACCGGATCCGAAAACACCGCCACCCTGACCACCGGGTCGATCATCGCCCCGCTGGTCGAAGAAAGTCTCAAGGGGCTGGCGGTCCTGGCGGTCTTCCTGGTGTTCCACTACGAGTTTGACTCCATTATGGATGGCATCGTCTACGCCGCGGTGACCGCCCTGGGCTTTGCCGCCACTGAGAACGTCTATTACATCTACGAATACGGCTACAGCCAAAACGGCTTTTTGGGCCTGGCCTGGATGGTCTTTGTGCGAGTGATCCTGGTCGGCTGGCAGCATCCCTTTTACACCGCCTTCCTGGGGATCGGGCTGGCGGTCGCCCGCCTCAGCCTGGGCTGGCCGGTGCGCTTGCTGGCGCCGCTGGCCGCCTTCGCCCTGGCCGTCGCCACGCACTCCATCCATAACACCCTGGCCTCCATCCTCCACGGGCTGGGCGGCTTTGTCACCGGCACCCTGTTTGATTGGAGCGGCTGGCTGCTGATGCTGCTTTTCATTTTCTGGGCCGTACAGCGAGAGCAAAAATGGCTTGCCATCCACCTGCGCGAAGAGGTCGCCCTGGGAATGATCACCCCCGCCCAGTATCTCATGGCCTGCTCCACCTGGAAGCGCAGCCGGGCGCGTTGGGGAGCGCTGCTCCACGGCCAGTTCCATACCACCAGCCGTTTTTACCAGCTGTGCAGCGAGCTGGCGCAGAAGAAACAGCAGCTTCTGGAATTGGGGGATGAGGACGGCAACCTGAGGCGGGTGCAGCAGCTGCGCCAGGACCTGGCGCAGCTCTCACAGCGCCTGCGTTAGCTGCTGCACCAGCTGTTCCATCCGCTCATAATGCGAGCCCTTCCAGTACACCTGGCCGCACTCCTGGCACAGGTGAAACTCATCATAATACAACCGGGTCAGCGGCTCCAACCGCTCGAGCACCTGATCCTTGCTCACCGGCTGCAGGGGGCCGTTGCAGCGCAGGCAGCGCCGGAAGGGCTGCACACTGCCGGCCAGTCCATAGCGCTGCAGCACCTCCACGGCCTGGACCGCCGGCGCTTGGCTGCGCAGGCAGTACCCGTAGATCACCATACTGCGCATCAGCAGGCGCCGGTCGCGCGTCAGCAAGATGCGCCGCTCCTGGGAGGCGACTTGTGCCAGCTCCTCATCTTGAATGTCGTTGCGGTACAGGCTGTCAAACCCCAACATGCGCAGGTAAGCCGCCAGGCGCCCAAGATGGTTGTCCAGTACAAAGCGCGGCTCCACAGCCGGCTGTCCCAGGGCGTAGATCACCCCGCTCCCTGCCGGTGCAGCCGAAGCCGGGCAGACCGTGAAGGTCTCGCCATCCTGGACATGCCAGGAAAAATCGACCTCCTGCTGAGAGACAGCCGAAGCAAGAACCTCAACCGGGGTCTCACCCATTCGGATGCACACCACCTCCGGGTGCGGGACTCCCAACGCCTCGACCAGGTGTTTGACCGCCGGGCTGCCTTCAAATTTCACCGGCTGCGGCAGTCCCCTGCGGGAGTGCGGCAGGAAGTCATTCAATTCACCCAAGAAATACAGCACTGCCTGGCCCATACAAGAATTATAGTCTTATCTAAACAACTCGCGCAGTTTGATTGCGAATTTATTCTGCTGGCTTTTTCCAATTGACGGTTTTGCCTATTTTTGCTACAATCCGCTGAATTATTTACAGCCAGGCCTTATCAAAGTCTTTATTTTCTTTTGTGCCAAAGGAGGCGTATATGGATCAGAAAGATTTGTTATCGCGAGTGAAGGAAGATAATGTCAAGTTCATCTCGCTCCAGTTCTCCGATGTGACCGGCGCGGTCAAAAGTGTGGATATGCCGGTCCACCGCCTGAACGAGGCCATCGAAGATGGCATATGGTTTGACGGCTCCTCCGTCGAAGGTTTCGCCCGCATCCAGGAGAGTGACATGCGCCTGGAGTTGGACCCGCAAACTTACGCCGTCCTGCCCTGGACCCCGGCAGAGCTGCGCCGGGCGCGCATTTTCTGCGATATCTACCAGCCTGGCGGCGACCCGTTCGCGGGCGACCCGCGCGGCGTGTTGAAGCGCGCCCTCAAGAAGATTGAAGAAAAAGGCTGGACCTATAACGTTGGCCCTGAACCGGAATTCTTCCTGTTCAAGAGCTCCGACGGTTCGTCAATCCATCCTGTTCCCCACGATGTCGGCGGCTACTTCGATTTCTCCGCCAACGACGAGGCGGTGCGCGTGCGCAGCGAGCTGATGGATGCCCTGTCGTCCATGGGCCTCGAGGTGGAGATGGGGCATCACGAAGTGGCCATTGGCCAGCACGAGATTGACTTCCGCTTTGACAATGCCCTGCAAACCGCCGACAATGTCCTGACCATGAAATATACGGTCAAGGCCATCGCTGCCCAGAACGGCCTGACTGCTTCTTTCATGCCCAAACCAATCTATGGCATCAACGGCTCCGGCATGCACTGCCACCAATCCTTGTTCACCAAGGAAGGCGTCAACCTGTTCTTCGATGCCAGCGACGAGTTCCTGCTTTCAAAGCTGGCCTACAACTTCATCGCCGGCCAGCTGACCCACGCCCGCGCCCTGTCCGCCGTGGTAGCCCCCACCGTCAACTCCTACAAGCGCCTGGTCCCGGGGTACGAGGCACCCGTTTACATCGGCTGGGCGCAGATTAACCGCTCTGCCCTGGTGCGCATCCCGCGCCCCACAGAAGGCCGTGAGAAGGCCGTGCGCGCCGAGCTGCGCTTCCCCGATCCTTCCGCCAATCCCTACCTGGCGTTCGCCGTGATGCTTGCTGCAGCCCTGGATGGCATCGAGAAGAATCTCCAGGTGCCCGCCCCGCTCAACAATGTCAACGTCTACCACCTGACCCCGGAAGAGCGCGCCGCCATGAACATCGCCGAGCTGCCAGGCTCGCTGAGCGAAGCCTTGCGCGAGTTGAGCAGTGACGAAGTGGTCAAAGAAGCCCTGGGCCCTGTGGCCTACGATGCTTTCTACCGGGCCAAGCGCTCCGAGATCGAAGAATACCGCATGAAAGTGACCGACTGGGAAGTGCAGCGCTACCTGGAAG
>CAIQIV010000513.1 GCA_903871905.1 uncultured Chloroflexota bacterium | reverse complement strand
CGCAATATCCTGGCGCAGCGCATTGGCACCGGCAAGATCGGGGGCAAGGCTGCCGGCTTGATGCTGGCCTATAAGATCTTGGAAAACACCGCCCCTGGTATTTTTGATCGCATTGCCCTGCCGCGCTCCTACTTTGTCGGCGCCGACGTGTTCTACGACTTCTTGCGTCTCAACCAGATTGAGCTGCTCAACCAGAAATACAAGACCGACGATCAGATCCGGGCGGAATATCCGGAGATCCAGGATGCCTATACCCAGGCGCGCTTCCCCGAGGAGATCGCTGACCGGCTGCGCGAGATCCTGGCCGAGGTGGGCAGCCATCCGCTGATCGTGCGCTCCTCCAGCTTGCTGGAGGACAACCACGGCACCTCTTTTGCCGGGAAATACGCCAGTTTTTTCTGCCCCAACCAGGGCACCCCCAAGGAAAACCTGCGCGACCTCACCCTGGCGATCCGCAAAGTATACGCCAGCGTTTACAGCCCGGATGCGCTGGTCTACCGCCGCCGCATGGGCCTGCTGGATTATGATGAGCGCATGGCCATCCTGCTCCAGGAAGTTCAGGGCCAGCGCCACCGCCAGTATTATTTCCCCACCGCCGCCGGTGTGGCTTACAGCTTCAGCCCCATTTCCTGGAACCCGCGCCTGCGCCAGGAAGACGGCCTGGTGCGCCTGGTGATGGGCCTGGGCACCCGGGCGGTCGACCGCGTCGGCTCCGATTACCCGCGCATGATCTACCTCAGCCACCCCCAGCTTCGCCCGGAGGTCACCCGCAAAGCCCTGCGCTACTATTCCCAGCATTTCATCGATCTAATTGACCTGGAGCAAAACGAGCTGGTGACCAGGCCGGTGGAAGATGTGTTGGGTACGGATTTCCATTCCTTGCGCCAGGTGATCTCCATCGATGACGGGGAGACCATCCGCCCGCCGGTGATGCTGGGGGGCAATATCCCCGTGGATCAGTATGTAGTGACCTTTGATACCCTGCTGCAGCGCACCGATTTCGTCCCGGTGATTAAAGATGTGCTTTCACACCTGGCAGAGCAGTACCAGGCGCCGGTGGATGTGGAGTTTGCCGTTTCCCTGGCCCCCGGCAGCCCCAGGCCGGCGCTGACCTTCCACTTGCTCCAGTGCCGCCCGCAGAACCGCGGCGCCTCGCATGATGCCGCCGCGCCCAGCGTGCCAACCGATATTCCCCTGGGAGACCAGGTGTTCCGCTGCAGCCGCATGGCCCCGCAGGGGACTATCAGCCGGGTGGATACCCTGGTGCTGGTGGACCCGCCCAAATATCATGCCCTGCAAACACCCCGCGAATACAAGGAAGTCGCCCGCTGGGTCGGGCGCTTGAACAAGGCCCTGGAGGGGCGCTCGTTTATCCTCCTGGGGCCCGGCCGCTGGGGCTCATCCGATATCTTGCAGGGCGTGCCGGTCACCT
Source organism: uncultured Chloroflexota bacterium (assembly GCA_903871905.1). GTDB lineage: Bacteria > Chloroflexota > Anaerolineae > Anaerolineales > UBA4823 > CAIQIV01. Next base: position 103 of record CAIQIV010000513.1, on the reverse strand, counting down.
ATGCGGACATCTTCAACACCCGCGCCCTAATCGAGCTCAGCGTCAGCCACACCGGCTACAACACCGAGCCATCCTACGGGACCCACTTCTTCCAGGACCTGGT
>CAIQIV010000512.1 GCA_903871905.1 uncultured Chloroflexota bacterium | reverse complement strand
CTCGCCTCGATTTGCGACGCCAGCACCGAGCGGCTGATTGAGCTGGCCATGGAGGAGCTCGGACCAGCACCAGCCGCATTTGCTTTCATCGGCATGGGCAGCCAGGGGCGCCAGGAACAGACCCTTTTGACCGACCAGGATAATGGCATCATTTTCATACCGTCGGATGAAATGCACCCCGAGCAGGAGACGGAGTATTTTCTACGCCTGGGTGAGCGCGTATGCAGTGGCCTGGAGCGCGCCGGCTATCCCTTGTGCCGCGGGCAGGTGATGGCCAATAACCCCCGCTGGTGCCGCTCCCTTCCCGAGTGGAAGGCCGGTTTCATGGAGTGGATCAACAAATCCGAAGCCCAGGAGATCGTCAACTTCAACATCTTCTTTGACTTTCGCACCATCTATGGTGAGACGGGCATCACCCACGCGCTGCGCCAGTTTATTAACGGCGCCATCCAGCACGAGCCGGCGTTTCTCCAACATTTTGCCCGCAGCGCCCTGCAGTTCAAGCCCCCCATGCGGCTGGTCGGGAACCTGTATCTCAGCGCCGGCGCTACGGAACACGCCGGGGAGATCAATCTCAAGGATGCCATGATGCCAATGGTCAGCTTTGCCCGGTTATACGCCCTGCGCCACCAGATCAACCAGACCCACACACTGGAGCGGGTTGAAGCATTGTGTAACAAGCAGCTGGTGCTGCCCTCAAGCCGGGATGAATTTATTGCCTCTTATGACTTCCTGATGCGCCTGCGCTTGCACAACCAGATGACTATGATCCAGGCTGGCAAAAAGCCGAACAATATCATCCAGCCCGGCAAGCTGGGTTATATGCAGCAGGAGCTGATGAAACAGGCTTTCGCACAGATTGCCGCAGTGCAGAAGAAAATCAGCTACGATTTCTTTGGGGGAGAATAACCTTGATCTCGAAACTCCAAGGAGAAACGCAAACACCATGAACAAGCCACGCCTGCGCGACCTGGGGATCGTCATCGGCAGCCTGCCGCCCGGCCCGCTCAACGCCATCACCGACGTGCCCGGCGTGCTGGTCGGGCAGGTCACGCTTCACCGCGGCGAGGCCCACACCGGGGTGACCGCCATCCTGCCGCGCCAGGATGTCCATGAAAGCCCGGTGCTGGCAGCTTTCCACTCCTTCAACGGCATCGGCGAGATGACCGGGCTGCCCTTCATCCAGGACACCGGCATGCTCACCGGCCCGCTGGTGCTGACCAACACCCACCAGGTCGGGCTGGGGTATGACAGCGTGGTGCGCTACGGGACACGCAAATACGGCGGTTTCGCTTACAAGCTGCCGGTGATCGCTGAGACCTACGACGGCTGGCTGAGCGATGCCGACTCGTTCCCGCTCAGCCCGGAGCATTTCACCGCCGCCCTGGAGAACGCTTCCAGCGGCCCGGTGCAGGAGGGCAACAGCGGCGGCGGGACGGGGATGATCTGCTACGAGTTCAAGGGCGGCACCGGCAGCGCCTCGCGCCTGGTGCAGGTGCTGGACCACTCCTACACGGTGGGGGCGCTGGTGCAGGCCAACCACGGTGAGCGCCCGCACCTGCTGGTGAACGGCGCGCCGGTAGGACGGTTGATCCCGGCAGAGGTCGTGCCGCTGCCCTGGCCGGAAGTGCCGGATACCAGCTCGATCCTGATCAT
>CAIQIV010000511.1 GCA_903871905.1 uncultured Chloroflexota bacterium | reverse complement strand
TTGACATAATCTTCTGAATGTCTTCTGCCTGTCCCCAGGATTGAAGTGGGACGTCCGATGGATCATCCTGTTCGAGGACTGGAAAACTGTGATCACCAACCATCAAATCGCGCCACAAAGCCAACAGGACAAAAGACAGGACGGTGCGGGTTCTGGGTGGCAGCGATGCAGGGATCCAGGTCAGCCGCAGGTCTTCAACCGGACTCCAAAAGAATGATATGGAAGTTCCGGTGGCAGTATCAAGCCCGACCCATAATCCAGTGCCGGATTTACAGCTCAGGCGGATGGCGGTGATTTGATCCAGCGGAGCCGGTAAGGAGACCGGCAATTGGATCCGTATGGAAAAATATTGTGAGCGGTGTTCTTTGTGTGCGTCACCCAGGCAGTAATTGCCCAGGTCTTCCGCGATCAGGAACATATCCGGATGCAGGCGGGGAGGCTCGAGGATGATCCGTTCGATGGCTTGAATCTTCTCGGGGATCAGGAACCGCATGGGACTCTCGTTGATATTGTGGGCTTCCCACTCCAGCACCTGCCGCCAGGGATCCATTTCACGCGATAAATCTCGCTGGAAAGGGATGCGAACACCTGCGACCTGGATCTCATAGTCGGGATTCAGAAATAACCAGGGCGTGGCGATCATCGCGAGCTGAAGAATGGCCTTCCGATGGATGCTTTCAGCAGCGATCTCCCGGCGCGTCTCAGGACGCCAGCACAGCTCCGCCAGGACTAAAAGGAATTTTGCCCGATCCAAAGCTGGTTTCGGAAGATGATTCTCAATTGAATCCCCTAAAAGCCCCATCCAGGTCAGGGCAAAGCGAGCTTTGAAGTCGATATCCTCATCAGTGAACCAACTGATCCCGGACGCGGGTTTCAGCGAAGCGAGATGAATAAACCCAAAGATGGTGCCTGTGCAGGCGGTGTCCGCGTGTTCCATGAGCTGCGCCGCCAGCAGCAGACCGGTAACCAGGTCGGGCGAAACGTTACCGCTTTCATACTGCTCAATGTCTTCCAGCGCTGCCAGCGCCGTCATGCCCTGCGGGATGTAGAAGATGATCAAAACGGAGCTGGGAATTCCACCGCCTTTGCCCGGGTCTTCATCTACTCTTCCCCATATACCCGTAAAGGTAGAAAGGTGATCTGCGTCAAAACCCGGGAGCAGATCGGGAGCCTCGTCGACCAACCGCGATAATGGCCGGAAGACCATTTTCGGGTCGCCAATGGCGTCGGAGATAAAATCCTCCGCGATGGCATGGCTTTCTTTCGAGATGAGAACCACCTCGATACGCGGCCCATGGATTTCGCCAAAGCCTTTGATATACGTATATCGCTTATTCTTTCGCACTTTTGCTCCGGAAAGACCTAAAACCCGATCTCGTAAATCTCCATCACGCGTGTCAGGTAGGCCAGCAGCACCTGCCCCAGATCAGTCTCCCCCTCGCTCGCGTATTTCTTCGTCAGGTTGTAGAGGGCTTGGGCGTAATCTTTGGCGCTGACCGAGCCAGGGCGCATGACCGTGTTGAAGACTTTGTTTTCAAGCTCTCCGAAAGTTTTTGAGACCGGTGCCTGCCACATAGCCTTATCCGCACCTTTCTGAGATGATTGGGCCAAATCGTGGTAAACGCACAGCAGGGTCAGGTGGAGCATGGCGCGCGAGTTCTTGCCCATCATCGCCGTCACCCAGTAAGGGAGCATCTGGGCTGCCGGGCGCCACCAGAAAGACAGCGCCGGACCACTCGGGACTTCAACACCTACCCAGTATCCGTCCCTTATGCTTCCATGCAAGCGCAGCCCCCTGACTTCGACAGCGTGCATGTAGAATCGACCGCATGGCAACGGCACCTCCAGCTTCTCCGCAACAGCCCCGTTCGCTGCCAGCCTGGTATTTTCGTCCAGCAGCCTGGTCAGTTCAGCAATGATGTTTACGAAGGCCGCAGGGATTTCCGGCTCGTAATTCTGGCTGAATACTGGGGGGTGCTGTTCCTTGGGGAGCAGAA
>CAIQIV010000510.1 GCA_903871905.1 uncultured Chloroflexota bacterium | reverse complement strand
CGGCTGCCACAGCCACGGCCTACGGGCAGGTGGATGTGCTGACGCTGGTCAACCCTGGCAGCGGCTACACTGCAGCAGCAGTCAACATCACCGGAGCTGGAAGCGGGGCCACGGCGGATGCGGTGGTGAGCACATCGGGGGTGGTGACAGCCATCACCGTGGACCAGAACGGCGGCGGATATGTCACCCCGACGGTGTCGATTTCAGGCGGCGGGGCAATCACGGCTGCCACAGCCACGGCCTACGGGCAGGTGGATGTGCTGACGCTGGTCAACCCTGGCAGCGGGTACACCATGCCGACGGTGGACTTTGACATGCCGGACGACCCGAACGGGGTGCAGGCCAAGGCGCATGTCACCTGGGACCAGGCCACGGGTGCCATTACTGGCATCGTGTTGGACAACCCCGGCTCGGGGTATGCCACCGCACCCAAGGTGGTCATCCGGGACGGCACCCTCTTCTCGCCGATTCTGAAGCGGGAGCGGGAACGGGCGGTAGCCGCCCGCGAGCAGATTCTGAACGGCTCGTCTTCCAAGAGCATCAGCGCTCCCACGCTGGTGGATGCAGCGGCCGAGGCGACGATCTCGATCCAGAGCATCGGGGTGGATAGCTTTGGCGAGGGCTACACCGCTGTCCCGGATGTGGTGATCGGCGATGCGTCCGGGTTGGGGACAGGCGCCGCAGCCACTGCGGTGACCGACGTGGGCGCAGTAACTTCCATCAACGTCACCGCCAACGGCTCGGGCTATGTCAGCGCCGGCGGGATCAAGAAATTCCAGGACGGGCTGCCGATGCTGTGCATCCCAGAGCCCGGGCAGACCTTCGCCGACTGCACGGACAACAACCTGGGGCAGCATATCCCGGTGGCGGTGCCTGACACGACCACCTTCCCCGGCACGGACTACTACGTGATTGCGCTGGTGCAGACGCGGGAGCAGATGAACTCGTCGCTGCCGATGACCGGGACGCTGCTGCGCGAGTATGTGCAGCTGGAGACAGCCAACAACATCTCCTGGAGCAAGAGCGTTGCGCTGGTGAATGAGATGAAGGATGGGACCACGGAGCCGGCGCTGCTGCCAGGCGGCGCGCAGGCGGTGGCGGTAGACGACCCGCACTACCTGGGTCCGGTGATCGTGGCGCAGAAGGACCGCGCCGTGCGCATCGTGTTCTACAACCTGCTGCCGACCGGGGAAAAGGGTGACCTGTTCCTGCCGGTGGACACCACGTTCATGGGCGCCGGGATGGGGCCGATGAATATGATGCCCGACATGGACATGGGCACGGTGATGGATGCGATCCGCAACCCACCCTGCGGCGAGCTGACGCGCAACCGGATGGACTGCTTCTCAGAAACGAGGGCGACGCTGCACCTGCACGGTGGGATCACCCCCTGGATCAGCGACGGCACCCCTCACCAGTGGATCACCCCGGCCAACGAGGAGACCGGCTGGCCGCAGGGAGTCTCCGTAGCCGAGGTGCCCGACATGCTGAATACGCCCGGTGTGCCGAACTGCGAGGCAGAGAATGACGGCTGCATGACTTTCTATTACACCAACCAGCAGAGCGCGCGCCTGATGTTCTACCACGACCACGCCTGGGGCATCACCCGGCTGAACGTGTACGCAGGCGAGGCTGCAGGCTACCTGATCACCGACGACACCGAGAAGAAGCTGCTGGCCGACGGGGT
>CAIQIV010000509.1 GCA_903871905.1 uncultured Chloroflexota bacterium | reverse complement strand
CTACCTTGCGCGTTTCTGATAGGGACAACCCCATGGTGGGCTCGTCCAGGATGATCAGCTCAGCCTGGAAATATAGGGCGCGGGTAATCGCCACACCCTGTCTTTCGCCGCCGGACATTGTCTTCACCGCGGTGTCAGGAGAAACCGCTTTGGAAGTAAAGCCCATCAGCTCCGTCATCAAGCGCTGTGTCTCCTGGCGCATTTTCTTGATATCCATCACCCCAAAGCGATTGGTTAGCTCGCGCCCCATGAAGATGTTGCGCCAGATGGACTGTAGGTCGGCCAGAGCCCGCTCCTGGTAGACGGTCTCCACACCCAGCTTGCGCGCCTTGGCGACGGTCAGGTCCCCTACCTTTTGACCGCGCCAGAATAGCTCGCCGCCGGGGTCCGGGCGGTGATAGCCAGTAATAATTTTGATCAGTGTCGACTTGCCGGCGCCATTGTCGCCCAATAACCCAACTACTTCCCCCGGATCGACATGAAAATTGATGCCAGACAAAGACTTCACCTCTCCAAACGACTTGGAGACATTGGCCAGCCGGATCAGTTCGCTCATTTATCAACCTCTTCCGCTGATGGGGCATCCAGATGTTCAGCAGCCAGCCACCAGCGAAGCTGGCTGCTGAACGGGGCAGGATTCACCACCTGCCGTGAAAACAACCGGTTTAGCGAATCTCTTTCTCAGCCAGCGGTGCCAGGAATTCGATATTGTCCTTGCTGGCAAAGCCAGAGCCAGTGTTTACGTGAAGGCCGGAGAAACCATACACCTTGGTCAGGCAGATCTGCAGGATGGGCAGGTAGCCTTGCAGCCAGGGCTGCTGATCGATCACCAGGTCAGGCCAACCACCCTTGATCGCTGCCACGGTGGCGGGGGAGAGATCAAAGCCAATGCCAAAGATATCATCCGGACCCTTGCCAGCAGCCTTGAGATAGGTCTCCATGGTGGCTGTCAGGCCGCCATGATCGGTGACCACCAGCTTGACATCCGGGTGCGAGGAAACATAACCAGCGAAGGTAGCAGCGCCGGCCGCTGGGTCCTTGTTGGTGGCAGCGTCAATTTCATTGTAGTCCACCACCAGGCCCGCCTTCTCCAGGGCTTCCTTCACGCCCTTGGTGCGTTCGCCGCGCGTGGGCTGGGAGAGCAAACCCCAAACCATGGCCCGGTCACCGGCTTTCAAACCGAAGCGCTTGATCGCCTCATTACCCAGATCCCAGCCGGCCTGGTACAGCTCAGCGCCGACATAGCCAAAACCGCCGCCGGCGTACTTGGCTTCAGCCTTGGGCAGAGGGGTGTTCTGGCTGGTCACAATGATCTTGGCCGCCTCGGCTTCATCAATCAGGGCATCAAAAGCATCATCCCCTGGATGGCCCATCACCGCAATTCCATCCGGTTTTGTGCCTGCCGCCTCTTTGAACTGGGCAATCATTTTTTCCGGATCCCAATCCGAGAAGACATACTGCACCGTAGGGCCGAGATCAGCTTCAGCCTGCTTGGCGCCGTTATAGACATTGTTGGCGAACACGCCGCCGGCCGGGCCGCCGGGGAAGAAGACAATCTTCACATTCTGGCACCACTTGCCAGCGCCGCTGCTAGCCGGGGCCTGGGCCGCCGGAGCCTGGGTGGCCGCAGGCGCCGGGGCAGGGCTGGCGCATCCAGCCTGCATGACAAAGATCAACACAAAAAGCAGAGATAGAACAATCCTGACAGGCGAAATGGTCTTCATTTCCTTACTCCTTGAGAAAGATCAAATGGTTTATTTACAAGACAGGTGGGACTGGTGGAAAGGAGCTCGAATATCTCTAGACAATACACCTCCTTAATATCGATGGCAAGACAGGGGAACCGGATTGCATGCGTTATCGTTATCGTTACCGTTATCGGTAACGATAACATCGTAGCAAGAATACATCCCACCATCAAGTGCTGAATGTCACACCACCCTGCGACAAACGTCATACCAGCCTACATCTCCTCCGCCTTACTACAAATTAAATGCAATCTCTCTCTCTATTGATGCAGATCACAGAAACCACTATAATTCAACTATACTGAAATATCACCCAAGCTGTATTTTTCATGGATGGTAGCTTCAAGCTTCTTTTGTTTTCTCAGCCGGTTGGCAGTGATGGATCGAATGGAAAGGAATTATTGTGAACAACACTTATCGCATTCCGTCTGAAACGATACCAGGAATGGTTTCCCTAAATGTAAAATACCTGGACCGGGCTGTTGTGTTTTACACCCGCTTCCTGGGCCTGAAACTAAT
>CAIQIV010000508.1 GCA_903871905.1 uncultured Chloroflexota bacterium | reverse complement strand
GGGTCGCCAGCCCAGCCGGCATCCGGACCGGTCAGCGGGTACAGTGCGCCAACCTTGATTGTGCCGCCAGCCGCAGGGGCTGCCGGGGCTTCGGTGGCTGCAGGAGCCGCGGGGGCTTCGGTAGCTGCAGGGGCTGCAGGCTGTGCTTCGGTGGCAACGGGTGCGGGAGCAGGGGGCTGAGCACAGGATGACAGAACCATGCTGAGCAAAACAATAATCGCCACCATGGTATACAGAATGTTGCGTTTCATACTTTCTTTCTCCTCCAATGGAATTGAAATTTGACTGTTCTGGTATCTTCGATTTAAGTTATTCAATATCGTCTGTCTTCCACCTCCATTTTTACAAAGCGTACGGCGAATCGAGTATTTAACCATTATACTTATGGCAGGCAAGTTGTCAACCACAAGTCGAGGATTGTTCGCTTTCGAGACCTATTCGTCTATCGAGATGATATTTGTCCTATTCCAGTGTGACACCTTGCACTCCATCCAATCCTTTTTTGTCGTATAATTCGGGGATGAAGTTGAAGGAGGTTGGTATGACGGAAAAAAATTGGCAAGCGATCAAGATCTGTTACTGTCAGCACATTGGCAGTGAAGTCGCATTGGAAGCGGAGTTAATCTTTCCTCCGGAACATCTGCCGGATAGCGGTCCTCGGGTAGGGGCACATCGCTGCTCACAGGGATTAAACTGCAACCTGGATGGGCGTCCCAGTTGTATTTGGGCCGGGACAAACCCAACCGTTGAACCCTTCAGCGAAGGGCTTTAGCACACATCTCTTCTCTAAATAGTACACCCTACGAGTCCGGAAGGTTCATCATACCCAATTACTCCTGCCAGGACCCGTAGGGCTTTTATTTCTTCAATCAGGCGATCACGCCCAGCTTTTTCCCAACCCTGGCAAATGCCTCCAGGCCTTTATCCAGGTCTGCCTGGTCATGAGCGGCGGAGATCATTACTCGGATGCGCGCTTTTCCCCGCGGTACGGTTGGAAAACCGATCGCCATGGCAAACACATCCTGCTCAAACAACTCGCGGCTGAACTGCTGTGCCAGGGGGGCTTCCCCTAACATAATTGGGGTGATAGGAGTGACGCTGCTGCCGGTATCAAATCCCAGGCCTTTCATTGCCGTCTTGAAGTAGTTCGCATTTTTCCACAGGCGGTCCACCAGCTCGGTTGATTCCTCCAGAATATCCAGCGCCGCCAGGCATGCCGCTACATCCGGAACCGTCATGGCCGAGGAAAACAGGAACGGTCGGCCGCGCTGCCGCAGCCATTCCACCACCAGGGGATTACCGGCTACCACGCCTCCGACCACACCAAAGGCCTTGGACATGGTGCCCACCTCAACATCCACCTTTCCGTGCAGGCCAAAATGGTCCACAATGCCCCGGCCCCCGCGTCCCAATACGCCTTCCCCATGCGCATCATCCACCATCAGGATCGCCTCATACTTTTGGGCAATCTCAAAAATTTTATCCAGGGGTGCAATATCCCCATCCATGCTGAATACGCCATCTGTGACCACCACGGCGCGCGGGAAAGCCGCGCGCTGTTCGCTCAGCTTCCTTTCCAGATCATCAGGATCAGCATGTGCGTAACGGATAATTTGGGCGCCGGATAGACGGCTGCTGTCAATGATGCTGGCGTGGTTCAATTCATCTGAAAAGATGGCGTCATCTTTTCCTACCAGGGCTGGCAGGGTCGCCAGGTTGGCCGTGAAGCCGGACTGCAGGGTAATGGCAGAGGGCACCCCCTTGAAGGCTGCCATGCGCTGCTCCAGGGCAACATGCAGGTCCATGGTCCCAGCAATAGTACGCACTGCCGCCGGGCCGACCCCGTATTGGTCCACCGCTGCCTGGGCAGCTTTCACCAGGCGTGGATGATTGGCCAATCCCAGGTAATTGTTGGAACAGAAATTTAATACACGCCGGCCATCCACCACCAACCAGGCTCCCTGCGGCGAACCAAGCGTGCGGATGCGGTTGTACAGGCCAGCATCCTTGAGACTCTGCAGCTCGTTTTCAATCCACTTCAGTTTTTCCGACATGGGTCTCCTCGTAATCATACAATGTATTCAAAGGTTAGGGTTTTCACTTCTGCGGCTTGCGCCGGATACCAAACAGACGTCCAAAAAAATCCCCCGAGGCCGGCATGTCTGGCGCTGCTACAGCGTCGACCTCAGCCCAATTGGCCACCTGGCGCTGCCTCCACCACAACTCTCGGCCCCGGTGTGCGCTTGCCAGGCGCCGGTCAAGGGCCGCCTGGTCCTCCGCATCGATCTCTTCACGCACCTTCTGCAGCATCTCAATATAGCGGTCAACCAGGCGCAGCACATTTTCCCGGTTCATCAGCAAGGCAGAACGTTGAGCTTCTACCGATTGCTCCAGAACCGGTCCCGTGCCTTCTGTAAATGCACTCCCCGCGAGTTTGCGAGCTTCAAACCAACCCGGTTGATCTACAGTGGTGTTCAATAAAGCTGTCGCTGCGATCTGCGGAAGCAGGTAGGTGGCTGCCATCAGCCCATCCAATTCCAGCCCATCCGCAAAAAGAGGGCTGGCGCCCAGCAGGGCTGCCAGGTCGGCTGCCAGCTTGATCGCCTCGGTGTTTGACCGCGGCGGCGCAACAATCCCCAACAGCCCGCCTTTAAACAATTCGGCATTGGCCGCCTCCACCCCACGCTCGGGTTTTTCCAGGAAGGCAGGGCCAATTACCGGGATCAGGCCGACATAATGCCTCCCGGCTGGAAGCAGCTCACCCGCCCAGGCCAGCACTATTTCCTTGACCGGCGCGGTATCCATGACTACTGCTCCTTCGCGAATCTCCGGAGCAATGAGCTGCAAGGTCGAATAGACCTGGTCTATCGGGATAGCCAGGATCACCAGGTCCGCATCCTTGACTGACTGGATCAGGTTGATCTCCACCCGGTCGAAGGCGCCTAATTTTTCCGCCCGGCGGGATATACTCAGCTCGCGATCATGTCCGGTACGGCGCACCTGGGCGTTCTTCCCCGCCAGTGCCAGCCCTATTGAGGTGCCAATCTGTCCGGTTCCAATAATAGTGATTTGAACTGTCATCTCATTCCCTCAATTTCGATCATCTACCTCCTGCAGGCAAGCAAGCAGGCGGTCCTCGAACCCGGAACAGGCAGTGTCCCGGGTTTGGTGGCGGCGGATCAGGGCTACGGTCAGGGGAGAAGCACCGGCCGCGGCGGCCATATTAGCCCCCCAATCCGGGTGCCGCGCGGCTACAACAAAGGGTTTGCGCCAGCCAAGCGGGGTGCCCTGCCCCCAGATCCGGGATTTAACCGGAAAAATAGCACGACCTAGCACAATCTCCACCCTCTCCCACAAGCGAAGAGGATAACGGCTTTTGCCCACGTCGTGCAACAGCGCCGCAGCCAGAAGGTCCGGCTGCGTCTCTCCCATTAACAGCAGTTGGTGCAGGATATTCATGCTGTGTGCCTGCTCCCCGCGGTTCATTTCCAAGAACAAGTCAAACAGTGTGGGAGATAAGATCTGATGAGCCAGATCCAGGTCGGTTGGACTTGGAGCGGCGCTCATGGCTTGCCAGAACTGGCGGGTGCGATAAGCGATCCGCACGGTGGTTATCCCACCAGGAGCGAGAACAGGGCCTGCAGCGGCGGTCTGATGAGCATCCCAATCAAGTCAATATGTAAAAGGGAAGGAATGAGGAATAACACCGAGAGCAGGATGATGGGTCCATAGGGCTGGATCCTGTCGAGTGCATCTGCCCAGGCTGGAGGTAAGAAATAGCTGAGGATCTTCTCGCCATCCAACGGGGCAATCGGGATCAGGTTAAAGAGCATCAGCACCAGGTTGATCTGGATAAAGATAAACAGGATATTCTCAATATACAAAAGACTGGCAGTCAACCCGCCGCCTGCCAGGGCAGTCAGCAGCCGCAGCAAGATGGAAGCGATCACAGCCAATAAGAAGTTGGACATGGGTCCAGCCAGGGATACCCACATCAGCGCTGACGGTGAACGGCGCCGCAGAGTATAAGGATTCACTGGCACTGGCTTTGCCCAACCAAAACGGGCGATCAGCAGCATCAATGACCCCATCAGATCCAGGTGCGCCAGGGGATTCAGTGTCAGGCGCCCGGCCATGCGCGGCGTCTCGTCTCCAAAATAAGTTGCTACCGCAGCATGGGCGAATTCGTGAACGGGAAAAGCAAACAACAGCAAAATCACATAAGTGATAATCCAGGATAGATCAAAGCCACTTAACATTCATCAGTCTCCCACTGGTGATTATACCATCCTGTAGAGACACCGCCCCGTGATATAATCTGCCCATGCTGCCCGATCTACAAATCGACGACCGGGTGCGGCTGCGCAAGCCGCACCCGTGCGGAAGTTACGAATGGAAGATCATCCGGCTTGGGGCGGATATTGGGTTAGAATGCTACGGTTGTGGCAGGCGGGTATTACTGCCGCGGCGTACGCTTGCCCTGCGCCTCAAGAAGGTCCTTCCCAGAGTTGATGATGAGCCAACACACATCTAAGCGACCAAAAATCATCTTCTTATTTTCCGATACAGGGGGAGGGCACCGTAGCGCTGCTGAAGCGATCATTGAATCGATCCATCTTGAGTACGGTGTTCAAATCCAGACAGAGATGATTGATGTCATCAAGAATTATACCCCGCTGCCCTTGAACCGGATGCCTGAACTCTACCCCAGTTTTGTCCGTCTCCCGCGTGCCTGGGAGCTGGGTTTCCATCTGAGTAATGGGCGTCACCGGGTGCGCCTTCTTTACTCTGGCGCCTGGCCTATCGTGAGAAAATCATTTCGCCAATTTGTCTTTCAGAACCCCTGTGATTTGCTGGTTTCTGTCCATCCCCTTTTATCCGCGCCCGTTCTGCGCGCCATGGGCACCAAGAAGCATCCCCCTCTGGTTACCGTCGTCACCGATATGGCCACTGCTCATGCCTCTTGGTATCACCGGGACACCGACCTGTGTATTGTTGCATCACAGGAGGCTTACCAACGCGCTTTGCGTGCGGGGCTGCAGCCCGAGCAGGTGGTTGAGATTGGTCTCCCGGTGGCAAATCGTTTCTGTTACCCGCCTGGTGACAAGGTAGAACTGCGCCAGAAATGGGGTTGGCCTGTCGATAAGACCCTGGTGCTGCTGGTCGGCGGTGGAGAGGGTATGGGACCCATTGAGCACACTGCCCATGCCATTAATGCGGAATGTAAAGATGCTGCGCTGGTGGTTGTCGCTGGCCGTAATCAAAGGCTGAAAGAACGCTTGCAGGCATATTCCTGGTCAATTCCTACCTTTATTTACGGTTTTGTGCGGGAAATGCCTGATTTCATGCGCGCAGCGGACATCCTGGTTTCCAAAGCTGGCCCGGGAACCATCACCGAAGCGCTGATTGCCGGCTTGCCCATCATCTTATACAGCCGCCTGCCTGGGCAGGAGGATGGCAATGTCTCTTTTGTCGTATCCGAGGGTGCCGGGCTGTGGGCGCCGCGCTCCAACCAGATTGTTCTGGCGATCAACCGCTGGATCGAGTTTCCTGATGAGCGCGCTCGAGTAGCCGCAACCTGCCTACGCCTGGCGCGCCCCCACGCCTCTCGCGACATAGCCCATCTCCTGGCTGCCAGGGTCGGCCTATCCCAACCTATTGAAGAAATGAACCCCTCAACGGTATGAAAAAAATCTCGCTCTTCACCCTTTGTCTCTCGTTCTTTATCACCCTGCTGGCTGGCTGCAACCTGCCGCAATCTGAAGAAGTTCAGCCGACCATGAACGTGACCCAGGCTTTCCAGACTGTGGAGGCCCGCCTGACACAAGAGCTGGCAAAAACGCCTTTGGCACCCTCCCCCACACCCAACCTCCCGACCACTTCTCCTCTTCCCTTGCCCACCCTGCAAATGACCCTGGCTCCGACCACCTCGATGGCGGTACCCACCAACACATCTGCTGCGGCTCCTTCCTCCGCCTGCGACCAGGCATCTCCGGGGAACCCAATCGATGTGACCGTGCAGGATAATACGGTGATGAGTCCGGGCGAGTCCTTTACCAAGGTCTGGCGACTGGTGAATTCAGGTACCTGCACCTGGACGCGGGAGTATCGGCTGGTACTCTTTTCAGGAGAAGCCATGGGGGCTTCCAACTCCATTTCCCTGCCGCGCGACGTTGAGCCAGGACAGAGCATGGACATATCAGTGGATATGACTGCCCCGCAGGATGCAGGCACTTTCCAGGGCAACTGGAAGCTGATGAATGCAGCCAACAATCTGTTTGGCATCGGACCAAATGGCAGCTCACCCTTCTGGGTACGGATCGTGGTAGCTGGCGACGTCGTCCCCACGGCGACCGTGACACCCGGTGGTCCAACCGTTACACCCATTGTTCCAACTGTCACTCCTGGTGGCCCGACTGCTGCCCCCAGCTCCACACCAACCCTGGCTATTCCAACTCTGGATATTCCCACCCCGCCAGGGTTTGTTGTACCCACTCCGGTAGGTTTTACCCCGGCGCCAGCCGTTACGCCTGGGGGAGCACCCGCGGTCCAGGTGAATGGCTCCGCTATCCTGCTGCCTGCCCAGAAACTTGACCTGGATACAAACCAGATCGTCCAAAGTGCCAAGGCTGACTTCTCTTATGAAAAGAACTCGGCAGGCAAGCACCTGATTATCCCCCAGGGAACGACGGTAATCAGCGTTTTAGGTGTCGGCATCCCAGACTATGCCGCGTGCAGCGCAGCGTCCATGTCAGCCCGCGCCCTGATCGCGGAGGAGCTGGGTCCCGGCGCGATCATCTGCTACCGCACAGGCAAAGGCCTGCTGGGTAAAGCAGTGATCAAGGGGATGAATGCCCAGGATGCCGGGCTGAACCTGGAAGTTCTTACCTGGTCCCAACCATAACCGCAGGGGACCAGGGCTGGCAGGGGATTCGATTAATAGCGGTAATACTGCGGATAATCGTTGACCAGCAGATAATACGGCGGCTCATCTTCTATAATGCTGGGGAACCTGGGGAGAGGCTTGAAGAACCGGTTATCGGAGTCATCATCGTTCACCATTGACACTTCTCCAACCAATACCCGGCTCTCTGCCCCCCAGAAGCGGTGATAGCAATACTGGGGTAGGGTGATGCTCTCTCCCGGCGAAAGAATGACCTGCCCACCAGGCGGCAGCCGGCGTTCCATACCATCACACACCACGGTCACCGGGTTTTCATGGTCCAATCCCTCATCTGGGGTTGAGTTGTACAGCTCAATCATCAGCTTTCCCCCGCTGCGGTTGATGATGTCCTCCATCTTATTCCAATGAAAATGCATGGGGGTTATCTGATCAACACCCACGAGGAGGATCTTTTCAGCATACAGCTTTCCTTTGCCTGTTTTCCAGTTGGCAGGGGTGCCGTTGCGCAGGGTAAAGAGCGTCAAACCGTCACTTTCATAATTGCCCATATTAAAGTCGGTGACATCCCAGCCTAACTTATGGCGAGCAATCTCGGCTGCTTCCGGGCCAACCTGCTTCCATTCCTCCGGTTTCCAGTAAGCGAAGGGAGGCAGGTTGAATCCACACGCCTGAACGAATTGTTCAGCATCTTTCAGAATTGCATTGATCTCAGATCGTTTCACAGTTCACCTCTCTCTAGCCGGATTATATCAGTGATCCATTGCGAAAATTTTAGAAGAAGTACCTGTCAATGATTATTGACTCGACCAACACTTAAAGTATAATCCAATCCAGGTATATGGTTCTGAGCCTTTGTGAAGGATCCGGTTACCAAATAATCAGTTTAAGGAACACCCATGAACCTGGATGATTACATAAGCTTCAAACAGATTGACCCGCAGGACATCATCACCCTGATCGATCATCTCCCGGACCAGTTGGAAACTGCCTGGCAGTTGGGCCAGGTATTGGATCTTCCTGCATGGGAGGGCCTTTCCCAAATTGTCGTGACCGGGTTGGGGGGCTCAGCGATTGGGGCCGACCTGCTTGCCGCGTATATTGCCCCCAGGAGCCGCCTGCCGCTCGTCCTGTTGAGGGACTATGAACTGCCGGCCTGGGCAAGCGGTCCTCATACCCTGGTGATCGCTTCTTCCTTTTCGGGAAATACTGAAGAGACATTGGCTGCTTTCCAACAGGCGACAATGAATCGCTGCCGGCGCATTGCCATAACCAGCGGAGGGGCGCTTGCCCAGGCAGCTCGCGACACCGAGGCAGCCCTATGGTCTTTCGATCACAACGGCCCTCCGCGCACCGCAGTGGCCTTTTCCTTCGGGTTGCTGCTGGCGGCCCTGGCGCGTCTCGGTCTGCTGGAGGAACAGGCCTCCATCGAGAATGATGTGTGTGAGGCAGTGGAGGTGATGCGCCAGCAGGGCCAACTGCTAAGCATTGAAGTCCCCACCTCGCGCAACCCTGCCAAGCGCCTGGCAGGCCAGATGATAGATCGCCTGGTGATCGTGTTTGCCTCCGGTCCGCAGGTTCCGGTCGCCCGTCGCTGGAAAGGGCAGATCAATGAATTGGCCAAGGCCTGGGCTGAGTTCGACACACTGCCGGAGGCCAATCACAACACCCTGGAAGGCATGCTTAACTCAGAAAAACTGCTCTCCCAGGCTTTGGTGATTTTCCTGAAATCGCCCTCCGATCATCCGCGTAACCGCCTGCGCGCCGACCTGATGCAGAAAATGATGATGGTGGAGGGAATCAATACGGACTCGGTGGAAGGCCAGGGCCACGCTTCCCTGGCCCATGTGTGGAGCAACCTGCAGTTTGGCGATTATACGGCTTTTTACCTGGCCATGGCTTACGGTGTTGATCCCACCCCGGTCATGGGCATTGAAGAGTTTAAAAAAGCGATGAAAGCCGCCTCATCTCAATAGACCAGCAGCAGCATACCCATCAAAGCGCCAAAGGTCCAGCCTGCCAGGACGTCCGATAGGTAGTGGACACCCAGGGCAATGCGCGCCAGACCAACCAGCGGCGCCCAGATCATCAGCGCCAGACCAGCCGGTATATAGCCTTGCCCCAGGACCAGCACCGCCAGCATGACAGCCCGCGCTGCATGCCCAGAAGGGAAGGAGTGCGGGTCGGTTTTGCGATACACCTGGCCCCACTCCCCTGCCGGCCGCTGGCGGCGGATGGTAAACTTGATTGCCATGACCAGTACAGCAGTGATCAGGATCCCAACTGCCATGCCCTGGACCAGGCCGCGCAGGCTGGCGGGGCCCACCAGCCACACTACCCCCAGCCCAAGCAGCCAGAACCATGAATCCCCGGAATGCGCCAGGAATACCGCCGCGACGCGCACCAACGGAGAGTCCTCAGCCAGGCGCATGCGCTGTGACAGGCGCCCATCGATTTCCATCCATTCCACCAGGGTCATTCAAGCACTCTTTTGATAAGGTCCTGGCGCATCATCTCCAGTTGAAAAGGCTTATCCACATCCATGCCCACTTCAGCATACGGGCACAGAATCGCCCTACCTTTGAGCCCCACCCGTTTGCATACCGCCTGAACTGCCTCCTGCAGGGTGATGCGGCGCAGCAGCACCTTGAATAAAGTGCCCCAGCCGATAATTGCCGCCTGCTGCAGCACATTCTTGCGCGTGGCAGACAGGCGCTCAAATACGCTGTCTTTCTCTGTGCTGATCTGCGTGCTGATCACTGACATATCTCCCCCGCATACCTCCACATCTTTGACCCGTAAATACGTGCGCCGCGAGTTGGGGTAACGTTTCTCCATGACCTGGCGTTGAATGACATTGTAATACAGGTCATCGTCCGTTTGCATGCACGTGGTCACCATCCAGTCAACCATCACAGGGGTGATGGCAGGAATATCACTGGACACCACCAACATATGACGCGCCTGTGGGTTGAGTTCGAGGACCTGTTTGATCCCCAGGCGCACATTCTGGATCATGCTGCCCTCCCCAGGCAAATACGCCCGGATCTTGGACGACTGCAGCCCTTCTGAAGGGGAAAGGCCGATTACCACAACACGGTCGACGATGGCAGAGCCCTCCAGGGCATCTAACACCCACTGCACCATCGGCCTGCCGCACATGTCCAGCATTGCCTTGCTCTTCCCCTGGGTATACTCATAGAGTAGGCCGCCTGGACCAGGGGCGCCGCCCGCCAACACCAGGGCGTCCATCAGCTCAACTCCTGCAGCTGCGGCTGCAAACCCAACTCATCCAACATCTGGCTGATTTCTGCATGGCTCAGCCGCCTGCCCTTTCCCGATGCGGCGATTAAAGCTGCTTCCATCATATTTGTCCCGAATGAGCGACCGTCCAGCACCGGTGTCGAAGTGACCAGGTATTTGACCCCGATCTGGCGAAAGAAGTCCACATCTGCCGGCGTGGTGGTGTTGGTCGCTATAACCTTGCCTTGCATCTGGTCGGGCATATGGCGTTTAACATAGTGGCAGTCGCCGGCAATCACCGTGGCCCACTGGTAATATTTCTCCCATTTTGGGCTGCGCTTTTCCTGTTCGTGACCGGTAGGATAGACCCACTCGAATGGCAGCCGGCCTACCACCGGCATCAGGACCGCCGCCAGGAGCTTAATCATGCTCACCCGTCGGATGGCAAAAGGCAGGTTCAAGGCAAACATCAGGTCGCCAAAAACGTACTCATACCCCGAATCCACGAAGGATTTTCCCATGCTCCAACGGTCTACCCCCACGGTGATAAACACCTTGCGGCCCTTCAGCCGGACATAGTCGCCAATTTGGCGGTCGATGAAACCCGCCACGCGTTTCTCGATGGTATTCTTGAAGCCTTCACCATCCACTACCGGGGTTTTCTGAACATATCTGATCAACGATTGGACCGAATGCAGTGGATACCAGCGATCATCCACCAGCACACCAAGATCCGTGCCCCCAACGCCAAAGGCATCAACCTTTCCATCCAATTCCTGGTACAACCGAGCCGCCTTCTCCATATCCCCATCTGTTCCCCGGCGCTCAATTAACACTTTCTCACCCAACAGATCGATCTCCACCTGTTTGTCGCGTTGAGACGAACCAATACTGATGCTTATCGCACGCTTCACCGATCAGGCCTCCTATGAGAGAAATACGATGATTAGTATACCCTTAAGTGGCGCTGTAGGGAAACTTTTTTCAATCCAACGGGATAATTTCACCCCATACTTCTCCTGTACTGTCCAGGTGCAGCAGCCCGATCGTTCCAACCGCAGCCTCACCTTCTGGGAAATGAGGGGAACCGGGATTAAAGATCATCTGCCCGCCAACCCAATGATTGATTGGTCGGTGGAGATGACCAAAGACGATCACCCGCGCCTGGGGGAAGAGGCGGCGTAAATAAGGCTCCCAACGATCGAGCTCATAACCGTTCAAAATGTAGTAAATGCGGTCTTGAAAGTACTTGAGCAGTGGACCATGACCGTGGGTCAACACCAGGTCCGTCCCATTAAAATTCAGGCGCAGATGGTCTGGCAGATGGCGCAGCATCCAGTAATCCCGGTTGCCGCGCACGGCGTGTACCGGCGCAACTTCCTGCAGCGCGGCCAGGATGTCCGGAATGATCACATCGCCGGCATGCAGGATCGCCTGCACCCGGGCCTGTTCAAAGATAGGCAGGATGCGCCGGTCCATGCGGCGCGCCCGGTCCGGGATGTGCGTGTCTGCCAGGACACCCAGGGTTATCTTATTCAAGCCGTCTCCCGGTTTCTCTGTCGGGAAACTCTCTTTTGGGGTAGAATCTGTTAATAATCATTAACATTAAGCCCATGGGCTATGCTCCGGGAACGATAGGGAGCATTCGACCTCTCCAAAATAAAACAGACAGCTACCAGCGAAAGATATTCAAGCCTTATGAGTTTTTTTGTCATCCTGATCATCCTGATTTCAACCTTCATGCACGCGGGATGGAACCTGCTGGCGCGCTACAGCCATTCTGAAGGCGAATTTTACAACAAAATGCTGCTCACCATGGCGTTGGTGGGATTGATACCCGCGGTTGGCAGCGAAATATTTGCCCATTCGCTCACCCCAACGGCCTGGATGTGCGTCATGGGCTCCGGGTTATGTGCTGCATTATACATGTTCTCGCTGGCGCAGGCCTTTGAATCGTCTGATTTCACCGTGGTATACCCGGTTGCCCGCGCCCTGCCCGTGGTTTTTGTGGCGATGATCGACGCGGCCCGCGGCCGCCTGTTGACGCCCATTGGCTGGGTCGGCATCCTGCTGGTCGCCTTTGGCTGCACCCTCGTTCCGCAGAAATCCTTCAGCGGCATTTCCTACAAGAATTACATCCAGCGCGGCACGATCTGGATGCTGCTGGCAGCCTGTGGGACGGTGGGTTACACCATGTTAGACAAGATTGCTGCCGAAACAGTCCAGCAGAGCGCGGCAACCGCGGCGCGCTATGGCTATTTTTATTTTGCTGTTTCATACTTACCCTATGTCTTTTTCCTCAGCCGGACAAAACGCCAGGACGCTAACCATTATACAGGTTGGAAACTGGCTGCCGTTGCAGCTGGGCTGAGTTTTGCCGCTTACTGGCTGGTGCTCTGGGCATATCAGCTCAGCCCTTATGCCAGCTATATCATCGCCTTCCGCCAGTTCAGCATCGTCATTGGCTCGGTCATGGCATTTTACCTCTACAAGGAAGAAGGCATTGTCATCCGCCTGACAGGCGCTTCGATGATTACCGCCGGCCTGGTCCTGATCGCAGGTTGGGGACGTTGAGCTGCTAACCGACCAGCCAGTTGACCACCCAATACACCAGCCCGCCCCACACGCCCGTAACGGGGATGGTCAGGCCCCAGGTGAGCAGGATATGTCCTGCCACACCCCAGCGCACCTTCTGAACCCGCTCGGCAGAACCTGCACCGACAATGGTAGAGCTGATCACCTGGGTTGTGCTAACCGGGGCGCCCAGCAGGCCAGAGGTCAGGATCACCAGGGTTCCCGAGATCTGTGATGACAGGGCATGCATTGGCCGGATGCGGTAGAATTTCCCACCCATCGTCCGGATCAGCCGCCATCCGCCGCTCAAGGTACCCAGGCCAATCGCCGCGGCGCAGGCTAACATGACCCAGGTGGGCACCACGAATTTATCCAAAACGCCAAATGCCACCAATCCCATGGTCAGGATCCCCATGGTCTTTTGCGCATCATTTGAGCCGTGGCTCAGCCCCAGGGTGATCATGGTGACCCATTGTGGGCGCAAGAACCACACATTCGCCCTCGGAGACATCCATTGGCCAAAATAGCGGAAGATCTTCATCACCAGCCAGCCCATCAGGAAACCGATCAAGGGTGAAACAAACAACCCGATCAGCACCTTGACCAGCCCTTCCAGCCGGATCGCTCCCAGGCCATAGCCCATAATTGCCGCCCCCATGAACCCGCCCATCAGGGCATGCGAAGAGCTGGAAGGGATGCCCAGCCACCAGGTGAGCAAATTCCAGGTGATTGCTGAAAGCAAAGCCGCCATTGCTACTGATACGGTCATCGCCTCGCTTTGCACCACCTCGCTGCCTACGGTGGAAGCTACCGCCACGCCAAACAGAAACGGTCCGATCATCTCAGCACAAGCTGTGATCACCAGGGCAGCGGTGGGCGGGACAGCGCGGGAAGCGATAGCCGTAGAAACCACGTTCGCACTGTCATGGAAGCCGTTTAAGAAATCAAAAACCAGGGCAGTTATCACAAAAATGATCAATGCCAGGGTCAATTTATACCTCCGGGTAGAAAACCCTCCGGCGCATCTGACGCCGGAGGGTAGAAAGTTTGCATGTTATTTCCGGCACACTGGGCCGGGGTCCAGGTCATCACAACCAATAAAAACGCGTTTCTCTCGATAAAGAAGAGCTAACCAGTCTTGACTACAATATCCGAAAGGATGTTGGCAGCCTCGTCGCCGCGATCGGCGGCATTGCTCAAGTGGCGCAGCGTCTCGCGCATTTTCAAGATGTAAATAATGTTGGGCTGGGTATCCTTGCTGGTCTGGAACAGGTCGCGCAGCGCCAGGCGGTACAGGTTTTCTACCTGGTTTTCGATCTGCTTAACGCGCACCACGTGGTTCTGGACAACGCCGACATGGTCCTCCAGGCGCTGAGTGCCCAGGTACAGCTCCTTGGCTGCCTTGGCCATCAGCGCACCGATCTCCCGCATCGTCTCCGTCGGCTCCACTTCAAGCACCGTCATTTCCACCACGGTGGTATAGGCATAATCCAGCATATCATCAATGGCCCGCGACAGGGCATGGATGTCTTCCCGGTCAATGGGGGTGACAAAGGTGCGGTTGAGCTCATCGATCAGGATGCGCCGGATCTCATCCGCCGCTTCTTCTGCATGGTTGACCGCATCCGCCCGTTTCTTGCTGGGTTTTTCAAAATAGGCGTTCAGCGCTTCCATCCCCTCCATGGTCAACTGCGCCTGCTGGACCAGCAGCTCGACAAAGCGGTTGGGACGCCGCTTGAACAGGCGGCGCAGGCTGAACCGGGACTCTTTGGGCTCCGGAACCGGCGTCGGTTCGGGGGGAACAGTTGTGGTATTGGTCATACTTCGTTTTCTCCTAATGAATTACGAGGCGCAAAAGCAGGTAGACCAGTGCGCCTAACAAACAGGTAAAAGGGATGGTAATTACCCAGGCAAGCACAATATTCCAGGCCACGCCCCAGCGCACCTTTTGCAGGCGCTCCGCCGCGCCCGCTCCGACGATGGTGGCGCTGATCACCTGGGTGGTGCTGACTGGCAGCCCCAGGAAGGCCGACCCCAGGATCACCAGGCCGCTGCCTGTCTGCGAGGAAAAGGCATGGATGCTGCGGATGCGGTAAAAACCCGCCCCCATGGTACGGATCAGGCGCCACCCGCCAAAGGCTGTGCCCAGCGAGATCGCCCCTGCGCTGAGGAAGATCACCCAGGAGGGCACATAAAAGGTATCGATTATGCCAAAAGCCACCAACCCCATGGCAATAATGCCCATAGTCTTTTGGGCATCATTCGAACCGTGGCTCAATCCAAGCAGCAGGCTGGTCGCCCACTGCGATTTCATGAAAAACTGGTTCGCCGAGTGAGGTAAATGCCTGCCAATCACCAGAACAGTGCGCATGATCAGCCAGCCGACCAGGTAGCCCAGGATGGGTGAGATAAACAGGCCGATCAGCACCTTTTCCATCCCCTCCACGCGCACTGCATCCAGCCCATAGCCGGCGATGGCTGCCCCAATAAAGCCGCCGATCAGTGCGTGGGAGGAGGAGGATGGAATGCCATAATACCAGGTCAAAATATTCCAGACAATGGCAGATACCAGGGCTGCCATTGCCACCGCCACGGTCATGGCCTCGGAGGAGACCACCTCATCGCCAATGGTCGTGGCCACCGCCACGCCGAAAAGGAATGGGCCCACCAGGTTTGCCAGGGCGCTCATGGTCAGCGCCTTGGCAGGCGAGATAGCTCGCGAGGCGATTGCCGTGGCTACTACATTTGCACTGTCGTGAAAGCCGTTTAAAAAGTCAAACGTCAGCGCCAGGGTCAGGAAAACAATCAGAAGCACATACGTCACGCCGTTGACCTCAAGATACTTTGAGATGAATACAGCCCACCCCAACGCAGTGGTGGGCTGTATGGGTTATGCATCAAATGATGCTAAGATGCGCCAGGCTGGCTGAGAACCAGTACGGCGTCCCGCGAGAAGGTAAAGTCGCCTTTGTCGCCGATCTTGGGCAGTTCCAGGTGCGGGTTATTAAAGGTGTCCATGTAGAACAGGGCTTTTCCAGCTCGAACCTGGATGCGCACAATTGAACCCAGGAAGGTGATGTTTTCGATCAGGCCGGTCAATATGTTGGCCTTCTTCTCGCCATCTGCAAAGCTCAAACGCTCGGGGCGGAGAGCAATCATCACCTGGTCGCCGTTCTTGAACCCATCCAGAGGTTGGGAGGCCTCAAACTCCTGTCCGTCCAGCAACAGGCGGCCTGCTGCAGCATCTTTAATCTCCACCTTTGCTGCATTGAGCGTCCCCACAAATTGAGCCACAAACTCAGTTTGTGGGAAATTGTAAATCTCAAATGGGGTACCCACCTGCTCGATGCGGGCATTGTTCATCACCACCACCCGGTCCGAGATGGAAAGCGCCTCCTCCTGGTCGTGGGTGACATAGATGGCAGTGATCCCCAGCTGGCGCTGGATCGAGCGGATTTCAGCGCGCAGCGAGACGCGGATCTTGGCATCCAGGGCAGAAAGCGGCTCATCCAGCAGCAGCACCTGCGGACGCAGTGCCAGGGCGCGTGCCAAAGCCACGCGCTGCTGCTGCCCACCCGAAAGCTGGTAAGGATAGCGATCGCCATAACCGGGCATGTGGATCAGGCTGAGCATCTCATCTACCCGGCTCTTGATCTCATCCGCAGGGCGCTTGGCGATTTTCAATCCAAAGCCAATGTTCTGTCCCACAGTCATGTTGGGGAACAGGGCATAGGCCTGGAACACCATGCCTACATCCCGCTGGTTCGGGGCTTTATAAGTGATATCCACACCGTTCATGAAGACCGTTCCGGAGGTGGGCACTTCAAAACCCGCCACCATGCGCAGGGTGGTGGTTTTTCCACACCCGCTGGGGCCCAGGAAGGACACCAGCTCGCCCTTCTCTACCTTCAAATTGAAATTATCCACCGCAAAGGTGTTCGCACTAAATGATTTTGTAACATTGTTGAGCTCAAGGAAGGCCATTTTTACCTCATTATATTAGCGTACGCCCGCGATTTCAGCACTGGCCTGACCGGGAACACCGCGGACCAGCCATTGGACCAGCCCAATTGACAGCCAGGTCAGCAGGAAACTGACGACCGATAGGGCCTGCGGGGTATAGGCCTCCATCGCGCCAACTTGCTCAATGTAAGGGCCATAAGCTGGCCAGGACAGCAGCGAAGCAAATGTGAATTCGCCCATCACAATGGCAAAGGACAAAAATACACCACTCAAGATTGCTACGCGCAGGTTGGGGAAGATCACCTGAAAGAGGATCGTGCCCCAGCCTGCCCCCAGGCTCTGCGCCGCCTCGGTCAAGGTACGGATATCCACTGCGCGCAGCCCGGTATCCACCGCCCGATACATATAAGGAAAGGACAACACCACGTAACCTGCAATCAGTGGGATGGGGGTGGAGGTTAGGGAGAGGGGTGGAGCGCCGTACAGGCGGATCAGGCCAAAGGTGAGCACAACTGCGGGGACGACGAAGGGCATCAGGGTGATAAACTCGACCACCGGTCGCAGTATTGGCAGCTTGAGGTGCACCCAATAAGCCGTCGGCACCACCAGCAGCAGGCTGACGATGATGGTGAAAATCGCCCACATAAACGAATAACCAAAGTTTATATAAAATTCGGGTGTACTAAAAGCTATCCGGTAAGCCGTAAAGGTATACTGACCCTTCACCGCTCGCAGGCTGAATTCAAAGGTGGAAATCAGAGGAACAAAGAAATATAACGCCCCTACGATAAAGATAAACCAGGCCCAGAGTGAAGCGCCTTTTCGTTTCATCGCGCCCACCTCGCTGCTCGCCGCTGCATGATGATATAACCAATCATACACAGAGCCATAATGATGATCATGCCCAATGCCAGGGCATTCCCTAATCCAGGATTATAGAGCACATCGCCCTGGATTTGAGCGCCGATCAAGATTGTGACCAGGTTGATGAAACTGCCTGAGAACGCATAGGCGGTCGCGTAAGCGCCAAAGGCATTGCCAAACAGCAGGATCGTTGTACCCAGCAGCGTGGGTGTCAGGATGGGGAGCGCCACGTACCGCCAGTAATGGTAAGAAGTTCCGCCAAGATTTTCTGACGCCTCGCGCCATTCACGCCGCAGCCCATCCAGGGCGGGCGCCATGATTAACAGCATCAAGGGGAATTGAAAATACATATAGACGATGCTCAAGCCCCAGATGTTATAGATGCTGAACCCGGCGGCATGAATATCTGCTCCGGTCAGGCCCTCGATCATGCGGGTCACCAGGCCCAGGTTGCCGATGGTAGCCACAAAGGCAAAAGCCAGCGGCACACCGGCAAAATTAGAGGCCACGCCGGCAAAGGTGAGCATAAAGGCACGAATTACCGCTGGCAGACGGCCCAGGACAATGGCATAAGCCAGGAAAAAGCCAAAGAACGCCCCGCCAATTGCCGTGATCAGGCTGATGCTCAGGCTGGCCTTGTAAGCGTTCAAGATATCTCTTTTGGTGACGATATCAATCAGGTTTTGAAAGGTGAATGTCCCGCCCGGACCCTCAAAACTGCGGATAAAAATGGAGGCGGATGGCAAGATCAAGAAAAAAAAGGCAAACAGGAAGAATGGGAGCACGCCCACCCACGCCCAATTAAACTTCCTTTTGGGGGGACGCGCCCCCTGCGCGTCCCCGGTTTTTAATGTGTTGGCAGCCAGTGGACCGCTCACCACATACCGCCGCTATTCGCCATAAACGACTTTGCGCCAGTTTTCGGTGATGGTGGTCTTGGCCTTGGTCAGCTCATCCACGGTGAGGAAGACAGCGCTCTTGTACGCTTCCGCAGGCGGCAGCTTGGCAGCCATGTCTGCCGGGATCTTATTTCGAGCCGCCAGGTCATTATAGCGGATTGGGTGGGCATAACCCTTGAGGTACAGCAATTGTCCTTCGTCCGACATGACGAACTCCCACCACAGGCGGGCGGCATACGGGTGCGGGGCATAGGCGCTGATACCGCCAGCATACGGCCCGGCAATGACACCCGTCTTGGGAACAATGACCTCTATCGTCGGGTTGCCGTTGAGCTTATCGCGGTTGGCCAGCGCCAGGTAGTCCCATTCAACCGTCAGCGGGGTTTCGCCGGCAGCGATCTTCCCCTGGTCGGCGATGACCGGGATGAAGTTGCCTTTTGCGTTCATTTCCTTCCAGAACTGCAAGCCTGCGTCAGCCGCCTTGTCCTTGTCGCCCCCGGTGCGGGATAACCCGGAGGCGTATACGGTCATCACCGCTTCGTTCGACTTGAGCACATCACCAGCCATGGCGACCTTGCCCTTGTATTCGTCCTTGAGCAGGTCTTCCCAGTCTGCCGGCGGGTTGGCGATCTGTTCTTTCACCGCCTCAAAGGTCAGAACGCCGTAGTACTCCGCCCACCAGAAGCCATCGGGGTCCTTCATCGGGATAGTACCCCAGTCGGCCACTTTATACTTGGCAAGCAGGCCGTCTTTCATGGCCGTCGCCGTGTGACCCACGCCGATGTCGATCACATCCGGCGCCTGGGGACCCTTGCTCTCCTTGTTTGCCCGGATCGCCTCCAGCTCATCCGATGATCCTGCATCCGGGTTGAGCTCATTGATCTTCATGTTGTATTTCTTCTTGTAGGTCTCAATGATCTCCCCATAGTTTGCCCAGTCGTGAGGCAGGGCGATGGTGGTCAGTGTCCCTTCCTTCTGAGCCAGGGGAAGAAGCTTATCCATTGGAATGCTATTGCCGCTGGCAAGCAGGTCCTCAGCAACAGGGGCTTCGGTGGGCTTGGCGCCGCAGGCTGCCAGCAAGCTTGATGCACCAGCAACTGCGCCCAGCTTAAGAAATTGGCGGCGTGAAATGGGGCTGTGTTCCTTCTGTGACATGTGATCCTCCGTAGTTCCTCTTATCCTATAGTTGAATTAGTAAGAAAAGAATCTGATTTCCTGAAACCTGTTCATCCGCTGGATCCTATCTCACCTCCTTTCCAACACGAGTGGCTATCACCACACCTGCTGATAAGGATAGCACAATTGCCGTGACGATTGTGTGATCGTCTTGTTAACAGATTTCGGGAGTGATATAGAAGATCTGACCAATACCCATAAAAACGAGACTGATCCAGCTTCTGTCTTAACAACTGTTAACATTCTATCAGCAGTTTATCCAACCGTCAATATAATGGAAACTTGCAGGTCTTTGCACAGTGGCAATTGTGCCGCGTATGCAAAGACCTGCTGCATCCGGTGCTATTCCACCGGGATCTCCTTGTAGACCTTGTTAACATCGATGCCCTGCTGCTTGCGAAAAGCGCTGAAGCCAAAGTAAATCAGCGCTGCCAGCACGTAGTTGGCAATCATAAAGACCATCGAGTTGACGTTCTTCCAGCCGATGCCGTAATAAGGGAAATCAAATGGCGGCACATGCGGGTCCCACAGCCACTCTACCAGCAGCCAGTCCAGGAAGAGCATGAAGACCAGACCGGCCAGGGTAATTAATGGCATTGCCTGGCCCGCCATGATGCGTTTCCCTACATAATACAGGATCCACACCAACATGGCAGCATTCACCACGGTCAGAAGCGCCATCAAAATGACGATCACGTAGTGCATGGAGGTTACTCCATCCATAACGCCCAGGTTGGTCATTACCGTCCAGGCATAGCCAAACGAAGTGATGACCAGATAAGCAGCCCCCAGAGCATAGACGATGGTGATCAGCCAGCCCAGCCAGGACGGCATGCGGTACTTGGCAATCGGCGAGCCATCAAAGACATCTTTTGCTCGCCAGGGCAGGATCACCGCCGCCACCGTGGACCCCAGGAAGGTGACTGAGATCACCAGGGTCGAATCCAGGGTCAGGCTGCGGAAATTGAGCAGGTTGTACGCGTAGAGAAATGAGATGATCAGAGAGGGGACCACCATCATCAGCAAGGCTGCGATGGGGGTGCGGGTGCGCGGCTCAATCTTGGACACCCACTCCGGCAGCATGCGGTCGAAAGCGGCAGCAAAGATCACCCGGGTGGAGCTGAGAAACACGGTTCCGGACCAACCAAACCACCACAGCGACATGAGCAGGATGATCAGGAATTGGATCGCCGGGCTCTTCACCATAAACACGGCGAACAAGGCCGGGTAAGGCCAGAACGGCAGTGGTGGCTGCTCTGTGACGTATCCCCAGGTGTAGTTCCAGAAAGCGCCGTTTGCATTATTATAAAAATCCCAGCCAATGGTCTTGGCAATCAGCAGGAAAAAGACCAGCGCCAACAGAGCGGTGATGATAATGGCAGACGCCATGCCCCAGAAGTTGCGCTTGTAGTCATTGGCGCCGCGCACCTCGCCGTACAGTGTTGAGCCCCAGTTCGGCCACAGGTTGAAGAAGACCAGGAAGGGGATCAGCGCCATGCTGGCGCCCAGGGCAATATCCCCAATGGGAGTGCTGACCGCACCGGCTGCTTGACCTGCTGCAACCGTGGCAGCGTGCAGATCACCAGGCGTTGCCCCGAACATCTTTGGCGCCATCTCGTTCAGGCTGGCGACAAATGTTTCGTTACTGTTGAACAGCAGCAAGGCAAAGACCAAAACCAGGCCCAGCATTCCACCCCAGAAGCACACTTTTTGCAGACGCGCATACCACTTCATGCCAACTGCAATGTAAATAAAAACCAACAGGCACAAAAAGATACATGCAGCCAGCAAACCGTTGGCGTCGTTGGTGAACCACAGAGCTGCATCTTTCAAACCCAGGATCGCCAGGAGGGGGGTGAAGACCTGGTAAGTCAGCATCTGCCCATACAGCGGCACCCACAGCCAAAGGATAAACCACCAGCCGGTCACTGCCAGGACAAAACCAATGCCTCGGTTTAAGATGCGGCTTTGCCAGACATAGTCACCGCCTGCCCGCGGCATCGCCGAGATCAGGCTGGCATACACAATCACCTCAAAAATCGTGAACAGCCCGCCTACTATCACCGCGGTTCCCAGGTTGCCCTGGATATAGTAAGCCTGGGAGAAGATGTACAGGCCGAGGGTGATCAGGTTGATCGAAAAGGTGGCATAAATGAAGGCATCAAATACTGACCACGACCTGACCAGACCGCTCGCTTTTCGCACAAACAATGTTGGTTGGCTCATTCAGTTCTCTCCTTTTCAGCGGTTTATTTCGCCCAAGTCCAGCCTTGGGTCATACCATTTGCAATGAAAATAAAGTCCAGCCTTTCTTCAGCGTCCCGACTGATTTATTAGACCATCCACCTCCTTTTCCAGATCATCGCCATCTGATTGCCCTGCAAACCGCTTCCAGCCAATCATCCGGTGGTCAGGACATAAGTGCCAATCTTATTTGGTTTTAACTCCACCAATACTCCATGGAGCATCCCCTGCTCATACATTGAGCCAGGATTGATACATAAGGTCTTTTTATACTTGCGCGTTCCCTTGCCCTCATGGATATGACCAAACAGGCCCAACAGCGGTTGGTATTTGTCGATCATCTTTAACACAGACTTGCTACCTACCGGGACCAGCGAGCGTCCGGCATATGCCGGCCGCAAGTCCTTGGTCAGCTCAGGCGCCTCGTCCAACCCGCTGCCAAAAGGCGGGGCATGCAGGTTAAACACAGCAGTCGACACATTTTTTACCTGTGAAATCACCGCCTCCAGACGGCGCTCCAGGGCGCCTTCTTCCTCTTCGCGGTGCGTGTTCCACGGGGTCGGGTTCGACCAGCCCGAACTGGCCATCTCATGATGCTCATCCAGATTGAAAACCTTGCCTTCTGCCAGGGTGACCATCCGGGACTGGCGCACAATGTCGTCAATCTCGAACATGTCGTCATTTCCTGGGCAGACATAACATTTCATCCCGGTGCCCGCCAGCTTTTGGTCGGCGTATTCCATCCAGCGTTGAGCTGTTTTCATGGCTTCCTGCAAAAACAGTTCATCCGAGCGCCCCGGCGTGCTGGAGATCTGCGTCACCTCATCCGGGTCGGTCACGTAGGGGTAATACCCCCGGTTCTGGATGGTGGCGACCATTTTATCCACCTCCTCCTTGCCGTTGAGCAGCGTCTCCTGTTCCAATAAGGTGACTTTCCACTTATCTCCACCCTGGGCAATGATCGGGATGATGGCTTTACCGGTCATATCCCCGCCCAGGATTAACGTATCCGCTTCGTAGAACTTACCAGCATTGACAAATTTCTTCCAGCAAATCTCTGATCCGTGCACATCTGTCGCAAAAAATAATTTCATCGCTTATTCCTTTCTTTCCAGGTAAATTTCTAACAGACTACCAGCCCTCAGGCAGCGTCGAATCGCCGGCTACCAGTCCCGGGAACTCATCCCGGATGCGTTTCTCCAGCTCAGGCGGAAAGACCGCCGGGTTGGCGGCACTCAGGATATCTTTCACGCGCAGCATGGCCCGGGCATGAGCGTCAAGCTTGCCCCTGGCAGTCCACTTGTCCCGCATCTCGCGATCAGCGATCTTGGGGAACAGGCCGGTGGTGCGCATGCGCCGGGTCGTATGCTTGCTGGTCATGAAGGAGCCACCTGGTCCAACCTGGGCGATGACATCCAGGGCCAGGTTCTCGTCGCTAAAGTCCTCAAAACCGCGCTTAACGCGTTTGAGCATGATCGCAATCTCATCATCGATCACCGCCTTGGCAAAATCAAAGGCCTTCAGCGAATCAAGCAGACCGCCCATGTTGAGCATATCCGCTCCGGCCAGAAAGGCAGCTGCGGAAGACAGGCCAGTTTCGTAACCGGACTGCGCGTCATTGATCTTGGCATTGGTCAGGCCGATATATCCACCGCTGGGAACGTTGTAGAAGCGAGCCATCTGGGCAAACGCCATGTGCAGCATGCCGCACTCGATCCCTCCCGAGGCGTAAGCGCCGTCGCGCATGTCTGCGACGGTGGGCAGCGTGCTATAGATCAGCGGTGTTCCCGGCTGGACCATTTGCATCAGCACCGCGGCTGCCAGGAATTCGGCGTTGCCCTGCGCCAGCGTGCCGACCAGCGTCATGGGCGATGTCAGACCGGCATTGGGCACAATGCTGGGATAGACGGGCAGCTTTTGCTCGCAGAAATAGATGATCATCTCTGTCGAGTCAAAATCCATGGTCAGGGGGGAAACCACCGGGCAGAAGTGGTGGGTAATAAACGGCCGCTCCCGGTAAGACTGCTCGCCTCCGGCGATCAAATAGCCCAGGCGCAGCACCTGTTCTGCATCCTGTGCATCAATTGCCGTGCTGCGCACCGGTTTCAGGCAGTTCTTAAGCGCGGGGAATGCGCGCGACAGGGTGAACTGGCCCGCTGGTGCGTCATCAGCCAACACCGAAACGGAAAAGACATCGTAACCCGGCAGCTCATTGATCAGGTGAGCAATGCGGGCAATATCTGCAGATGTCGACCGCCGCTCCTCACCGGTCACCGGGTCAATCAGGTTGGGGGCTGAGCTGGCTGTGACCACCACCGGTCCCTGCTCCGGGAGGGTGCGGTCAAAACGCTCATCCCGGCCGCGAAATGTAAAGGTAGGCGGGATCGCCGCCCGGTACTGCTCTACAACAGAGCGCGGGAACTTCACTATCTGCGTTTCAGCGTCCACCACGCACCCATGCCGGGTAAAATAACGGCGCGCCTTTGCATTGCGCACGAGTAAACCCACATTCTCCAGGATCTCCAGCGCGGCCTGGTGAGTTCGATCTACCTGTTCAGGTGTAAGCAGTGTGGCAAAATTAATCATGAGGCTCCTTGGTTCGTGTTTTGATTAGTTAGCAGTGACCTGATTATGATTCCACTGCCGCCTTCAATTCGATTGGCTGCACATCTACCGTTGCAGCCATTGCCTGGATCCGGTCCACCGGATCTACTTTCAGCCCGACCTGGGCGACCTTGAGACCAGCAGCCACGGTCGCGAACCGCGCTACAGCCTCCAGGGGCCAGCCGTGCAAATATCCATAGATAAAGCCCGTGGCAAAAGTAGCCCCAGCGCCGCAGCCATCCACCGCTTTGATTGGGATGACGCCGACGCGCAGCGCCATGTCCGGGGTGACGATCAGCGCGCCTTCAGAAGCCAGGGTGATCAGGACAATCTTCACCCCCACATCCAGCAGTTTATACGCCACCTTTAACGGATCGCTGCCGTCTTTCTGGGCGGCATCTGTCACCGCCTGGCAGATTGTTGCCCGACCTGCATAGCGGCGCAGGATATCCGGGTTCTCATGCCCATGTTCCAGGTTCAAAAACACCGGGATTTCCAGGCGGATCGCTTCATCCATTGCTCTCAAAATATGATCGCCGTCATACCAGTCGACATACAAAAGGCGTGCGCCTTTTATTAGCGAAAGGTCAGCCGTATCCAGGGTATCCAGCACCTCAGGGTCACGCTGCCAGAAGTAGGTGCGCGCCCCGGTGGCATCCGAGATATCGACTTCCAAAGGCGTGCGAAAATTCTTGTTTCTGCGCACCTTTCCTAATACACCCAGGGCTTTTAACCGGTGGGCAATATTTCGCCCCCGGTAGTCATCGCCCACCGCAGTGCCGATCAGCCCGCTCTGCACATCCCACTGGCGCAGCAAACAGGCGACGATCGCCGCATCATCAAAAATAAAATCACTGGCGCCGCGGATAAACGCCCCGGTATTATGCTCAGGCAGGCGGTCCACAACCAGGATCTCAACCGGCGTCAACATCCCAAAACTGACAACTTCTGCAACCCGAAATTGATCCATCACAAATCCCTTATCGATCCGAAATACCATCTGACAGCCAGCGCAGATACCAGCGGATCCACCGGTCCAGGTTATATTCCTTATAAGGAGACAGAGGCCCTGGAACATAAGCCCGCGAATCGACACCGTGCTGGGCATTCTCACACAGCGCCCAATCCTGCTCGCCCGTGAGCTGCCAGAAGGGCAGCAGCTTATCCAGGGTATAATCCACCCCTTCCTGGGCTTTCTCATCCACCACCCAGATCATGCGCAGCCTGGTCAGGTACTTTCCAGCAGGCGTCAGGCGCACGGTGACGCCGTGGTCGCAACTGGAGTGGTTCCAGAAATTGGGCAGCATACGCACCCGAACAGTACCCACATCTGGATCGGTATAATCTCCCATGAGAGGCGCTACCTGCTGGCCGTCCATTGACTCGCTGACGTAGTCCTCCACCAGGGGGGTGCGGTTAGCCGAATACCAGATGTTGTTTTCAACATCCGGGAATTCAGTCATGCCCGTGTGCTTGTGGGTTACTGCCAGCCCCGACGCCGCCCATTTTGCCTCGCTGCGCGCGGTTACCGCTTCCAGCCGGCGGGCAATATACTCGGTTGTATCATCACTGTTGTAATGGTCAAAATTTGCCCGGATATATTGGGGGTGGTTGACGTTGCAGTGATAACACTCGCGATTGTTCTCCCATACCAGCTTCCAGTTTGCCCGTACATCGTAATCGGCGATCAGTGCAATTTTCGCCCGGGTAAACCCCTGGGGTTTCACCACCGAGGCGATGACCTGGTAGGCATCGTCAAAATCAAGCGGATGCTCAGCTAGGGAGATGAATATGAGTCCCTCCACCTCCTGCACGTGGACCGGATGCAGGCCCAGGCTGGATTTATCCAGATCCGGTGGCATGGCGCGCCACGTCAGCAGCTTCCCGTCCCGCCCGTAGGACCATTGGTGATAGGGGCAGACAAAGCGCTTGACATTGCCGGTGGGCTCAAGGCAGATCAATGTGCCACGGTGGCGGCAAACATTGTGATGGGCATACACCCGCCCTTCATCGCCGCGCACAATGATCACTGAATCGCCGTCCAAATCATACAGGAAATAATCGCCGGGATTGGGGATCTGGCACGAATGCCCGGCAAACAGCCATCCCTGGCGCCAGACTGTCTCCAGGTCAGCCTGGTATACCAGGTCATCATGGTAAAAAGCCCTGGGCAGCCCATGCTCCGGCTGCCGGGAGGCGATCAGAGCCAGGAGCCTCTCTCGCTCCACCTGCGACAGGCTTTGCTTATCCCAATGTGTCATCTCTATCCTCCAACCACAAAAACCCTTTCAGGCCTAAGCTGAGGCGTCACTGATCCAACCGGAAAATGCCGGCGAATCCATCTTTTCGACCGCCCGCGACCAGCGCTCCACTGCCCATCCCCAAAAATCATACTCAATTTTCGAGATTTTAGCCTGGATGGCAGCCCACAACGTCCAGCCTACATCGGACATGATCATATTCAGCTTAATCCGCGCCAGCAGAGCAGGCGTCACTTTGCCAAAGTAGGCCTGGCACATCTCCTGGATGCGCGCATCATCATACTGCAGTTCCTGGCAGGTATTTGCCAGTTCAAAAGTCGGGTCGTTATTTCCGCTGTACTCAAAGTCGATCAGGCGCAGCATTTTCCCATCGTCAATATAGTTCTCCGCCAGCAGGTCATTGTTGCAGGGAACAGAGGAAAGGGGGTGAACCAGCATGGCCTGTTCGATCTGTTTTACCTTTGACATGCGCTCAATAAAATCTTCTGGGATGTGCACCTTGTACTCATTGACAATGCCCAGGTAGAATTCGGTCACGCGGAACATATTGAAGTCGGTCAGAAAACGCGGCCCGGCATGCAGCAGCTTGAGAGACTGGGCGATGCGCGTCGGCATGCCTGGGGCGCTCAATGCCTGGTTGGACATGGTCTGACCGGTGATAAATTCCAAAACCATCACGTCATACTCTGGCAAATGATATAACACCTGAGGACCCACCCCCGCCTCGGCAGCAGCCTTAGAATTGTAATATTCATTCTGCCGGTTGATCGCCAGCAAGTCCGTGCTCTCACCCGGAACGCGCACAAAATAAGGTGTGCCGTCCACCGTGACCTGGTAGTTGGTATTGGTTAACCCACCACTGAGAGCCCTCGCCTCCACCTGCCTGCCCTGCCAATCCCCAATCTTCTGAATAATCGTCTCAATCGTGACCGACATGCTTCACTCCGTAAACTATATCTAAAATGGATGTGCTCTTGCGACCTCAGGCCGCAAGAGCACATGTGGCGTCCCAATCTACGCCCGGAGCCGCTCACCTTTCGGGTCCAGCAGAACCACCGGTGTAACTTCGGCCTCCACCTTCTGGTCAAACACTTCTACCTGCAGCCGGGTGCCAATTTTTGCCAGGTCCGGGGTCAGATAGGCATAGACGATATTCTTATTGAGGGTAAAGCCATAACCGCCGCTGCGCACCCGCGAGACGACCTTTCCATCCAGGTACACAGCCTCGCCGCCGTAAATGGGCAGGAAATCATCACCATCCAGTACCAATGTGCACAGCTTGTGCGAGATGCCAGCCGCCTTGGCTTTGACCAGGGCCTCTCGCCCAATGAAGTCGCCTTTCTCCAACTTGACACAGAAGCCAAGGCCGGCTTCGTAAGGCGTCTCCAATGGGGTCACGTCAGCGGTGAAATAGCGGTAGCCCTTTTCCAGGCGCAGGCAGTCGAGCACTTTGTACCCGCCTACCACCAGGTCAAACTCCTTACCCGCCTCCAAAAGCATATCCCACACCTGCTCGGCGCGATTCCAGGGCACATAGAGCTCCCAGCCCAGTTCGCCGATGTAGCTGACCCGCTGTGCCAGCACCTTTGCGCCGCGGATGTCGATCCAGGCAGCCATCAGGTAAGGGATGGCCGCGTTGGACACGTCGCTTTGGGTGATCTTCTGCAGCACCAGGCGGGCTTTGGGACCCCACAGCGCCAGGCAGGACCAATCCATGGTCACATCCCGGATCTCTACATCGCCATCTTCGGGGCGGGCATACATCTGCAGCCAGCCCAGGTCATTGCCGATAAAGCCTGATCCGGTGATCACCCGGAAATAGTCTTCGTCCAGGCGGGTTACGGTCACGTCAGCCTCTACCCCGCCGCGCACATTCAAGAACTGGGTATAGACGGCAGAGCCTACCGGTTTATCCACGTCGTTATCCGTCACCCGCTGCATCAATGCCAGGGCCCCCGGGCCTTTCACGTCAATTTTGCCAAAGGAGGTCAGGTCGAACAGGCCGGCGTTCTCGCGCGTCCC
Organism: uncultured Chloroflexota bacterium; assembly: GCA_903871905.1. Lineage (GTDB taxonomy): Bacteria > Chloroflexota > Anaerolineae > Anaerolineales > UBA4823 > CAIQIV01. The sequence continues at coordinate 12,009 of CAIQIV010000508.1, read as the reverse complement.
AACATGTTCCTGGCGCAGCCGCTCGAAGTAAGGCGGCTTGGCCCAGCCCCACTTGCGCTGGTCTTCGCCCATGCGGCGGGAGGGCTTGCCAGGGAGCACATAGTTCGTGCGCTCCCAGCCAAACTTCTCGCCAAAGGCCGCACCCTGCTCCTGCAGGCGGTAGTGCACCGGGCTCACCCGATGCGGCCGCGCCCACTCGTACTCGTCATTGGGGAAGCGCAGGCGGTAGTAGTACTTGACACATTCACGGGTGCGCTCGGCGGCATAGAACGGGCTGGCGTAGTAATTGCCAAAGCGGGTGGCACGGAAGGAGTAGATATCCAGCGTTGGTGCGCCATCGATGATCCATTCGCTCAGCAGGCGCCCCACGCCACCGGCCGCGCCAAAACCGTTGAGCGACATGCCGCAGGCCATCCACAGGCCGCGTGCCCCGCCCACCGGGCCGATGATCGGCTGGCAGTCTGGGGTGTAGGCCCCGGGGTGACAGGTGAGCGAGATCATCTCCGCCCGGTCCAGGAATGGCAGGCGGCGAATGGCGCCCTCCATCAAGATCTCAAAGCGGTCAAAGTCGTTGGGGAGGGTCGTCCCACCATGCTCCCACGGCACGCCGTCGATCCAGCGCGCCAGAGTCTCCGGCTCATAACCACCGATCACCAGCCCGCCCGCTTCTTCGCGCATATACACCAGGTTATCCGGGTCACGCAGGCAGGGCGTGCTGTGTGGAAACTCGTTGCCGGGGACAGCTTTCAGCGCCACATGCTGGTGGTCCACCGGGGTGGTGGGAATATGAACACCAGCCATCGCCGCCACCTTTGGCCCCCACAGGCCAGCCGCATTGATCACGATCTCGGTCTTGATCGATCCCTGGGTAGTATGGACCTGGGTGATCTCGCCGCGCGGTGAAAGATCAATGCCGGTCAGTCGTGTGTTGGTCATGATGGTGACCCCCATCTCCTTGACCCGCTTGGCCATGGCAGTGGTCGTCAGGTAGGGGTCCAGGTGACCGTCTCGCGGCAGGTAAATCGCGCCGTACAGGTCATCCGGGCTGAGCTGCGGCATGATCTTCAGTGCTTCGGCGGGGGAGATGATTTCCACATCCATCCCAATGCCTTTCGCCCGGCTGACACTGCGCTGCAGCTCTTTGAACTGCTCCGGGCTGGAGGCAACCCGCAGGCTGCCGACATGGTTGAACAGCCCCAGCTCGCTGTACAGCTCAATACTGTATTTGCGGAACTGCATCAAGGTCTGCGATGTGGCAAACTGTGTTACCAGGCCGGCGGCGTGGCCTGTCTCACCCGTCGCAATCTCCATTTTCTCCAGCAAAATTACGTCCGTCCAGCCTCGCTTGGCCAGGTGGTAGGCAATATTTACGCCAAAAATACCACCACCTACGATGACTACTCTTGCTTGATCTTTCATTTCACCTCTCCAAATTTATCTTTTATATTTTGTAATCGAGATCATGGTGATCAGTGGCTGCCAGGCAGGCAGACCACTGATCACTTTTTTCACTCAACAGCAGGCAGGCAGGCAGTATATGTTTGCCCTGGCCTGCTTTATTCTGGCGGGATCTCCTTGAAGGCATAATCGACGTCGATGCCTTTCGAACGCTGCGCCCGCTTGACAATCAGGTACCACACGGCGGATACGATAATGATCCCTGCGGCAATGATCTGCGCCCACAGGTTCTTCGGGAAGTCGGCAAAATTCCAGTTACCCAGCACGCCCAGCTCCGGGGCAAACAGGAAGGTGCCCACCATGAAGAAACCGCAGATAGACCCGATGATCCCCAGGATGGTCAGCCAGGGGATATTTCCCAGCTTGTACTTGGCTCCAGGCGAAGTCTCGTAGACGTCCTTGGCGCGGTAGGGTAACAGCGCCCCGGCCAGACAGGTAATAATGAAGACATAGCCGCAGCCAAAAGTCACACCCAGGGTCAGCCCAACCCAACCCGGCACCAGGTTATAGGCAAAGATCACCGGGATACTGGCCAGGAAGTAGAGCACGTGCGCGTTGACCGGGGTATGATATTTTTCATGGACAGCGCTGACCCAGGCGGGCAGCAGGCGGTCGAGGGACATGGCGACCATCACGCGGGTCATCCCGATGTAGCAGTTGTGCACAATCTGGTGGCTGTTGAGAATGTAACCAAAGGCGATCAGCAGCACAACGATCGGGCTGGCGGTCAACGCCACTGCCAGGATAGGCGGCCACAAGTTAAACCCGGCAATATTTGCCTCAGCGATCAGGCTCCAATACCCGGCGCCAGCCACGTACAGGAACTGGGTGCCAATGGCCTTCTCCAATCCAGCCGCCAGCAACGCCAGCAAGATGCCGGTGACGATCAGCGAGCCAACCAGGATAAACACCTGGCTCTTGAAAGAGCGGGCATCCTTGATCTCGCCATTCTGCTGCGCTGAGTAGGTAGCCCACTGCAGCGAGGTCCAGGCGATCGGCGCCACCAGGATAGTGAACCACAGGCTGAAGGGCGGGTTGAGGTTGATCCCCGCAGCGGTCACCGCATCAATGGCACTCTGATAGAAATTGGAGGTCCCAGCGATGGCCATAGCAAAGGCATCCAGCTTGGCGGGTACCGTGGCCGGGTTGGTGGTGAACAATACCACCAGGGTGGTCAGGAAAGCCAGCATGGTGGCGACGATCATCACGTTCTGGAGCTTGACATAGTTCTTGAAACCAGAACACAGGATTAACAGGGCCAACGCCGCATTCAGAATGCTGGTGACGATGATCCCGGTAGGCTGGGTGAACCAGACACCCAACCCGGACAGGGCTGGGGCATTCATCGTCGCCCCCAAACCCAGGAACAGCGGAGCGAAACCCAGGTAGGCCAGCAGCCAGCCCGACAGGGCAACCCACTGCAAGATCCAGATCACAAATCCCGACATCACCACGGTAAAAGCAACTCCCCCGCCGAACACGCGACTTTGGAAGACGTAGTCGCCGCCGGAGCGGGGGAGTGCAGTGGAAAGCCACACATAGGCAAAGGCGATCGGGATTTCAATCAAGGTGGCCAGCAGGATCCCTTCAACCAGTTTACCACCTGGAAGGGCGCCGGGAGCCCACAGGTATGTCCAGGGGAAGATCAGTCCCATGGTGAGGATGTTGTAGATAAAAGCTGAGTACGGGGACATTACCCGTACCAGGCCAGACGCCTTGCGGGTAAAGACCTCAGGCTTTGCGGTAGTGGCGGTCATCTTTGTTCCTCCATCAGCAAAAGAGTATCTTAATTTATCTGCATTGTTTTGATTGCATCAGAATCTGTACGCCATCTCACATTATCCCAAGAAAACTACCTCCTCTCTCTTCTACAAGGCTCCAATACGCTGTGCAGGCACGCACCCTTGCTAGCCTCGCGTCATCTGGAAACTTTCGACCTTACCATCCACAATGTTCACCAGGCAGCCGCGCAAAATGCCTTCGCCATATTCACTGCCGGGGTTGATACAGGTGGTCTTCCCGATCTTGACCATCCCCTGCGATTCATGGATATGTCCATGCAGTCCCAGCATCGGCTGGTGAATCTCAATTGCCTTGCGCACCGAGGGGCTCCCGGCGCCAGCCATGACGATCTGCCCACCGACCACCACTGGCTCCGGCGGATCCTTGCTCCAATCCAGCTTCGGACAGGTGTCCAGGGTTGAATCCAGCGGAGGCACATGTAGATTGAAAATGCAGTGGGATTTATCCTCCACCCTGGCAATCATGTTCTCAATGATCTCGGCCAGTTTTTCCTCCGGGATCTCCCGCGGCGTGTTCCAGGGTGTTGGGTTGCTGAAACCCACGCTGATCATGGTATGGTCCTCGTCCACCTGCGCCACCTCGCCTTCGCAGGCAAAAAAGGACTGTGTCCCGCTGCGCCGGATGGCGCTGAGCACTTCCGGATCGTCGTCATTCCCACCCGTGACAAAACACTTAATCCCGGTACCCTTCAAGCGTTCTTCAGCCAGGTCCACCCAATTCTCCAGGCGTTTGCGTGCCAACTGGTGGAACAGATCATCCACCTTCTTGGGGTCGGCCTGCAGTTCTTTAAACTCGTCTTCGTCCATCACCTGGCTGTAAAACCCCAACAGACCGATGCGCTCATTGAGCGACTGCAGCTCGGCATCGGTGGAGAGCTTCTCCACCCGCCCCTGGAGCGTGGCGCGATAATGGCCGTTGCCCTCTTTGATCACGGGGATCAGCAGCTTGCCTGAAATATCGCCTCCCATGATCAACAAATTCACCTTGTAGAAATTCCCGGCATTGATGAACTTGCGATAAGTTCGCTCTGAGCCGTGGATATCCGTAGCAAAGAACAGCCGGGTGACGGTCTTCTTTTCTTTGTTGCGTTTGAATAAAAACGCCATGCAACTACCTCCTGGGGGAATGATGCTGCGCCAGCAGCGCGCTAGCCAGATCTGGCGTTCGATTCGCCAGCGATAACAACCTCAATGGAGCGCGCCGCCAGGGCATCCAGGGCGTGCTGACTGATCTGATCGTCTGTGATGAAACGGTGCACCTGGTCAATGGCCGCTACCTGGAAATTGGACACTACCCCCCACTTGGAGTGATCGGCCATCAGGCTGACTACCCCATGAGTTCGCTCCACCATGCAGCCAATGATCTCGGCCTCAGCGTTGGTGGGCACGGTGAAGCCATATTTCAGGCTGAACCCATCCACGCTGATAAAGGCCTTGCTGGCATAAACTTTGTTCAGATTCTCTATAGCAAAACGCCCGGCGGTGGCGTTCGACGTGGACTGAAAATCCCCACCCAGCAGGATCAGTTTAAAGCCCGCCGCGCCCACTTCCAGGGCAGCGGTCAGGTTATTGGTGATTACGGTAATCCCGGCATGCCCACGGATGTGGCGCATGACCTGGGTAGAAGTGGTGCCACCATTGATAAAAATGATGTCCCCATCGTTGATCATAGAAGCAGCACAGGCGCCGATCTTGCGCTTCTCTTCCGGGTAACGCTGGGCACGCTGGAGATATTCTGGCTCTAACAACGTACGCTCGGTCAGGATAGCTCCGCCGTGGGTGCGCTCCACCAGCCCTTCGCTTTCCATCCATTCCAGGTCACGGCGGATGGTGGCCTCTGAGGCGCCCAGCATGGCGCTCAAATCCCCAATGCGCACGATATTGTGGATTTCCAGGTATTCTTGAATTCGCTCTCGTCTTTGGGCCGGGATTAGAGGTTTATTCATTAGGGGGTCTACTTATATCTAATCCAATTCGGGAATCTGATTGATTTTTCTCACTTATTCAATCAATTATAAGTGCACCCGAAAGATTCTGCAAGTTTTACCTTAAGGCAAAAGTGAGTTCTTGCAAGCAGGATACCCACAAGAACTCACTCTCAACTCAAGCGATCTGGACCAGCCGGATCAGGCGGCTACGTCTTTCAGCCACTGGTCCCAACGCGGGTCAAGCATGTCGATGCGAGCGCGGGCAAACCAGTAATCGGCATAACCCTGGAAGTCTTCATCCAGCTTGGAGAGACCGGTCTGGGTGGTACCCCACATTGCCTCGTGGATCTCCGACATGGGTTTCATCAGCTTGAGATGGGCAAAGACATCCGGGGTGCAGTCGCCGAAGTAGCAGCGCAGTTCGGTCATTTCCATCTCATCCGTGAACTTGTGATGGTGGGAGAAGTTGCCCAGGTCAAAGAAGATATCGCCCATGCCAGCATACTCCCAGTCCAGCACCTTCATATCGCCGTACTCATCCAGGAAGTTCAGATTGAGCAGGTCGCAGTGGCAGGGGGTGGGGGTATAGGGGTTCTTGAGCAGGGCCTCTTCGGCCTGGTGCATGCGGTTCATGATCCAGTCGAAATCGCCCGGGAACTTGCTGCCGTTGCTCTTCGATATTTCCACCAGGTACTCCACGCGGCGGAAGACGTTGAACTCGCCCGCCAGGGGAGGCGCATTGCGGTGGAAACAGCGGATCTTGTTCATCACCCGACGGATGTTGTAATCCTTGACCATCTCTTCAGGAGGGACCTTAATCCCATCCACGAAACGGGTCAAAAGATAGCCTTCGGGCTCGATGAAGTAGACTACCTCAGGGGCTACGCCCAGCTTGCCGGCTTCCAGGTTCGCCTGGTGTTCCACCTCACGGCGGATGCCCAGCTTATCGGTACCGGCGCCGGTGATGCGCAGCACGTAAGATACACCATCGGCGTCAATTTTGAAGTTCAGGTTGGTGATGCCGCCGGTGAGCGGCTTGGTTTTAATTTCTTTAGCGTTGGCGAGCACGGGCACCCGCGCAATCGCCTGTTCAAGTGTCAGTCCCATGGATATGATACTCCTGAAAGAACGAGATTCTTTACCGCAGCAGTTGCTGCGGGGATGGCAACCGGTTTATCCAGCCCGGCTGGATAAACCGGTTACAAATATTATTTTGAAGGGTGTAACTAGTCGCCCTTGCCCTTGGCTTTGGCGGCTATCTCGGCCTCCAGGCGCTTGAGCTCCTCTTCGGAGGCTTTCTTGGGGCCGGTGAAGATCTTCTTTTCATACAACTGCCAGTAGAGCACCAGCAGGATTGCCAGGCCAACCATCGTCCACAACACCAGCTCGTTGGGCGGCAGGCAGAAAAGGATGGTGATGAAGATGGTATAAACCACAGCGATCAGGTTGATCAACGGCCCCCAGCCCTTCAGGCTCCAGGGTGCGTTCTCCGGGGTGGTGTACTCGCCCTTCTTGGTCAGCTTGTTGCGCAGGTTGAGGAAGGTCGGGGTGCTGTAGGCGATGTACAGGGTGATGGTGCTGATCGAGGTCACCACGAAATACGCCGCGGAGTAAAGGCAGGTCAGGACAGCGATGACACAGGTGATCAGGATCGAGTTGACCGGGGTGCGCAGGGTGGGGTGGATCTGTTTGATCAGGCCCGAGCCCGGCATGCCATCGTCACGGGCGAAGGCAAACCACATGCGGCTCATTACCGTTACCGAAGCCAGGCCGCACAGCCACATGCCGCCGAAGACGATGATGGCGATCAGGTTGGCGCCAAAGGCGCTCAAGCCCTGGTAGGCGATGTACAGCACCGGGTAAGCGTCGCCGGCGGTAGCGGCGATATCACCGTTCGGGATGGCGAAGGTCAGCGACATCAGCACGACGTAACCGACGATGGCCGATACCGCCACCGAGAGGAAGATACCCCAGGCACTGTTCAGGCGGGCCATGACTGTCTCTTCCGCCATGTGGGCCGAGCCATCATAGCCGGTGTAGGTCCACTGCGCCTGCAGGAAGGCCAGTGTGAAGCACAGGGCGTAAGGCGCAGCTTTGTAGAGATTGACCAACCCAGGGAAAATGGAGAAGAGCGGGGACTTCATCACGAAAGTACCCACAACCAAGGCCGGGCCGGTTGTTCCATCAGCAAAGGTGGCCGACGCCGCATCTAATGGATTGACCGTGTTTACCGCCTGCATGACAAAGCTGAAGCTGTTGTGATACTTGCCGAAGAAGGTCAGCAGGGCAGCCATGACCACCACACCGCCGATGTGCCACCACACACTGAAGTCAGTCAGCATGGCGGTCAGGCGGATACCGAAGATATTGATCAGGATCTGCGGGATCATGATGATGATCATAGCAAAAACATAGAAGCCCCAGCTGTTGATCGTGCCAAACACCGGCACCGGCGCATCCGCCGGGACGCCAAAGGCGCGCGTCAGCAGGCCGACGAAGTAGATAGCCGCGCCGATGTCAATACCGGCGGTGATGGTGATCTGACCGACCATGTTCATCCAGGCCGTCACCCAGCCCCAGCCCCGGCCGCCCAGGCGGTGCGCCCAGTAGTACAGGCCGCCCGCCGTGGGGTAGGCCGAGGCGATCTCCGCCATGGAGGCGGCGATGCACAGCACGAAGATGGAGACCAGCGGCCAACCGATGGTGTTGATCACCGGGCCGGCAAACTTGAGGCCGTAGCCGTAGAGCAGCATGGCGCCGGTCAGGATCGAGATTACCGAGAACGACACCGCGAAGTTCGAAAAACCACCCATTTCGCGGAACAACTGCTGGGCGTAGCCCAGTTTGTGCAGGTCGCGCATGTCCTGCTGGATAATTTCCTCGCGCGATTTTCCTTTATAGTTGGACATAACAATCTCCTCCGAGCTTTAGTTTTTATTTGCCGGCTGCAGCATACAGCCAAAAAACCGGGGTTCCACCGCAGGGTGGAGGCAGCAGTCATTGCCTGGGGGCATCACCTCCTGTCAAGTTGATTTTTCCGATAAAAATGGGGTAACTTAATAAAAAACAAAAACGAGGCTGATCTGCTTTGTGATCCAAGGCCTCGTCCTGTTTCCAGCGGGATGTTTGCGTGCGGCATCATCTTCCCGTGCATGACCGTTTCTCCTAAATCCGGGCGCCGCCAGCAAGCAGGCAAATCAAGCCCTGGCAGGGGTTATCAAGCCGCTCTGCTGCTGAGCTTCGAAGGTGGGCTGCCCTCTGACCAGAGGAGCATGGAATGGTGGGTGTGCGATACATCATCGGGTGATTAACGTCGCATTAACAGAATGCGTCGTATTATAACGGGATTTTAAAAATTGGCAAGACCCATTCAAAAAACGCAATTTAAAAGCAATTTCTCGCAAAACATTCCTCTTTATACTGGAGATACACCGCCTGATTGAAAGTTATTATTTGATTATGGAAGAATTTGCAAGAATCTGGCTTTTCGTTTATAATCTCAATACTGGTATAATCGATCGATGATGTCGCTGCTTGCGGTGATCACCCCCACTGTTCCCCCCTCAAACAACAGCCAATCGCGCCGCCTGCTACGGTGCTCAAACCCTTGCTATTAAAATATAGGAGCGATTATATGTCCAGTGGTCCGATCGGGATGGGTCATCAAGATAAGTCTGAGCGAGAGAAATTCGAGAACGAGCTCAAACGGATCATCGATGCCAGTAATTCAGCCGGCGTGCTGCTGCGAGTCATTGGCTCGCTGGCGTTCCAAATGCACTGCCCCAAGTATGGGTTCATCCAGGAGGCCATGGGGCGCGCCTATACTGACATTGATTTTGCGGGTTATTCCAAACAAACAAAAGAGATCAAGGTTCTGATGGCAGGCCTGGGCTATGCCGAGGAAAAGGATGTGTTTATCGTCAGCGAGGGTGACCGGTCGATCTTCAACCACCCTTCTGGCCTGCACGTGGACGTTTTCTATGAAAAGCTGGATTTCTGCCACCCGATCAGCTGGTCCGGGCGGTTGGAGGTGGATGCCCCCACCATCCCCCTGGCGGAGATGGTACTGGAAAAGATGCAGATCGTGCAGATTAATGAGAAAGATATCATTGACACGATCATGCTGCTCCTTGAGCACCCGCTGGGTGATCATGACAAAGAAACGATCAACATTGCCCGCGTGGCGCTGCTGTGCGCTAAGGATTGGGGGTTGTGGCGTACCACTACCATGAACCTTAATAAGGTGCAAATCCTGGCCCAGGGCTACCCTCAGCTGACCGCTGAACAGAAGGAGCTTGTCACCGACCAAGTCAAGGCAGCCCTGGCGCGCATAGACCAGGAAAATAAGCCCTTAGCCTGGCGTATGCGGGCGCGCGTTGGCGATCGCGTCAAGTGGTACAAAGACGTGGACGAGGTCCACTGATTCATAAATTCGCAGGAAAGCCTGCCGCAGCAGGTTCTGCTTTCAGGAGTAAGGTCTTATGGAAAAAACTGTTCGAGACTTAATGCATGCGGGTGTGATTGCCTGCCGGCCTGATGCCACGCTGGGACAGGTGGCTGTGATGCTGAACCAAAACCATGTCCATTCACTGGTGGTGACCGATCGGGATGGGCGCTCTCAGGGGATCATCACCGACTTCGACCTGTTGGCTGGGGAATGGCTGTCGGCTGACCAGGAAAGCATGGAAACCATGCGCAACCTGACTGCCGGCGACCTGATGTCCAGCCCGATCAACACGATCGAAGCCTCTTTCCCCGCCTCGGAAGCAGCGCGGCGCATGCTGGATGAGGATATCTCGCGCCTGTTGGTGCTGGATCGCGGCAAACGGGTGGGCATCCTCTCTGTGTCTGACTTTGTGGCTGAGCTGGCCGAGGCGGCGGCCTTGACGGTGCACGCAGCAACGGTTGCCGATGTCATGTCGGACGCCATCCTGGTATGCCGTGACCGGACGCCGATCGCCCTGGCCGCCCGCACCATGACCCAGATCGGCTGGCGCTCTGTGCTGGTGGTGGATGCCTATGGCAAGCCGCTGGGCCAGGTGAGTGGGCTGGATCTGCTGCCCTACTGCGTGGATAAGGACCCGGAGGGTGTCCTGGTGGCTGACGTGATGCACCCGGCGCTCACCATCCCCATCACTGCCAGCCTGCGCCAGGCGGTGGACACCATGATCGAAAACCACTATCACCGCCTGGTGGTCATTGATCCCGAAGAGCCGGAGAGCATGCCGCTGGGCGTGATTTCGTCCTTCGACATCGTTGCCGAAATGGCCCGTCCAGGCTCATTCTGGCAAAAATAATGTAAACCCATTGGGGTGTCTTTTAGCAAACATCGCAGGAGACACCCCAATTTTTTCACCAAACAATATTTCAAAAGGAGTAAAAGAATGGCTGAATTTCCCACACATGCGCAAGTTGTGATCATCGGCGGCGGCGTCGGAGGCTGCAGCATCGCCTACCACCTGACCAAGATGGGTTGGAAGGATGTAGTGATCGTTGAGCGGCACGAGCTGACTGCCGGGTCAACCTGGCACTCGGCTGGCCTGGTTGGACAGTTGCGCTCTGACGCCAACCTGACCCGCATGATGTTCTACAGCACCGATCTGTACCGCAAGCTCAAAGAAGAGACCGGGCAGGACACCGGCTGGCGCGAGGTCGGCGGCCTGCGCCTGGCCTCCTCGCCCGAGCGCATGGAAGACCTGAAGCGCCTGGTTGGCATGGCGCGCTCCTTCGGGATGCCAATGGAGCTGGTCTCGCCCAAAGAGGCGCAGGCCATGTTCCCCCTGATGGACATTGAGGGGGTGTTCGGCGCTGCCTATACCCCCACGGATGGCATTATTGACCCCACCGGGCTGACGCGTGCATTGGCCAACGGCGCCAAGAGCCGCGGGGCGCGCATCTTCGAGGACACCGATGTCGAATCCATCACTGTCAAGCATGGGCGCGTCACGGCAGTGGTCACCAACCGCGGCACGATTGAGACCGAGGTGGTGGTCAACGCGGCCGGGCAGTGGGGCGGCGAGGTCGGCAAGATGGTCGGCCTGATGCTGCCGGTGGTGCCCATGGCCCACCTGTATATCGTCACCAAGCCTATCGAGGGCATCAAATCCAACTTCCCCACCCTGCGCGACCCCGACCTGCTGGTCTACTGGCGCGAGGAAGTGGGCGGCCTGACCACCGGCGGCTACGAGCGCGATCCAGCCCCCTTCGCCCTGGATGGCATTCCCAAGGACTTCAAATACCAGCTGCTGCCCTTTGACTGGGACCGCTTTACCCCGCTGATGGAGAACTCCTGCAAGCGCGTGCCGGCAGTCGCCGATGCGGAAATCCGCCAGCTGTATAACGGGCCTGAAGGCTTTACCCCTGATGGCGAGTTCCTGCTGGGCCCGACCTCGGTCAAGGGTTTCTGGGTCGCCTGCGCCTTCTGCGCCCACGGCCTGGCCGGAGCCGGCGGTATCGGCAAGGTGATGGCCGAATGGATCGTCGACGGCCAGCCCGAGTACGATGTATGGCGCCTGGATGTGCGCCGCTTTGGCTCCAACTATGCCAGCCAGAAGACCATCGTCGACCGCACCCTCGAAACTTACACCATGTACTATGACATCCACTACCCCGGCGAGGAGCGGATCTCCGGCCGCATGCAGCGCCTTTCCCCCACCTATTACCGCCTGCGCGACCTGGGCGCCGCCTTCGGCGAGAAGACTGGTTGGGAGCGTCCCAACTGGTTCAAGCCCTACGAGGCGCTGGCCCGCCACGGGCATGAGCCGGTGGGCTGGATCCGCCATGCCTGGTCTCGCGCCATCGGTTACGAGCACCTGATGACG
>CAIQIV010000507.1 GCA_903871905.1 uncultured Chloroflexota bacterium | reverse complement strand
TTGCGCTTCAGGACGGCCAGCATCTGCGCCTCCTGCGAGGCAATGAAATCCTTGGGTGGGCCGGCATAGGTGATGTTGACCTTGTTGATCGTCACCCCGTAGCTTCCCACGTCCGCGCCGATGGTTGCTACCAGCTCCTGGGCGCTTTCCTTGTTCAGGTCGACGATCTGTTCCGCGGTAATCTGGCGCACCTTCAGGCGGAGCGCATCCTGGCAGGCGGCCATGAAGACCTGGTCAAAGTCATCGGCTGAGATGCTGTATATGAAACGGTAGGGGTCGGTGATGGTAAAGGCAACCAGCATGTCAACTGCAGCGCGTACGTTGTCACTGGTGGGCGTTTCGGCCAGGGGGATATCAAATGGGATCTGCCGGCGGGTGACCAGGTGCGAGATCAGCACCCAGGGAGGCAGGATAAAGGTGCCGCTGCTGATGGTGCGGTAATAGCGTCCTCCCCTGGTCAGCAGGGCACTTACCCCCTCCGGGATGCGCACAATGAAGGAGCGGTAGATGCCCAGGACGAGCAGGACCAGTGCTATGGGCAGGGTGTAGGTCACCCACAGCCAGTTGGAGGTGAGGTATTCGACGATCAATCCGCCCAAGGAGACCAGGATCGCAGCTGCCACCAGCTCGTTGCGAATGCGGTTCAGCCGCTTGGGGATCACCACAATGGGGATGCGGCCGCTGGCGTCCCGTGTGTTGAACGCTTCTCCCGCCTCGTCCAGCGGGACCTGGGCCTGGTAGAGCTGGGAGTATTCAGCCTGGGTGGGGGTATCCGAGTTTAAGTTGGTTTGATCAGACATCCTGGTGCTCCGTAATAGGGTTTAAGATAGTGGGTGGCGGCTCAACTCACTTTTTGGCGGCCCGGTTTCTTTTGCAGGCGCTGGTAGATTAAGGGCGTCTTGCGCCTGGGCGCGGCTGCGGCTGGTTGGGGAACTCTAGCCGGCAGCGGCTCGCCAGGCAGCAGCCCGGCAGGCCGGGGCGGCTCGCTGAGGCGGCCGTAGAAGTAGCGGAACAGGTCCCGGGTGACCCCGGCCACCGGGGCGGCAAGAAACAGCCAGAAGAAGCCCAGCTGGCTCAGGGCCACGATGATCAGCACCAGCAGCGCCGGGTTGACATCGATAATCCGCTGCTCGATGCGATCTTTGACCAGCTTGCCGATCAGGAACTGGATGCCCAGGTACAGGCCCAGCACATATAGGGCCAGCATGCCGCTGACCCGATAGGCAATAAAAGCCGTCAGCAGGATATTGACCAGGGGGCCGATTTCCGGGATCAGCTGCAGCAGGCCGGCCATGACGGCCAGGGTGACCATGTAAGGGCTGTCTGGCGCTCCGAGGCGGATCAGGACCCTCAGCCCCAGGTACGTTGCCAGCCCTGTCGCCAGCCCAACCAGCACCTGGCCGCGGAAAAAGGTGCCAAAGGCGCGGTCGAGGATGCGCAGCACGGCCCAGAAGTCGGCGCGTATCCCGGCGGGCAGTACGTTGAGCAGGGTGCGCCGGGCGCGCGGCTGGTCCTTGAGCACGGTCAGCAGCCAGGTGGGCAAAACCACCAGGCCCAGGATAAACCCAATGGCGTTCATCAACTGCAAGATCGCGCTGGTGGAAAACAGGGCGGGGATGAAAGCGCGCAGGCTTTCCTGCATTTGGGTGGTGTTGTTGTGAATGGCCTCCGCCACCAGCGACCTGAGGTTGGGTGGCAGGAACTGCAGGCGTACGATGAGCAAATTGCTTAGATCCCTCAGGGTCGAATCAGGGGGGATGTGCTGCACCAGGGCCACGGTCTGGCTGACCAGGGGCGGGATGATTGCCCACAGCAGCGCGCCGATGCCGCCCAGGACCAGCAGGATCCCCAGCAGGGCAGCCAGGTAGCGCGGCATCAGCCGGTCAAAAAAGTCCACCAGCGGAGAAACGATGTAGGCCAGCACCCCGCCCACAATGAAGGGCAGCAGGGCCGGCCAGGAGGCCTCGGACAGCCATGCCAGGACCGCCAGTGCGCCCAGTATCAGGATCCCCCTGGCGAGGCCCTTGGGCGTTACGCTGAACAGGCTCATTCCCAACCGCTTCCAGGCGCGTTGGGCGGATTCAAACCTCACCTGCCGCGGATCGCTCACAGGCGGGTAGGGCGGGCTGGTATTTTTAGTGGGTTCAGGTGCTTGTTCCATATGTTCAAACCTCTAAGTTTTTTCTTTCACCGGGTTGGATTTGGGCAGGGCTCCAACAAGCTCAGGCTGCCTGGCTTCAGCAGGCTCAGGTTTTGACAGGCCCGGATTGCCTGCCGCAGCGGCGGTGATAAGCTGCGCTTCCACCGCCGCGCAGTGCAGGCGAATGCGCTGTTTGTCTTGCTCAACCAGGTTGCTGGCCTGGCTTTCTGCCTGGATCAGGCTGGCGTGGCGCAGCAGCTCCTGGTATGTCTGGGGGGTTTTTGCCTCCTGGCCGATGATAGCGATGGCATCCAGCATGTGCAGCAAGACACTGGCGTTGCTGCTGCTGGCGTGGCGCAGCATGTTGAAAGCTGCGTCCAGCAGCCCGGCTGTGGTGGCTGGCTCAAACACCAGGCGCAGCCTGCCATCCTTGTCATAGAAATTGGGGCTGGCTTCGCTTGTGCGGACATAGTCAGCCAGGCCGTTGGCCAGGTAGTCCAGGCAGGTCATGGTGGTGAAAGGGTCATTGATTGCCGGCGACATGGCGCGCACAGCAATTTCCACCAGCTGGTTGACTGCGTACTCTGTGTCCTGGGTAGGGGTGCGCTGGTTTCCAATCTGGATGGCGCGCCGCAGCTGCCCGGCCAGGTGTGCATCAACCCTGGCGCTGGGCCAGACCAGGGCGGCAGTTTCCCCTGGCCAGATAAATTGGCCAGGTTTGCGCAGCAGGCGGATAATCAGGTCCTTATCTTTTGCCAGGTTCAGGATGATCTGTGGATCAATCATCTGGATATAGCCCCGGCTGTAAACCTGAAGCGGGTAGGATTCACTTTCGGGCAGCGAAGCGGCGTTATATTCCTCAGGCGCGGGTTGGCCTTCATCGAACAAATCCATGCGGGTAGCTTCTACCAGCTCTGCCCCGGCTGCAGCAATAATATTGGGCGCCTGCAGCATGGTGCTGATATGCTGGATGAGCAGGATCAGCGAGGCAAAAGATGCCAGTGCCAGCACCAATCCAAACGTGGTAGCGATTTGAGGCGCCTCAACCTGGTGCAGGACGATAGTTGTCTGGGGCGTCTCAGCCTGCGTGGCATAGTCTGGGATAGCCAGCGCCGTAGCCAGGCAGTAGCTGAATGTCCCCACAAAGATCCCCAATACAGACTGCATGGTGCGATCGCGCAGAAAGATGCGCAGCAGGCGCGACCCGAATTGGGAGGCTACCGTGCTCAGCGGCAGGGTAAGCAGTGAGAAGACCACTCCGGCGGTGGCCAGAATGGTGCCGGAAATGCCAATCAGGATGAGGCGCAGGTCGTTGGCGTTTCCAGAAATCACCAGCCTGGAGTCTTCCAGCACAGCATTGGGGATGTATGCATCCAGGGTGATCAGCAACCAGGAAAGGATAAATGCTGCCAGGGTCATCACCAGCGGTACAAACCACAGGCTCACTTTCAAATGGTCCCATAGGTGGCGGGCATAGGCCCTTCTCATCGCGCGTGATTTCATGCGGCGCCTGTGGTTATTCCTGATATACCTGGCAGCATGGGTCGCATCCTGTTGTTTTTTCGAATCGCGGTCCCTTTAGAACGGCTGCGCGGTGGGGGCAGCCGTGGGCAGCTCGGGTGTGCCCTGCGGCAGGGGAGGGGCCGCGGTAGGCTGCGGCGCGGCAGGCGTGGCAATGGGCTGCGAAGGCACAACAGGGGCCATGGGCGCCGGTGAGTTGTGGTAAACCAGCGGCCCATTGGGGGTGTCGATGATCAGCTGGTTGTTGCTCATAGAGAAACTGTTCGCCGAGTCCAGCATGGTCAGAAAGGAGCTTTCCTGCTCCATGACGCCTGGCGGGTTGGCGCACATCATGCGCGTGGCTGCTGCCGGGCCGATCTGGAAGACATCTTCGATCGCTGCGTTGTAGGTGTTGCAGCCGCTGCTGCCGCTGATGGCGCCCGTTTTGCCGTCCGGGTTGATGGCAAACTCAGAGGTCACTTCACTGCCAGGGACCACGGGGGTGCTGCCAAGCGAGACCAGCCACCATTTTGTGCCGTTCAGCACGGTGAGTGGGCCCCCGGCAGACGGCGTTGCCTCTGGCTCTGGCGGCGTCTGCGGCACGTAGGCGTTGAAGCTGAGCATTTGCCCATCGCCGTACGGGATTTGCAGGGAATCGCCCAGGATGCGATAGCTGGCAGCGGTGTTGAGCGCCAGGAAGTACTGCTGCTCCTGCTCGGGCAGCCCGGCAGCGCAGCCGGCATTATTGGTCGTGGCGGGCGGGTTGACTTTGATCTCATTCAGGCTGGCAACGTAGGTGGCGTTGTAGTCGTTGCAGCCGGTTCCACCGATGATCACCCCGGAGGGGGCGCCGGGCTGGCGCATGAATTGGGCGGTAAAATCTGCACCGGCAGCCGGCGCCTGGGGGGCGCTGGCCGGGCCCATGGAGGTCAGCCGCCAATGGGTGCCTTCCAGGGGAGCGCGGTTTGCAGCATAGACCAGTGAGCCCTGGGACGAGGTGATGATCAGGGTTTGTCCCATCACCAGGTAGGACTCGGTGTATTTCAACACATCAAAGTACGAGGTCTCGGCGATCATTACCGGGCCTGGGCAGACCATCCTGGAAGCAGCCAGGTTCTGTAACGTCAGCTTGTTCTGGTCGACGGTATAGCTGCCATGGTATTGGTTGCACATGGCGGATCCCCCGGCTGTGCCTTTCAGCAGCTCTGGTCCTGGCTCGAACAGGATGGTTGTGGGCGAGGTGCCGATGTTATTGGGCACGTCGTTGACAGATGCCAGGGTCCACAGGGTGTTTTCCAGGGTCAGGTTTTTGGAGGTGTAGCGCAGCACACCTTTTCCCCCATCATAGCTGATCTCCAGGCGCGGGCCGCTGATCTGGTAGCTTTCAGCACTTTTCATGGCGCCAAGGTAAGCGGCATCCGCTTCCATGCCCAGGGGGCACTCCATCATCGTGACCGCTGGCTCCGAAATTTGCAGCTGGCCATCCTGGGCTGTGTAGCTGGCCGAGTAGTTGTTGCAGCCGGATGAGCCGCCCAGCACGCCTTCTGGGGAGAACAGGATGGTGATGATGGCCCCCGGTGCCGGGGTGGTGGGGTTGTTTGGGTCACCCAGGGATTGGAGCACCCATACTGTGCCGGTCAGCGATGTCTGCCCCAGGGCATACACCAGCTGCTGCTCGCTGCCTGTCCCGGGGTCGTAGAAGATCTCCAGGCGCCCCTCCGGGGAGAAAACAATGCGCCGGGCGTTTTGCAGGCCGGCAAGCACAGCGGTTTCCTGCTCCATGCCCTTTTCACAGGCCATCATCGTGGAGGCGATGGGGCCGATGGTGAGTTGGGCGCCAGCCAGCTGGTAGGTTGAGTTGTAGTTGTTGCAGCCGCCGGAGCCGCTCAGGCTGCCATCCGGGGAAAACAGGGCGGTCACCGTGGTACCCGCTTCAACCACGGTGGGGTTGGCCGGGTCGCCGTAGGTGACCAGGATCCACAGCTTGTCCACTAATTGAGGCGCCAGGTCGGCTTCGGGGGTAGGCTGT
>CAIQIV010000506.1 GCA_903871905.1 uncultured Chloroflexota bacterium | reverse complement strand
TCTATTTTTAAATTTTTTTGCGTACAATATGTTAACCATTGGTGAATACATTCCATCTCCCATCTTAACGCAAAGGAGAAACGTATGGTTGAACCGAAAGATGGTTGCGTCAAACCTTCGAGAGGACCTATTTTAGAGGAAACATCCCATTCCAGGGAAAATCCACCAGAGCCGAAAAAGGAGGCCCCTATGATGCTTGCGCGTGTTGGTAAACCCGCGCCCGATTTTGAACTGAGCGCTTATATCGAAGGCGGTTTTAGAAATATTAAACTGTCCGACTATAAAGGCAAGTGGATAGTCATCTGCTTCTATCCGGGTGATTTTACCTTTGTCTGACCGACCGAATTATCGGCAGTTGCCGTTAAATATAATGAGCTAAAGGCCATGGGTGTGGAGATCCTGGCGATCAGCACAGACAGCCGCTTCACGCACAAAATCTGGCAGGAGCAAGAACTCTCCAGGATGGTACCGGGTGGGGTGCCATTTGCGATGCTCTCCGATGGCGGCGGGCGGGTTGGAAGCGTGTATGGCGTGTATGATGAAGATGCTGGCGTGGATATTCGCGGGCGTTTTATCATTGATCCTGATTTTGTCATCCGTGCCATGGAGGTGTTGACCCCCGAGGTGGGACGTAACGTTCTGGAATTAATCCGGCAGGTGAAAGCCTTCCAACATGTTCGTACAACCGGGCAGGTTACGCCAGCCGGCTGGCAGCCTGGCAAACCAACCCTCACGCCTGGCCCAGCCCTGGTAGGTAAAGTGTGGGAACACTGGAAACCGGAATAAATTGATGTACCCTGCCCTCACCTTTCATAACCCGAGCTGGCTGCATTTTCTGGTGAATCGCTTTCGAGCTGTTGGAGAAGAGGTTTCTCCTGCTGCTGATCGCCATGGCAACTGTGTAAGTGCATTGGTTTTCTTGCCCGGCGGCGACCAGGTTTTATCGGGTTCGTGGGATGGCTTTCTTTGGCTGTGGGATGCGGAAGCCCAACAGATTGTGAAAACCCTGGCCGGGCATACCAGTTGGGTGCGCGGGTTAGGAATATGCGCGGGTGGGCGGCAGGCTGTTTCGGCCTCGCAAGATGGCCTGATTCTCCTATGGGATCTTGAACATGAGCATGCTGCCTGGCGCAAGTTGGGCAGTCATCAGGATGCTGTTTACAAGCTTGTCACAGAGCCAGGGGGATGCCGCCTGGTGAGCGCTTCGCGGGATGGAACCCTGATGGTCTGGGAACCAGCGCTCTCCAGCGGCCCCCTGGTGTTGATGGGGCATACCGGTTGGGTCACCTGCGCGGATTGGACGGATAATGAACTGGTTCTTTCAGGCTCTTCCGATTGCACGGTGCGCGTCTGGGATGTCAGCGGCCAGGCCCACAGCCAAGAAGTGCTGTGCCTGCGTGGGCACGAGCAGGGTATCCATGCGGTCGCGGCGCTGCCTGGCGAACGGGCCGTCTCAGGAGGGGATGATGGTCGTGTGATCGTGTGGGATCTGAAGGCTGGCAAAATGCTACAAACCCTTGGACCCGAAGGGGGTGAGGTGATGTGTCTGGCGGCTGCGGCCAATGGGCAGCACCTGATCACAGGAAGCTCGAAGGGCGGGGTAGCGGTATGGGATGTAGTCTCTGGACAGAAACTCAAGACCCTGGAAGGTCATGGCGCTGCGGTATTGGGCGCGCATTATTTTCCGGGTGGGCGGCGATTGTTGACCTACGCAGAAGATGGTTCGGCGCGGATCTGGGATGTAGATAGTGGGCGCTGCCTGCGGCGCTTGCAGGCCCGTGGCGCGCTGACTGCCTGCGCAATTAATCCAGATGGGAATTTATTGGTGCTGGGCGACCATCTTGGAAACGTGTATTGGGTGGAACTGACCCACAATTAAAGGAAAAAATTATGGCGGCAATCGAGTCTCTGCAGCCTGCCAATGGCCATACAACCATGAGCTATGTGGGTATTGGCGCATCGGCTGGCGGGTTGGAAGCGTTAGAAACGTTTTTTACGCATATGCCCCCAGATAGTGGGATGGCCTTTATTGTGATCCAGCACCTTTCTCCGGATTATAAAAGCATGATGGTAGAACTGCTTTCCAAGCGAACCAGCATGCCTGTCTTTCGGGCCGAAAATGGTATGTTGGTAGAGCCCAGCTCCGTGTATTTGATTCCGCCTAAGAAAAATTTGTCCATTTTTCACGGCAAGTTATTGTTATCAGAAACGGACCCTTCCAAAGGGATTAACCTGCCAATTGATCTGTTTTTGCGATCCCTGGCCGATGATCAGGGTGATAAAGCCATTGGCATTATCC
The DNA here is from genome assembly GCA_903871905.1 of uncultured Chloroflexota bacterium. GTDB lineage: Bacteria > Chloroflexota > Anaerolineae > Anaerolineales > UBA4823 > CAIQIV01. Next base: position 129 of record CAIQIV010000506.1, on the reverse strand, counting down.
TGTCGGGCACTGGCAGCGATGGGGTGCGTGGAATCCGGGCGATTAAGGAAGCAGGGGGGTTAATCCTGGTACAAAGCGAAGACTCAGCACGCTTTGATGGGATGCCGCGCGCTGCAATTTCCACGGGGC
>CAIQIV010000505.1 GCA_903871905.1 uncultured Chloroflexota bacterium | reverse complement strand
GGGATACCCGGCCATCCCGGAGCTGGAGGACCACCGCACCGTCTTTGACCTGCTGCCGGCGGAGAGCGAGCTGAAGATGAGCCTGACCGCCGCCTACCAGCTGGTGCCGGAGCAGTCGACCGCGGCGATCATCGTCCACCATCCCGAGGCGAAGTATTTCACCGTTGGGGAGAGCCGGGTTGACCAGTTGATGCGCTGACCAACAGATTAATCTGCGAGGATGGATGATTAATGCCTTGATTTTTGACTTTGATGGGCTGATCCTGGACACCGAGGTCCCGATCTTCCAGTCGTACGTGGAACTGTACCAGGAGTTTGGCTGCGAGCTGACCTTGCAGATGTGGGCCCGCAACCTGGGCACGCATGACGATGATGTCGTGGATCTTTACGATGAGCTGGAGCAGCGCCTGGGGTATGCGCTGGACCGCCAGGCGCTGGGACGCCGGCGCCTGCAGCGCGAGCTGGACCTGGTGCAAAACCAGCCGGCGCTGCCGGGGGTGAAGGAGTACCTGGAGGAGGGACGCGCAAGAGGCCTAAAAATGGGGATCGCCTCCAGCTCGTACTGCCGCTGGATCCTGCAGCACCTGGAGCGCCTGGGGTTGAGAGATTACTTCGAATCGATCCGCACCGGGGATGAGATCCGGCCCACCAAGCCCGATCCGGGCCTGTACCGGGCGGTGTTGGCCGATTTTGGGATCAGCCCCAGCCAGGCGGTGGCCTTTGAAGACTCGCCCAAGGGCATCCTGGCCGCCAGGGGTGCGGGCATCTTCACCGTGGCGGTGCCCAATGACCTGACCCGCCAGCTTGACCTGGGGCAGGTGGACCTGCAGCTTGGCTCGCTGGCCGAGCTGCCCCTGCCTGAACTGTTGGACCTAGTCGAGGCAGGTCTGTAAGGGTCGGTTTGTAGGGTCGGGTCCTTGACCCGCCCTTACTGCGGCGGTTTCGGTGCAGCAGTGAGCGGGCGCGGCGAGAGGTAAAACTTATACGGCTCATCTGCGTAATAGTGGTACACCCGCCGGCCAGGGAACCCGGCGGCCACCGCACGGTCTGTCTCTGCCCCGCGCGAGAAGACAAAGATAAACGGCGTATCCAGGAAGGGGGTTTCCAACTCCAACAGCGTGCCGTACTCGATCCATTCCGTCCAGTGCACGATGACCAGGGCGGGCGTCAGCTCCTGCGCCTCCCTGGTCAGGAAGGGCTGCACGTGGGAGCGGGCCACGCCGTACAGGCCGGTCATCCCGCCCAGGCGGATGGGCAGGTACAGAAAGACGTTGATCGACACCATCAGCAGCACGATAAAGGTCACCGCCAGGGGGCGCGCCCGTTTGAGCCTGGAGATCCAGCGCGGGGAGAGGTGTACCCTGGCGCGGATGGGAGCCGCGAGGCGGCGCAGGCGTCCTTCCAAACCGGCAAATGCCCGCTGCAGGCGGTTGGGTGCCGGTCCCGCCGCCTCCCGGCGCCAGTGCGCTTCGACAGGCCCAGCGCCCGCGGTTTGCACCGTCCAGCCTGCCAGCCAGGCAATCCCGGCCGCGGAAAGCAGGGTCAAACTGAATAAGCCTTCATAATAATAACGCGGGCCAAACAGCGAAGCCCCCACCCAGTAGGCCAGGTAGAACAGCACCAGCGAGGGAAAAACGGCGGTCAGCAGCCAGGCTTCCATCCGGCGGCGGCGCAGGAGAAGCTGGGCGATCAGGCCAAAGGGAATGAAAATCCAGGAGTAAGCTCCCCAACCAAACAGATCATAGTACCCGCCGTCCAGGCTGGCGCGGGTGTTGATATACGCCTGGTACAGCGTATGTCCATCCGGGTTGCGCCCGGCCCCCGGCCCGAAGCCGATGCGGTCATAGGGCCACCACAAGATGTAAGGGTTCATCAGGGGGTCGCCGGTGACGGCGTACTGCCAGAGAAAATGCAGGCTGGTGAGCAGCAGCACGCTGCCCCCAAACACGACCAGCTGGGACCGGGTCTGGTTCCAGGAGATGAATTTCTTGCCGGGTTCCCTGCGCAGGAACAGGTACACGGCGTGCAGCCCGAATGGGAAGGTGACTGCCAGGGCGGTCATCGGCCGGGAAAGCACCAGGCAGCCCAGCGCCCCCGCGGCGACAAGGGTGGCCAGCCAGGGCCTGGAGGACACATTCTCACAAAAGGCGTCCAGCCAGGCCAGGGCGAAACCCGTGCTCAGCACCAGCCCCATGGGGTGCGAGAGCAGGGAGCCTGAGTTCATCAGGAAGAATGGCGATGAGAGGGTCAACGCCGCGGCGATCAGGCCCACGATCTCGCTGAACACCCTTTTACCCAGGATGTAGGTCAGCCAGATCCCCAGCCCGGCCAGGAGCGGGTTGACCAGCGAGCGCACCCCCAGCAGCACGCCGATGCCCAGCAGAGCTGGCCAGCCAGGAGGGTACTTGCCAAAGCGCAGTCCCTGGTAATCGACGATAAAGGGCACCAGGAAGCTCTTGGGATACTCAGGCGAGGGCAGGGTCAGGTAGCCCCTGGAGGCTGCCTGGGCCTGCCAGACATAGGCCATCTCGTCTTCCAGGTGGGCCATGCGCTCGAAAACCCGCTCGGCGACGATCCAGGAGGCCAGGACTGCAGCCAGGGAGATGACCAGGGCGATGCGGTCAGCGCGCGAGACTCTCATTCCCCGCCTCGCTGCTCAGGCCGCGCCGATGCTGCGCAGCGCCTTCAGAGCTTCCTGGTGAAGCAGGCCGTTGGAGGCCAGGATGCCACGGTTGTTTGCCAGCTCGCGGCCGGTGGAAAAATCCAGGGCTTTCCCGGACAGGTCGGTGATCTGCCCGCCTGCTTCCTGCAAGATGATGGAGCCGGCGGCCTGGTCCCAGATTTTCTCACGGTAATTGGGCTTGGATGGCGAAAGCAGCCGCAGCAGCAGGTCCCCGTGCCCGGCAGCCAGGACGCCATACTTGGCCTGGCTGTCCATGCGTACCGGGTCCACCTGGACGCCCAGCAGGCGGCTAAAATCGCCGATCTGGTCAGCGTTGGTGTGACCCGACTCAAAGGAGCGCAGCAGGCGCGCCGCGGCCGGGTCCTGGCAGCCGGAAACTTGCAAGGAGTGGAACTGCGCCGCACTGGACCCATCTGCGAGCGAGGCAGCCCAGGTACCCCGGCCGCGCTGGGCGATGACCAGCGAGCCAGGTCCCGACAGGTCCGGGCGATATCCATCGCTCAGCTCCGGGCAGCCCAGGGCGCCAATCTGCACCTGTCCATCCTCCACCAGGGCCAGGGCTACCGCGTACTGGTCCCCGCGCAAGAACCCTTTGGTCCCGTCGATCGGGTCCAGGGTCCAGAAGCGCTTCGGCGCAGAGTCGCCCGCAGGCGGGCGGGCGTGGTCAATCCAGCGGCAGACCGCCTCGGCGTCAGCCTGGGGAAGCGCCCGCTGTAGGAAATGCACCACCTGTTTCAGCGTTGAGGCTTCTTCCGGGGTTTGCAGGGTAGACGAGTCTTCCTCTGCCACCAGGGGATCGGCCGGGAAAGCCCGGGATAGCAGCTCGCCGACCAGCGCCTGGGAGGCAAAGTCGGCAACCGTCACCGGCGAGCGGTCGTTTTTAGTCAGCGCCGGCGGTGTCCCGGCCGGGGAAACCAGCTCCGCTTGGATCTGGCTGACCAGGAGCGAAGCCTGGCGCACAGCCTGGAGAGTAAATTGTATTTCTGGTTGAGAAAGGTTAATCATGATGCCTCGTTCGGTGTTTTTTACTGCGAAGCAGGGATGCAGCTTCGGATCCAGGTTGAATGAGTTGCAGATGGGCCGTCTGGGCGGGGACGCCGCTGAGATCATAGGTCAGCGCGCCGGTGATCGAGATGGGGATTATCTCACCTACGGGAAGCTCGCCCTCCACGATCACCATCCCATCGATTTCCGGCGCATCGCGGTAGCTGCGTCCCAGCGAGACGCCGTCCCCGGTACCCTCGATCAAGACCGGCAGTGTCCGCCCCACCTGGGATTGGTTGCGCTCCAGGGAGATGCCCTGCTGCAGCTCCATCAGTCGCTCGTAGCGCTCCTGCTTCACTGCGGCGGAGATGGGATCGCCCAGCGGCTCGCTGGGTGTGCCGGGTTCAAACGAGTATTGAAAAACCCCTACCCGGTCGAAGCGCAGCTCCTTGACAAAATCCAACAAGGCCTGGAACTCGGCCTCGGTCTCGCCGGGATACCCGACGATAAACGTGGTGCGCAGGGCCAGGTCGGGGAGGGCGAGGCGCATTTTTTCAATGGTGCGGTAGGTCCAGTCGATGTTGGCGGGCCGCTGCATGCGCCGCAGGGTCTCCGGGTGAGCGTGCTGCAGCGGCATATCCAGGTAGGGCAGGATCTGCGGGTTGGAGGCCATGACCTCCAGCAGCGGCTCCGGGACAAACCCCGGGTAGAGATAGAGAATGCGCATCCAGTCGATGCCTGGCGCTTGCGCCGCCAGGCGCTGCAGCAGGAGCGGCAAGTCCTGGCGCGCACCAGCAGGGCTGCGCCCCAGGTCGTAGCCATAGTCCGTGGTATCCTGGGCGATCAGGATCAGCTCGCGGATCCCCGCCTCCTGTAACACCTGCGCTTCGTGCAGAATGGCCTCCATGGGGCGGCTGATGGCGGTTCCCTTGATCAGGGGGATGGCGCAAAACGCGCAGGGACGGCGGCAGCCATCGGCAATCTTGAGATAGGCGCTGGCACCCAGGACTGCGGCGCGCAGCACGCCGGTTTCTTTCGCCGGGAGCTCAATCGGAACGGCTGGCTCTCCCGGTCGGGCGGATGGGGAGGTTTGTGCGGGTTCAGGCAGGTGATACTGGGGCTGTGGAGATTTCCCCTCGCGGGTGCGCTGCACCACTTCAACCACATCCATCCAGCGCTGGGTGCCCAGGATGCCGTCCACGCCCGGCACCTGGCGGGCAACCTCCATTCCATAGCGCTGCGTCAGGCAGCCGGCGGCGATCAGCAGCTGCCCTTTGCGCTTCTTTTTTGCCAGGTCTTTCAGGACCTGCAGCGATTCTTCCTTTGCCGGGCCAATAAAGCCGCAGGTGTTGACAATCAGCACTCCGGCTTGTGAAGGCTGGTCGGTAGGGTGGAACCCCTCATGGTTCAGCAGCTGTGACATGGATTCAGAGTCAACGGTATTCTTGGCACAGCCTAAAGAAACCAGGTGATAAGCTTTCGGATTCATGGATCGATCTTTCTAGGGAGCTCCCGAGGGAAGCTGGACGGTGCCGGTGGCTTCCACGGGGCGGGTGGTGCGCGGCGTGTTGCTCGCCGTTGGGGTCGTGGTGGGCGTGGGCGGCAGGACGCCTTCCTGGGTGAAGACGCGGTGCATGCTCTGGCCAAACACTCCCAGGGTGCCCAGGTCCTGGTTGTTGAAGAAGATTTGCAACCCGCCGGCGTTCCCAGTCAGGATTTCGACCGATGTATCGCCGATAAACGAGTAGGCGCTGCCCGGGAGAACCCGGCCTTCAAATTCTTTCTTGCCATCCACCGTGACGCGCAGCCAGGCGCGCTGGATCACGGTGACGTAAACCTGGATGCGCCCCTGTGCGCCGGGTGTGGTCTGCAGCTTGGCCAGCAGCGTGCTGGTGGCAGCGGCCGCGGTCTTGTCCGCCGGGGTCGGAGTGTCGGCTGCCGGCAGGGTGGGGAGCGGGGCGGTAGAGGTGGGGCCAGGCGTGGGGGTCTCGGATGGGGTGGCGGTCGCCAGCAGGATGTCGGCGATGGACCTGGCTGTGGGGGTGGGAGCGCCTTGCGAGTTCAGGCTGAAAATGCGGATCGCCCCCCACACAATGAAGCCGGCAAAGGCAATCAGCAACACGATACCGGATAGGAAATCCAGGGAGAAGATGCGCCGCCCGATCCCGGGTGATTGGGACTGCTGCGGCTTGAGCGGGATGGTGCGCGGTTCGGCGCTGGCGGATGGCCTGGCTGGCAGGCCAGCCTGCAGGCCATCGGCGAAGCGCAGCAGCAGCGGTTCTGGATCAAGGCCAAGGAAGGCAGCATAGTTGTGCAGCATGCCGCGCCCCTGGACCGGGGATGGTAGATCGGCCAGGCTGCCGGCCTCGAGGGCTTGCAGGTAATGGCGCCGCAGGTGGGTGTGCCGCTCCACGTCTTCCAGCGACAGCCCAAGCAGCTCACGCTGTTTTTGCAGGCGCTGGCCCACATCCTTGAAAATTTCTTGGGCCTGGGCGGCCCCCGGCGCCGGCTCCAGCCGTGCGGCGGCTGCCTCTGTGGCTGCGCCGTCGTTCGCCTGCCTGGCCCCGGTTTCTTTTTTTGTGGTTTGCTCATCCAGGGCGGCAATCAGGCCGTCTACGTCCAGACCCAGGAAACCAGCGTAGGTGCGTAAGAAGCCGCGGGTCTGCGTTACGGAAGGAAGCGCGCCAAACTCACCGGCCTCCAGCGCTTGAATGTAATGCGGGCGAATAAATGTCGCCCGGGAAACCTGCTCCAGTGTTAGCTGGCGCGCTTCCCGGGCTTGACGCAGCTGCTGGCCGATGATTGTGCTCATAGACGGGGAAAACCCGAGCCTGCCAGCTTGATGAGTTTACCGCGCAGGCTACCCGGCGGGCAACCTGCAAGGATTATGCTGTCTCTGTGGCAACCGCTTCAGCTTCCGGGGCTGGTTCTGCTGCCGCAGCAATAACGGGCGCTTCGCCCTCGCGGTGAACAATGACTCTCACTTCGGGGATCAGGTCCATCGTCAGGCGCACGTGCACTTTGTGTTCCCCCATAGTGCGCAGCGGTTCCGAGTCCATCTGGCGGCGGGTGATCTCCACGCCCAGCTTTTTGTTGATGGCGTCAACGATCATCTGAGGGGAAATGGAGCCATACAGCTTTCCAGTCTCGCCGGCTTTTGCGGGAAATGCCAGCACCAGGGCGGAGAGCTTTTCGGCGACGCTGCGCAGCTCTTTATTCGCCTGGTCACGGTGGGTAGCAGCCTGGGAGCGGATGCGATCCGCCTGCTTCATGGCGCTGGGGGTAGCCAGCACCGCCAGGCCCTGGGGGATCAGGAAGTTGCGGCCGTAGCCATCGGCCACGCGCTTCACATCACCGGCCCGACCCAGCTTGTACACATCTTTCAGTAATAAAACCTTCATTTGTCAAGCCCTTTCAGGTGGCTAAGATAGAATACCCGCGTACAATGGGGGAAACCCTGGCGCGGATGGCGGGCGAAGGGTACAACGCCCGCGGGTTATCCGCCGGTATAACCGACGGACAAGGGATTCTACCAGAAGGTGCTTCCAGCGTCAACCGCAGGCTGATATAATTTATGCATGACCACGCGCATCCATTCCTTTCGCCTGGAAGCTGTGGTGCTCCGGCACAATGACTGGGGCGAAGCAGACCGGCTGCTGGGGCTGTTCTCCCTGGAGATGGGTAAGCTGCGCGCCCTGGCCAAGGGCGTGCGCCGTACGCGCTCCCGGAAGGCGGGCCACCTGGAGCCTTTTACCCGTGCCCAGCTGCTGCTGGCGCAGGGGCGCGATATGCTGATGGTTACCCAGGCGGACACGCTGGATGCATATCTCCCGCTACGGGATAGCCTGCTCCTGGCTTCTTATGCGGCTTATGTCATCGAACTGCTGGACCGGTTCACTTACGAAGAAGGGGAGAACCGCGGCCTCTACCGCCTGCTGGTGGAAACCCTGGAGCGCCTGTGCGCCTCGGCCTCGCCTGACCTGGTGGTGCGCTATTACGAGGTGCGCCTGCTGGACCTGCTGGGGTTCCGCCCGCAGCTGTTCCAATGTGTGCGCTGCGGATCAGAGATCAAGGCCGAAGACCAGTTTTTCTCAGCCGAACAGGGTGGGGTGGCCTGTCCCAATTGTGGCAAACAGGTCGCCGGTTCCAGGCTGGTTTCGCTGGAAGCCCTGCGCTACCTGCGTCATTTTCAGCGCAGCAGCTATCCCCAGGCGGCTGTGGTGACGCTGCCGGCTACGGTGAACCAGGAGATGGAGAGCCTGGTCCAGCATTACCTGACCTACCTGTTGGAACGCAGTCTGAATACCCCCGCTTTCTTGCGGCGCGCCCGGCTGAAACCAGCGGATTAACCTGGCGGAGTGTCCGCCGGAGTGTCCGTTGGAATGTCCTGCGGGTTTCCCCCGGCTAAACGCCGCTGCCGCTTGCGCTCGCGCAGGTCATGGGCGCGTGACTGGAGATCCTGGAAGAGGTCCGTATCCACGATTTCGCTGACCTGTTGCTGGCGCCTGGCTTCGTCGATCTCGATGCGCAGCTTCTGGATTTCCTGGCGCAGGGTTTGCTCACGAATGTATGCCTCGAGGGCCGCGGCCGCAAGGGAGGAGAATGACTCCATCATCTGCTGCAGATTGTGGTCAAAGGCAGCCGGCTGGTTGCTTTCTGCATCCCTGGCATTCAGCAGCTCAAGCACCCCCAGCACCGCCCCGCTGCTGTTTTTCAAGGGGATAGCCAACACCGAAGCCGGTATACGACCGCCAGTCTCGGCCTTCTCCAGGCTGAAATCTCCAATTTTGGAGATTTCAGCCTGGAGTTTATAGCCGGCTGCCGAGGCGCCTTGGGTGAGATCGAGGTTGATGGTCTGGCCGCTCATGGCTGCCTGGGCAGCAACGCCCGGGCCCTGCAGGCTGCCAGAAGCCTGGGACAGGGGCTGCACGGCTCGATCAGGCTGCCTGCCTGCCTCTTCATCCGGACCAGCCTCCTGCCTGGTTGAACGCACAACGACCGGTTTTAGCAAATCCCCCTCGGTGCGCAAATACAGCAGGCTGCCATCTGCGCGGCAGAAAGCGCGGGCTTCGACCACGGTTCGCTCCAGCAGCAGATCAAAGTTTTTCTCGGAGGAAAGCTGCACGCCCAGGGGGATCACCACGTTGAGCAGGTTGTCGGCGCGTGTCTTCTCCTTACGCACCTGGCCCAAGGTTTTGCGCAGCTGACCGGTCATGCTGTTGAAGGTGCGCGCCAGGATGCCGATCTCGTCCTGCGACTCGACCGCGGCCTGCGCACCAATATCGCCTGCCTCGATCCGCCTGGCCACGCTGGTCAGCCGGCGGATGGGGGCGGCAATATAGGCGCGCGAGACGAATGCCAGCAGCAGGGCGATCAAAACGGCGATGATCCCACCGGCAAGGATTACCTGGTTGGCAGAGGCGAGGGATCGGCGTCCTTCATCCAATTCTGTGGTCAGCAGGGTTTGCTGATCAGCCGTGATCTTTGCAAGCAGGGTGTTCATCTCATCGGTCAGCGGCACCACCTCGGTCCGGAACAGGTACAGGTCTTCCCGCCAGCGGTCGCCTTCCAGCAGGGGAAAAATCTGGTCAGGCAAGGCGAGGAAAGCCTGGCGCTTCTCCTGCACCTGGTTCAGGATCTTTTGCTGGTCTTCCGGCAGGCTGCTGCGCTCGCTCCAAATCTGGTTCCAACTGATCTCATTAGCAGCCAGGTTTACTTCGTATTCCTGCCTGAAGATGCGGTTGCGCGTGGTGGTGTAACCGCGCAAGGCTGAAAGCATGGCGGCAAAACTGGCTTCAAAGCGCGCCATCTCTTGCAGCTGGGCCACGCTTTTTTCGCTTGCGGCCCGGGGGGCCTCGATCAGGGTATTCATCTGGATGAGGACCTGCCCAGCCAGGCGCACGCCATCGGTAGCCAGCAGGCGGTAGGCCGGCTCGCGATCCAGCTGGTCGTTGCGCAGAGCATACAGGCGGTCCGGCAGCGCGGACCAGCGCGCATAGGCTTTTTTCAGTTGGGCAAAACGTCCTGCATTGAGCGCATCGAATTCCGGGGTGAGCTGTTCCAGGGCTGCCAGGTCAGCCTGGAAGGCGCGCTCGGATTGCTGGTAGCTGTCCCAGTAGGCGCGATCGCCCAGGGCAAGATAACCACGCACATCACTGATCATGCGCAGCAGGTCGACCTGGGCTTGCGAAGCGGTCAGCGCCACGGGCATGCGCACGCTGCTGGTCAGGTCAATTTTGTTGGTGGCTGCGCGGCTGCCGGCATAGCTGATCGCTGCTGCAAGAAAGGAAAGCAGGACGAAAACCCCGAAGCCCAGCGCCAGCTTGGTGCTGATTTTCAGGTCTTTGACCAGGTTTTTGAACCAGGCCCAGCGGCTGGCTTTCAAGGTGAGACTCGCTTCCAATCTTGAATGTTCCAGGTATCCGCATCCCATGGCGTCAGGTTGATACCCTGGAGGTTGGTGCTGGCTCCAAAGACCTCGGCACGGTGGCCGATGGGGATCATCACGATGTCTTCGATCAGCATGTCGTTCATCTGGATAAAGAGCTGTTTCCGGCGTTCCGGATCCATCTCTCGGGCAGCCTGGGCATAAAGGGCATCGTACGCCGGGCTGCACCAGCGCTCATAGTTGCGGCCTGCCCATTTATTCGCCTGCTGCGAGACCTCGGCGCAGGTCCAGATTTTCATGTATGCCGCGGGGTCGGGAACCAGGTTGCCGGTGGTATATTGCTCCATGTCGGCGTAGAAATGACTGCGGGTGCCGGTGTTGGTCGGGTCATTGCTGAAGAAGACGCTCGAATCGATGATCTTCAGCTTGACTTCGACGCCAATCGATTCCAGGGCCTTCTTGACAATTTGCTGGGCCTGCTGGCGCTGAACGTCAACGGGGGTCTGGAAGGTGACGCTCATGCGCACCCCCTCCCGATCGCGCACACCATCCCCATTGCTGTCTATCCAGCCAGCCTCATCGAGCAGATCGGCTGCTTTTTTCAGGTCGAATTCATAGCTGGTGTTGGGGGAATTATACATTTCGGGCGAGACCAGCATGTTGGATGTGGTACGTCCGGCGGGGCCAAAGAGCCTGGCAATGCTCTCCCGGTCGATGGCCAGGCTGAAAGCCTGCCGCACGCGCAAATCGCTGAATAATGGGTGAGGGTAACGGGTGCTGGAGCGCTCACCGTCTTCGGTAGCGCGGTTGGGGTCAGTGCGGTTGATCAGGATGCGTTCCACGTAAGCGCCAAACTGGCTGATCAGTCGTCCTTTGGGTGTGCCGCTCTGCAAGCCTGCCAGGGCCTGGGCATTCATCAGCTGCAGGTTATGGGTAAAATCGACGTCGCCAATCTGGAACACTGAGCGTGCGGCCTCATTCACCGTTCCGCCTCCTTTAACCACCACCTGGCTGAAGTAAGGCTTGTCCGCCTGGCGATAGTAAGGATTGGGCTCATAGGTGATTTTATTGGTCTCGATCAGCTCATTTCCCAGGAACAGCACTTCCTGGGGTTTGAAGGATACCACCCGGTAGGGGCCGGTGCCTATTGGGAGCTTGTTGACCGGGGCCTGCAGCAGGTCGGAATAACCGGCGAAGGCATGCTCGGGAATGACCATGCCCATCACGCCGACAAACGGCTGCGCCCAGGCCGGGTTGACATCTTTGAACCGGATGTGCACGGTGTAATCATCCAGCGCCTCGATGCTTTCGATGCTGGTATAACTGCCCGCCGTGGCGGCATGAACAGCCGGGTCAGTGGCAAACTTGTAGGTAAACAGCACGTCCCGGGCGGTAAAGGGTTGGCCGTCCGACCAGGACACCCCGCGCTTAAGCTTCCAGGTGACCGATTTTCCGTCCTTTGCAACGCCGCCGTTTTCCAGGGTGGGGATTTCGGCCGCCAGGAATGGGATGAGTTTGCCATCCCGATCATAACTGGCCAGGGGTTCATAGGTAATGCGGCATGCAGCCCGGTCCTTGGCAGCCAGTGCGAGTTGAGGGTTGAGCAGCATCGGGGCCTGCCAGTAAAGGATGGTGAGGGTGTCTCCTGCACCGCGGCCGGTGGCAATGGGGGTGGCTGTAGGGACGGCTGTTGGATGAGAGACCGGGCGGGTGGTGGGAAGACAGCCGGCCAGGAGCAGGGCTGAAAAGGCCAGCACAAGCAGGAGACGCTGAAGGGGGGCAGGGACCATGGGCCAGGTTCTCTCAGCCAAGAAAAGCCAGCCTGTGTGATGTCCCCGACCTGGCGAAAGCAGCCACGACTGCCGCCTGCCAGCAGTTGAGATCACCGCGCGCCAGGGCCGCCAGCTCCAGGTTCAATTGGGCGGCAACAGATGGCTCAGAAACCCAAAAATGACAGAACTTCTCCCAGCGGTGAGTGGGATGGTTGTAGGGGATATTCGGTCCCTGGTAAGGTATTACCCCTTCGGGCGGGCGCCAGCCCATGCCTGCCTGGTCTGCAAAATCGCAGTAAGGAACGGCAGACAGGCTGCTGACAAAAGGAACGGAATTCCAGGCAAGGACCTGCCAGCCCAGGTGCGCCAGGACGCTCGAGGTGAGGCCCACCATGCCGCCGATCCCCAGCGCGTGGTGGTCCAGAAACCGCCTGGCAAGAGGCAGGCGCAGTGCCAGGTTGATGCGCTTGCCGCGCCACCTCGGATCGGTCCATGAACCGGTAAACTCAAATACATCAATGCTGGGGATGGAAGCCGGGTCGCTGTCCACCGCGACTGTAATCGTCTTCCAGGTATAGTCGCCGGGGGAACACAAGGCAATTGGCGATAGGCTGGTGTAGCCGATGATCTGTTCATCACAAATGGCTACTGCAGCATAGCCCCGGTCGTGGCGCCGGGCCAGGGTGGCTGCCGGGTAAGGGATGAGAGTGCGCTCGCCGGCCATCTGGGCTGCTAATTCCTCCCACATGGCTTCTGAGATGGCGTTCTGCGGGAAAGGCTGGAGCGGGAGACTATCCTCACAGGGTGCATCCTTGTGGACTGCAAAAGTCAGCGGTTCCATAGCATGATTGCCTTACGCCAAACAGGGCAAGCTCTCCTCAAATCGGTCGGGTAAATCCGGGCTTTATAAATCTATTATACACTTACCTGAGAGGCGCGGCGCGCGGGCTTGTAGGTGCTCAGGAGAGCTGGTCGAACAGCTTATGCATCTCTCTGCTGCGGGTCCGGGTCAATTCAGCAATTTGATCGTTTGCTGTTCGCAGCCGGGCGCTGAGCACATTGATCAGTTCCAGAGACAGGTCAGGATGCTGGCGGGCCAGGGCGATCAACGGCTCGCGGCGCAAGCGCAAGGCAAATGTATCCTGGATAGCTACAGCCGAGGTGATACGGGGGCTGGCATCAAAGAAGTCGGTTTCGCCCAGGTAGGAGTGAGCTTCGATGGTGGCAAGCCGCACAAAGGATCGCTTACGTTTCTCCTGTTCAATACCGACCTGGCCGCTGACCACGATATACAAGATCCCACCTGGATCGCCGGCATTGTACAGGCGCGTATTTTCGGGGAAAAACTCTTCTTCACACACGCCTGCCAGGATGGTTAACTGGTCGACCGTCATACCCTGGGAAAAGGGCACTTCCTTCAAAAGGATGAGCTTCTGTACCAGCGAAAGAGCTTTTGTTTGTGGCGCGGCGCCAATATCGCTTGCCGCCACAGCGCTTACCTCAGCGCGCACGCTTGCCTCGGGGTCTGCTCGCGCCTGGTCGAGCAGAGCGGTGGCTTCAGCTGGCGCGAGGAAAGTGGGAGAGGTCCCCAATTCGACCAATGCCGCCGCAGCCAGAGCGCGCAGCCAGGTATTACCGGGGCCGGTCAAGAGCATGCGCAGGGCCGCGGCTGGAGTTGGGGCAGGAAAGTTCCAGGTCTGCCTGGCCAGCGAGAGCAATTGTTCAAAGGAAATGTCTGGCTGGAAGAGCGGGGTAACCAGGGCAGCCATCCGGGTTCCGGTGAGTGCTTCGAATGCCTCGGCTGCGTTGGCGCGGGTGGCGGGCTCTGGGCTGCGCAGTGAGTGAGCAATTGTGTGGACTGCAGCCTGGTCCTGGGTAGCCGCCAGCAGGTAGAAAAACTCGTTGACTAAAGATGCGCTGCGCTCGCGCAGGGCGCGCTGCAGCACAGCCGCGGCTGGGGTCGCGCAGCCGTTGAAGGCGTGCTGGCAATGCAGGTTCTGGTAAATGGCGAGCAGGCTGTCATCGAGGTAGGCATCTCGAAGGAGGGGCGCGTATTGGCGCGGGTCGATACGCGCCAGGGCGACTGCAGCCATTTTGCGCAGGTGCGGGTCCGCTGCGTCCAGCTGTTCACGCACCGCTGGGATGGCGCGCCGGCCGGCATGCGCCAGGGCCTCAACAGCCTGTTCCCGCACCTGCAGGCTGGGATCTGCCAGTGCGGCTGCCAGTCCCTCGTGTGCGGTCAGCGTCGCGACCTTGCTGCCTGTACCCGCCTGTCCCAGGATGGTGACAGCCGACCTGCGCGCCCGCTCAATAGGGTCCTGGAGCAGGGGCAGAACAGAAACCAGCAGGATGTCCCGGCTGCCAGCGGGCAGCTCACTGCCGGCCAACTGCTCGGCAGCCAGGCTGGCTGCCAGCCGCACCTCGTCTGGGGCATCCGTCAGGGCACCCACAACTTCCGGGAGGTAGCTGAATTCATGGGTCTGGCCAACCACCTGCAGCGCGCGTACCTGGGTCTGTGGATCGGGGGCATTCAGCAATGCGCGCAGCGCCCGGGTGCCTTTAACCCAGTAACCGGGATCGTCGGATGCCAGCAGGGCGGGCAGGACGCGCAAGCGCACTTCAATCTCTGGATCAACCAGGGATGAAGCAGCAGTCTGCAGGAAGCGGGCATCGCGGGGTCCATCCAGCTGCTCAAGTCCGCTGATGGCTGCCAGGCGCACCTGCCCATCGCGGTCGGACAGCAGCCCGGTATACAGGGTTCGCACCCCGCCCCGCCGCACGTCGGCTGCTACCAGTACGTTGACCAGCGCGGCGCGCAGGCGGCCTTCACCCGCTGTGTGGATCGCCTGGTCGACGATCGGCACTGCCGCTTCACCCCCAATCTGGCTGAGCAGTTGGGCCATGAAGATTGTGCGCTCGGGACTGGTGCTCTCCCTCAATTTCTGTGCCAGGAGGGCCAGGGTCGCCGGCTCGACGGTGGGCAGCACGGAAGGCTCCTGCAAGCCTGGGTCCTGCAAAGCGAGTGAGGAATAGTCTTCCTGTTCCAGCAAGGCCAGCAGGGCTCCGGTGTAAGTACGACGCACCATCAGCGCGCACAGGGTAAAGACCAGCCCCAGGACGATGATCGATATGCGCAGGACCCAGGGCGCGCGCATCACCGGTGTCAAGAGCAGAAGGCCGCCCAGGATGGCGCCGATGGGGATAATCATTCCGCCGACAAAGGCTCGGGTGCGCGCTTTGACACGCAACGGAACCGCATTGTAGAGCAAATTTTCGATTGGGCTGCGAAATGCAGTGCGCAGCGCAGTGCGATCCAGGTAAGCCAGGGAGGCGGTGATCAGGCTGGGTAAAATGACCAGGCTGCTGGCTGCAGCCAGGCTGGCCAGTGGATAGACCAGGCTGATATTGCCCAGGCCCAGGCGTGTGATCAACCGGCTGAGCAGGAACAATTGGATGGGCAGGATCACCAGGTTGGCCACGCCGCTGAGCACGCCCAGGAAGCTTGAAATCTGGGCGGTGGTTTTAAGCTGTTCCAGGAAGATGGCGCTGGCTTGAAAATTCAACAGGGCCAGCAGGATGGTCATGGTCAGGGTTGAGAGAGCCATCCAGCCCAGGAATGGCGAGCGGGTGATTTGCTGGTAGCCTTCGCGCAGGTTGGCGCCGTAAGCAGAGGCAAATCCTTTGAATCCACCCTGCCTGGCAACCGGCGGCTGGGCGGCGCCCGCGGTGGAAGGCGAAGGGACAGGCTGCTGTTCACGCAACAGGCGCGGCATGGCAACTGCCAGGGCGGCCATGATCACCAGCGACGCCAGCCAGACCGCGATGATCGCCGCCGGGGTCAGCAGGTGGTTGAGCAGCGGCATGCTCAGCCCGGCAATGATGCCAGCCAGGCGGGCGGAAGTGCCCAGCAGGGGCACAATGCGTTTGGAGGCCTGGGTGTCATAAAAACTGTTGACGTAGGTCGCCCAATGCACGTTATACGCATCCATCAAAGGGGCATTGAGCACCAGGTAGAGAAGCAGGTAGGCCGGACCAACCCACCCGAAGGCCAGCCCCGCCAGGCCGAGCACAATGCCGGCGCCGCTGACTGCCAGGATGGCGATCAACAGGTGGGTATTGGATACCCGGTCAGCAAAGGCGGAGTAAATAAACAAGCTGAGCACGGAGCAGGCGGCGCTGCTGATGAACACCCAGGGCAGGTACTGGACACCGACGCGCTGCAAGAATGCTGCCTGGACAATGGACTCGCCCCAGTTGGTGCCGGTCAGGGTGACCAGCGACATGGTGTATAGCAGTGCCAGGCGGTGTCCTTCGCCAGAGCGGATATTGAATAACCTGCCCAGAAAGCCCGTGACGTTCATGCAGGGATGGACGCCTCTGTATCCGCTAAAACGTAACTCAACACCGACTCATCCTGTCCGTGTACCTTAAAGTGCGGCCTGTGCCATGCCATTATCCCGATACAGCCATCCGGTCCATAATAGCCGCTGAACTTGGCGCGCATGGATTGGCTGTGCTGAGCACCGTCACGGGTCAGGTAAGCGATCTCATCTTCCTGGTATTCTTCTTTCTGCAGCAACCAGACCTGTCCGTCTGCATAGCCGCTCAGGCACTGGCGCAGGAAGTCAAGGCACGCGCCGCTGCCCATGTTGCTCAGGCGGTAGACCGCCTTGCTGCCCCAATTTATCGCAATATTTGCCCCTGAATACTTCAGATAGTAAGTTCGTCCTGATTTGGGCAGCCGAGAAAACTCCTCGATGGTAAGAGTGCCGTCAGGAAGCTCAATGCCAGTGGGCAGTAAGGGGGTGGTGAAGGGGAATAAGTTCCGGACGGCGTCCGGGTATGCCTCCCGGGTCAGCGACCAGAACGGCAGCACCAACGGCGCTTTGCTATCAAAGAGGGTGAGCGGTGGCAGGTCATAAGTGACGCCCTTGCCCATCCTTGACAGCCGGTCCTGGAATGCGTAATCACTACAGATGCAAAAGAACGAGTGACTGCGAATAAAGTTGCAGTCATGGACTTTGACCTCCCGGTCGATGCTCCAGTATCTCACCTGGGGCCGGGTCTTCTCAACAAAATACCGCACCCCTGGCGGAGCAGAGGCGCTGTCGATCAGGTGATGGACGACCGGCGTTTCATGCAATAGGTTGGTCAGTTGAGCGACAAATTGGTCTGCCGGGGATTTTTCCTTGCCCACAAAGCCCATTTTTTCTGCGTACTCAAATACCAGTTGTAACTCACCCCAGGCTGATCCGGGGCATTGGATCTCAGCGATTCTGCCAGGCTTCACTTCATCCGTGCGCATGAAAACCGGCAGGGTGAAATGGCGATCTTCAAGGCGGCGGTGATACCCCAGCCCGATCGATGTGGGTGTATCGTTGATCAGCCAGTGAAGGATGGCTGGGTCAAGCTCATTCCTCAGGGCCGCTCGGAAGATCTGCAGGGTGATCTGCTGGTAAGAGCGGATGAGAGGCAGCCTTGCCTGGTAGGCATGCCAGGCATCGGAACTGATTAGAAATGGTTGGGGAGAGAGCAGCTCCGTAAATCCGGTTGCGTACCTGGGCGCGGAGTTGATCAATTCGTCTGCCCATTCGTATACATGCATGTTTGCTGCTCCTTTTCGAAATCAGATTGCCT
>CAIQIV010000504.1 GCA_903871905.1 uncultured Chloroflexota bacterium | reverse complement strand
GCTCCAGTGTATCCCCGGCTGGACCAGGGCGAATAGCATACAGGTAATTGTCTCCTGGCTCAGGCAGGAGGGCCACCCGGGTCAGTCCAGCTGTTTTTCCACTCTGAAGAGCTTCCAGGACATTTTCGCCAGCCAGCCATTGCCCGGTGTGGGTGATACCAATTTGATAAACATTGTACTTATCCCGGTCAACGACTGATAACACCGAGCGCGCTGACATCAGCGATACCTCGTGTTCGCCGGATCGTCCCCCTAACAGCACACCCAGATTCAACTTATTTGACACGTTTCCAATCTCCAATCATCTCAATTTCGAGTTCCAGCTGGACGCCAAATTTTTCCAGAACAGTGTTTTTTGCCAGTTCAATCAATTTATATATATCAGCTGCAGTGGCCTTACCAGAGTTAATAAAGAAATTTGCATGGATCGTGCTGATTTCTGCCCCGCCAACCCGCTGGCCTTTCAAACCGGCTGCTTCGATCAACCTTCCTGCATAGTCGCCTGGAGGATTCTTGAACATCGAGCCCATGCTGGCTCCCGGTGGCTGAGTTTTTCGTCGATGAGTCGCGAAAGCTTCCATTCTGGCTCTTACTTCCTCCTCAGTGCTTTCAGTCAACCTCAAACGGGCTGCCAGGATAACCACCCGGGTTCCACTGCGCTTGAATATACTGCTGCGGTACTGGTATTCCAACTCCTCAGATGTCCATTGGGTCCTGCCATGCTCAGGGTGCAAGATCTCTGCCACGACCAGACTTGTTTTCATATCCCCGCCATGCGCCCCGGCATTCCCATACACCGCCCCTCCCAATGTTCCAGGGATTCCGGATGCCCATTCCATCCCGCCCATCCCTCTCAGGGCTGCCTGGCGCGCAATCCGGCTGAAATTTGCCCCCGACTCAGCCCAAACCGTCGGTGGGGTGTGATGCGCCTCAATTTTGATGTTATGGGCATGATTGACGACCACAATCTCCCTGAGACCCTGGTCGCTGACCAGCACATTCGACCCGCTCCCAATCACGCGGAAGGGAGCTTTCAGTTCCCATAACTTGAGCGAAATCTCTTCAAGCTCGTCCGCCGAATTAGCGATCAGGAGACCGCCAATTTTTCCCCCCACGCGCGCAGTGGTATAGTTCGCCATGGTAACGTTTTCCTGCAAGCGTTCACCGAAGAAGGTCCTGATTTCAGCAAGTGGGATGACTGGACGGCTGGACGGCATGGTTAGTGAATCAACTCCTTTGCTTTAAAATACTTATAAACCCGGGCGCTGACCTGGTCAGCATCTCCCGCCGACAGAACAAGCACCACATCTCCCGGGTGCAGGCGTTGGGTAAGTGTTTCAACAATATCATCCAGCCCGGACAGGTAAATAGAATCCGGGTGGTTCATTTTCTGAACAACCTGGGCTGCCGTGAAGCCATTATCCTTCTCGCGCGCCGCGTAAATCGGGGTTACCAGAACATGGTCGGCGTCGCCAAAAGCCACGGCAAACTCCGGCAGGAGCGATTGGGTCCGGGAATAGGTATGCGGCTGCCAGACTGCCCAGAGCGTACGCCCGGGGAAACGGCTCCGCGCCGCTGCCAGGGTCGTGCGGATTTCGG
>CAIQIV010000503.1 GCA_903871905.1 uncultured Chloroflexota bacterium | reverse complement strand
CGTCACCCTCTCGCTGGCCATGGGTGTGCAGCGCATGGCCAGCCGCCATGCCCTGATCAAGAAGCTTTCGTCGGTGGAGACCCTGGGCTCGACCACGGTGATCTGCACCGACAAGACCGGCACCCTGACCCAGAACGAAATGACCGTGCGCGAGCTGTGGACGCCGCGCCGGTCGCTGCAGGTCACGGGCGTGGGCTACGCCCCGCAGGGCGAGCTGCTGGCCCGCGACGGGGACAGCACGGCGCCGGCGTCTGACCCGGACGTGCAGCTCCTGCTGACCGCCGCCCTGCTGGCCAACGACGCCCGCCTGCTGCCGCCGGACGAGGAGCACCCGGGCTGGAGCGTGCTGGGTGACCCGACCGAGGCGGCGCTGATCGTGGCGGCGCGCAAGGGCGGGCTGGACCCGGAGGCCGTGGCCCGCCAGCAGCCGCGCCTGCGCGAGCTGCCCTTTGAATCGGTGCGCAAGCGCATGAGCACCATCCACCAGGTGCAGGGCGCTGAGATAGCCTACACCAAGGGCGCGCCGCGCGAGGTGCTGGCTCTGTGCACCCGCCTGCAGGTGAACGGCCAGGCCCTGCCCCTCGACGAGGCGCAGCGGGCGCGGGTGATGGCGGTTAACGATCAATTTGCTCGGGATGGCCTGCGTGTACTTGCTGTGGCTATGCGCAGTTTGCGCACCGAACCTGCCACCCCATCCAGCACCCGCTACGCCGCCGAGCGCATCGAGCAGGACCTCACTTTCCTCGGCCTGGCCGCCATGATGGACCCGCCCCGCCCCGAGGTCGCCGAAGCCGTGGCCAAGTGCCACACCGCCGGCATCCGCATCATCATGATCACTGGCGACTACGGCCTGACCGCCGAGTCCATCGCCCGCCGCATCGGCATCGTGCGCACCCCCAGGCCGCACATCGTCACCGGCGTCGACCTGGACGGCATGGATGAGCCTGCCCTGCACGCCGCCCTGCGCGACGAGGTGATCTTCGCCCGCGTCGCCCCGGAACACAAGCTGCGCGTGGTCAGCGCCCTCAAGGACCTGGGCCAGGTGGTGGCGGTCACCGGCGACGGGGTCAACGACGCCCCGGCGCTCAAGAAGGCCGATATCGGCGTGGCCATGGGCGTCGCCGGCACCGACGTGGCCAAGGAAGCCGCCAGCATGATCCTGACCAACGACAACTTCGCCGCCATCGTGGACGCCATCGAGGAGGGCCGGGCGGTCTACGAGAACATCCGCAAGTTCGCCACCTATGTCTTCAACAGCAACATGGCCGAGGCGGTGCCCTTCGTGGCCATGCTCTTCTCGCGCGGCGCCATCCCCCTGCCGCTGACCGTGATGCAGGTGCTGGCCATCGACCTGGGCACCGACATGCTGCCCGCCATCGGCCTGGGGGCCGAGCCGCCCGAGCCCGGGCTGATGCAGCGCCCGCCGCGCTCGCAGAAGGAGCCGCTGCTCAGCCGCGGCCTGCTGGTGCGCGCCCTGCTGTGGTACGGCCTGATCGAATCCGCCGCCGCCATGTCCGCCTACTTTTTCCTCAACTGGCTGTACGGCTGGCCCGGCGTCCCCCTGGCCCAGGAGGGCACGCTGGTCTACGCCATGGCCACCACCATGACCTTTGCCGGCGTGGTCACCACCCAGATGGGCGCCGTCTTCGGCTGCCGCAGCGAGCTGACCTCGGTCTTTCGCCTGGGCTTTTTCACCAACCGCCTGGTGCTGGCCGGCGTGGCGCTGGAGGTGGTCATCCTGGGGCTCATGTCCTATGCGCCCTTCATGCACACCGTGTTCAACACCGCCCCACTCGGGCTGCGCGAGTGGGCTTATGTGTTTGCCTGGGCGCCCATCATCCTGCTGTTGGACGAGCTGCGCAAGGCCTGGCAGCG
>CAIQIV010000502.1 GCA_903871905.1 uncultured Chloroflexota bacterium | reverse complement strand
GCCGGGGTGAGGGTCCCTTCCCCCTCCCCGCGCGCCGCGCTTACCTCACCGGCGTGTTCTGGCGGTAGATCGCCGGGACATACAGCCAGGTGTAGTAGGCGCGCGTCACCGTCACCGCGTACACCTGCTGCGTGCCATCCTGCGCCGTGACCTGCAGCTCGATCACATTCTCCCCAACCTCCAGTGCCAGCGCCGCGCTGGGCTGCCCCGATCCCACCGGGCTCCAGCCCCCGCCGTTGACGCGCACCTGGATGGCGGCGTGCTCTTCGCGGGCGGTGGGGGTGACCACCAGGCTGCGGATGTGGTTCCCCACCGTCGCCGTGTACGCCAGCGTATCCGGGGCAAAAGCCGGCGACAGCGTCCCCTGGCTCAGCGCCAGGCCAACCAGGCGGTCATCGCCCGAAGCAAAGTCGGCGCGGATCGTATGGCTGGCGGTGATGGCATGGAAGGCATAGCTGCTCAAAGCGCCCTGCGACACCCCATCTACCGCCACATCCAGGATCTGGTAACCGCTGTCCGGGGTGACGGTGAAGGTGAGCGAGCTCCCGTAGGTCACCGTCTGTGGCAGGGAGGGGGTCAGGCTGCCTCCCACTCCCACGGTCGGGGTGATCGAGTAGGTCTTCTTTTCAAATGTGGCAGTCACCACCTGGTCGGCGGTCAGCCTCACCACGCAGCCCCCTGACCCGCTGCACGCGCCGCTCCAGCCGGAGAAGTTGGAGTTAGCCAGCGGTGAGGCGGTCAGGGTGATCGGGCTATTGTAGTTGAACCCCGCCTGGCAGTCGCTGCCGCACTCGATCCCCTCCGGCGTGGAGCTGACCGTCCCTGCTCCGCCCCCGGCCAGTTCCACGCTCAGCCTCAGCTGGCGCACCTGGACCACCTGCCCCAGGCTGGGGATGCCGTTGACAAACACCGTGACCAGCGCCGGGCCGGGCGCCAGGTCGAACAGGGGTGCAGTATTCAGCCACACCGACGAGAAAGCCTGCGCCGGAAGCCACATCTGCTGGGCATTATCCAGGCGCTGGATCTGGACCAGCGGATAGTTGGTAGCCGAGTTGTTGGCCGCCCCGCCCGAGGCTTCAGCCAGGCCGTGGCCGCGCAAGCCGCCCCCGCTGGCGCTGAGTTCCTGTCCCACGAACAGCGGTGTGGTGAGCGAGCTCAGCGCCGGGCGCCAGGCGGGATCAAAGCCCAGGTCGCGGCCGTAGATTTCAGCGCTGCTCAATGCGCCGCCGCCGGTAAAGCCTCCGGCGGCCAGCACACTCCCGTCCAGCAGCCGCGTGAGGGTGTGGTAATGGCGCGCGCTGGCCAGGCTGGCGGTCGTCCTCCAGCTCCCTGCACCGGGGTCGTATACCTCGGCGCTGTTCAGCAGGCCGTCATAGCCCCAGCCACCCGCCACCAGCACCAGCCCGTCTGCCAGCAGCGCCGCCGAGTGGATAAATCGGGGGACAGCCAGGCTGCCGGTGGCGCTCCAGGCGCCCGCCGCCGGGTCATATACCTCGGTGACGGCCAGGATATTGCTGCTGTCCCAGCCGCCTGCCACCAGCACCCGCCCATCCGGCAGCAGGGTGGCGGTGTGAACACTACGCACACCTGCCAGGCTGCCGGTGGCGCTCCAGGTGCCCGCCTCCGGGTCATACACCTCGGCACTGGCAAGCGAGCCGCCCTCGTTGTCGCCTCCCCCCACCAGCACCCGCCCATCCGGCAGCAGCGTGGCGGTATGATACATGCGCGCCTCCGCCAGGCCGCCGGCCGCGCTCCAGGCGCCTGACGCCGGGTCATACACCTCGGCGCTGGAGAGAG
>CAIQIV010000501.1 GCA_903871905.1 uncultured Chloroflexota bacterium | reverse complement strand
TCAACACCGCGGCCATCGCCTCCAACGAGGCTGGCCCCCAGCAGGCCAGCGCCTCGGTGCTGGTGGATGTCGCACGCCCGGCCCTGGCGCTGCAGAAGTCTGAGGACAAAGTGCTGGTCGCCCCGGGCGGTAACGTTGTCTTCACCCTGGCTTACACCAACACCGGCAGCGTTGGCGCCAGCGGCCTGGTGCTGACTGATCCCATCCCCGCCGGCTTCAGCTTCGTCTCCGCCACCGGCGGGGGGACAAACAATGCAGGCACGGTCACCTGGAACCTGCCCGACCTGGCGGCCGGCGCCTCCGGCTCGGTGCAGCTCACCCTGCAAGCGGCCAACCCCTACACCGCCGCCAACCCGCAAAGCAACACTGCCAGCCTTGACTCGGCGCAGACCGACCCGGTCGACGACAGCACCCGCGTGGGGGTCACGCAGAGCGGCAGCGTGTGCAACACATACTACTTCCACTCCGCCACCGCTGACGTGGGGTTTGACGGCAGCCAGAAGATCGCCAACATTACCGCCCCCTCCGGCAGCGGCACCGGCCAGCTCGTCACCCTGACGAAGAACGTGTACACCGACATTGCCCAGTTCTTCCAGGACCCGGCCAGCAGCGCCGATGTCAACATGGCCAGCACCATCCAGAGCACCTTCTTCATTGACCGCAGCCCGGGCAACGCCGCAGTCATCAGCACCACCGTCTACGAATACGACACGGGCCTGGGTACCCGGACGCTGCTTGGCGCCTCCCAGCAGAGCTTTGGCGGCAGCGTGACCGGCGCCTATACCGTCACGGTCAACTCCGCCGGCACCCTCAAGCGCTACCACCGCATCCTGTGGGTGGTCAAGGGCACCAAGACCACCGGCAATACCGCAGAAACGGTCCAATTCCAGTACGACGGCACGGTGACCAACCAGTACAGCGGCGGCACGCGCAACGCCCTGGCGCGTGCCGAGTTCTGCACCACGCCGCCCGCCAACGCTGTGCTCACCAAGGCGGTGGACAAAGAGCTGGCGGCGCCCGGCGACACCCTGGCCTACACCCTGCGCTTTGCCAACACCGGCCAGACCGCCATCACCGGCGCCCAGATCACCGACACCCTGCCAGCCGGCGTCACTTACTCCAGCGCCACGCTCAATGGCGCGGCGGCTACTCCGGCGCGCAGCAATGGCCAGGTGTACACCTTCGATGTTAATTCCAGCGGCCAGGCGGGCGGCGTGATCGCCATTGGCGCCTCCGGTGTGCTGGTGATCAATGCGGCCGTCGATAACCCCCTGCCCCCTGGCGTCACCAGCCTGGGCAACCACGCCCTGCTGGCCAACAACCAGACCGCCAGCCTGCAGGATGCCGTCACCACCACCATCAGTTCCAACAACTCGGCGCTGAAGATCATCAAGGCCGCCAGCACCCCGCTGCTGCTCCCCGGCGACGTGGTCACCTACACCCTGAGCGTGATCAATAGCGGCGGCGACCCGGCCACCAACGTCAGCGTACGCGACGTGCTGCCGGTGCTGTCTTACTTCACCT
>CAIQIV010000500.1 GCA_903871905.1 uncultured Chloroflexota bacterium | reverse complement strand
CGCGCCCTGGAGCTGGGCAGCCGTATCAGCGTGATCGCCACTGCCCCTACCACGCTGAAACCCACCACGAACCTGGTGAAACAGCAGGCTGCTCACAAGGGGCAGGATGTTCAGGTTGAGGCGACGCTGGTGGAAGGCGCCCTTGCCGCCCTCTTGTCTGGCAACCAGCAGGAGCATGACCGGTTGGTGCGCACATGCATCTTCCACCAAATGCAGCACGCCCAGGTGGTGATCCTGGCTCAAGCCTCCATGGCGCGTCTCCTGGATACTATCCCGGCGCAGGAGCAGGTGGTCCCATTACTCACCAGTCCCCGTCTTGCTATAGAGCGCCTTTGCACATACCTGTAACCTGTCAAGACATCCAGACCCCCATCTTAATTAAAGTCCGTCAGACAACTGATGCGAAATCTGTATGTCTGGCGATATAATTTTCTGTGAAGTGGCAATATAATATTCGAGATGGCAATACTCATCCCGTATTTCTTGCTCCTGATCGGGGTAGCTGGTTTTGGTCTGGCATATTACGTCTGGCAGAAGCGCTCGGAGCCAGGTGCCCTATATTTTGCTCTCTTTACCCTGGCGATTGGATGGAACTGCCTGTTCTACGGCATCCAGCTTCTCAGCAGCACCCTGGTCGGGCAGTTTTTCTGGCTGCACCTGCGCTATATTGGGGATGTTCTCGCATTTCCCGCTTTGTTCCTGGTGATCCTGTGGTATGCAGGATATGAACATTGGGTCAAACGCTATCAGTATTGGCTCTTCGTCATTCCCAGCCTCACCCTGCTGTTACTTTATACCAACGAATTTCACCATTTTTATTACCAGGCCACCTGGTTGGATTCAACCGGCGCCATCCCGGTGCTGGCCAAGAGCAACGGCCCCCTGTACTGGCTGGTCATGTCCTACAACGAGATACTGATGTTTTCCGGAACTTTCCTGCTTTCTATACACTTCTTTCGCGTCCAGCGTCCATACCGGCTGCAGGTGGCGATCATCTGGTTCGGCAGTATCATCCCCATCCTCTCCAATACATTCTATTTACTTGGCTGGCGCGTTGCAGGCAATGTCAATCCCTCCTACCTACTTTTCTCCCTGACCTGGCTGGCATTCGCCCTGGGCCTCTATTATTTCGATATTTTGGAGCTGCGTCCCATCGCCCATGATGTGGTCATGGAAAGGGGAAACGTTGGCGTCTTGCTTATAGACAGCCGCGACAGGGTCGTGGAAATTAACCTTAAAGCACGTAATGACCTGATCTGTCAGGTGGACAAACCTGCCGGCCTGCCCTTGCGCCAGGTTCATCCCTTCCTGGCAGAATGGTTGGAACACAACCGCCCAAAGGAAGGAACCACTTCACGCGAGTTGGAAATCATCCCCGGTATGCGGGTTTCCACAGACCAGGAAAGCGATGGTCGCCAGGCTCATACCCTGCAAATCGAGGCAAGTCCGATCCGCGACCAGGGGAGGGTAAATGGGTGGGTTATCCTGCTGTGGGATATCACTGAGCGCATCCAGGCAGAAAGGCGGCTGCAAGCAAGCGAGGAAAAACTGCGCTTCGTCACCGAGAATGTGGTAGATGTGCTTTTCAGCCTGGACGACAACCTGCGCATCACCTATGCCAGCCCGTCTGTGATCCAATTCATCGGGTATTCCGTCCAGGAAGCGCTGGTGATGGACATCAACGAGATCCTGGCGCCCGAGTCACAGGCAGAAATTGGGCTGCACATGCAGCACGTGCGCGCCAATTTTGCCGCCGGTCGCTGGGAAATTTATGTCGGGCGCGTGGACACGCTCCAATTACGCCACCGGCGCCGGGATAGCTCAGAATTTTGGGGGGAGACGTCTGTTTCCTATGTGATCGACCAGGACCACCATTTCGCCGGTATCATCGGGGTGGCGCGTGACATCACCGATCGCAAGGAGACCGACCGCAAGATGCTGGAACAACAGCGCGCCCTGGCTGCGCTGGAGGAACGCGAGTACCTGGCGCGTGAGCTACATGATAACCTGGGCCAGGTGATGGGCTATATCCACCTGCAGGTTCAGACTGCAGCGCAGCAGCTGCGAGATGACCAAGTGGAATTATGTCAAGCCACCCTGCAGCAGCTCAACGAGGTCTCGCAAGATTCTTACAGCGACCTGCGGGAGTTCCTGCTCGGCTTGCGCCAAAAATTCTCCGAAGCACCGGACTTCTTTACCGCCCTGCAGAAGTATACCCAGGATTACAGCCGCGCCTACGGCCTGCCGATCAACCTGTGCTGCCCGGACAGTCTGGTAACCATCCGCCTGGATCCAGCCGCTGAAGTCCACCTGCTGCGCATTATCCAGGAAGCGCTGAGTAACATCCGCAAACATGCCCACGCCACCAAAGCCACCATCTTCTTCTCTCGCGCTGACGGAAGCACACAGGTGATGATCGAGGATGACGGGCAAGGCTTTGACCCGGATAAACAGCAAACCTCCGCTGCAGAAAATCAGGCGGAAGGCGCGTTCCATTTTGGCATGGACATCATGGGAGAGCGGGCGCGAGAGCTGGGCGGCAACTTTCAGGTTTTCTCAGCGCCTGGGCAGGGTACCCGCATCCTGGTACGCCTGCCGGACCACCACCCGCAGGCCACCTCCCCGCGCGTCTCCAGCTTGCGGGTAGTGATCGCCGATGACCACCCGCTCTTCCGCGATGGCCTGCGCAACCTGCTCCAGGCGCGCGGGGTCAAGGTGGTTGGCCTGGCGCAGAACGGGCGAGAGGCGGTGGAGCGGGCACTGGCACTGCAGCCGGACGTGGTGATCCTGGACATCCAGATGCCGGAGATGGACGGGCTGGAAGCTTGCCGGCAGATCAAAGCCCATGCGCCGGGCATGCGCGTGCTGATGCTGACCATGGCTACCAACGCCAATACCCTGTTCGATGCCGTGCGCGCCGGGGCCTCCGGTTACCTGCTCAAGGACCTGGATGCGGATCAATTCCTCGACCGCCTGGATGCCCTGGTGCGCGGCGAGACACCCATCGCTCCGTCCATGGCCGGACCGCTGCTCCAGGAATTTGCCAGCCATCCCGAGGCGCTTGATGAAAATGAGGTGTTGAACGCCCGGCAGCAGGAGGTGCTGGCGCTGATGGCGCAAAACCTGACCTACGCCCAGATCGCCCAGCGCCTGTACCTGAGCGAATCCACGGTGAAGTATCACGCCGGGCAAATCATGGAGAAACTGGGCGCTGATAGCCGCAGCGCCGCCCTGGCGGAAGCCACCCGCCGCGGCTGGATTGAACGTCGCAAGCGCGTTTGAAGACCGCTTCTCCCCGCGCCATAGACTGACCCGGTTTAGACTTTTTTCATACGCTGGCTGACCCTTTTTATGCCACAATCAACCCATGGATCACCGCTATTCCATCCTTCTGGTTGGCGCTTCGACCTCCATGGCTGCCGTTGAGGCGGCACTTCAAGCTGAAGCCGGGCTGGCTGTGCGCCGCGTGCACGCCATCCCCGGCGAGACCGGATGCTATGATGCCATGGTCGTGGAGGCGCGCGTGACGGATGAGGAAGTCCAGGCTTCTGTCGCAGCTCACCCCGGCCTGCCAGTCTTCCGTCTGGACTGGCGCACCTCCCGCCTGACCATGCTGGTCATGGAAGAGTTCTCGCTGGATGGTTCATCCGACCTGGCCCACGTTCTACGCACGCGCTGTGGGCTGGCCCGGCAGACCCTTGAGCATCCGAACCTCAGGTGAGCTGGTTCTCCATTTATTCCACACCATCCTATTTCCCGACCTGCCCCCGCCGCCTGCCCCGCAGAGACTGCGGCTGTTCAAGCCTCTCTTTTTTTCACGCCTCAGCAATATGACCGGTGCTTCCTGCGTCATCTGTCGTAGATAGCGTGCAATCCAGCGCCAACGCCGGTTTGTACTCTTTTCGTACGCGGACTGACTACTTCCTGCCGATAATTGTTTAAAACCAAAACGCTCACACCGAAACAAAACTAGCTGATCCAAAAATAACGCGCCGTGCAAGAGAATGAAGGAGCTGCCCATGATATCGACAAGCAATAAAAAGAGCCATCTCATCCTGGCGCTGGCCCGCCTGGTATTGATCTTCCTGCTCGGCGGGGTTCCCGCCCTGGCCCTGGCCCGACCGGCTCGCGCAGCCGTGACAAACTGCAACTATACCTGGCTGTCCGCAACCTCCATCCGCATCAATTGCTCAATATATAATGACTCGGGGGTGAGCTTTCCAATTTGGGATTCATGGATCCTGGGCGATGATGATTCCAATGTGCTGGATAGCCCGATTTGGGATTCGGGCGACCTCGGCAGTTCGCGCTCTGGATTAGCAGCCGGTTCCACCCAGTACAGCAATGCCTATACCATCAGCAGCGGAATGACCGCGGGCACGCGCTATTATTTTGTCTTCATCTGGCGCCAAACAAACGGCGGATCCCAGACCCGCACCTACTTTGATGCCATTTACGCCCCGCCGGGCGCCTCGGATACCAGTTCATCCGGCTATCCCAACACCTCCTGGGGCGGCTCGCTCCCCGTCTCGGACGCCGCCAGCGATATCAGCTATTGCAGCGTCATCGGCGGCCCATCGCACGGCTCGGCCTCCTGCTCAGCCAGCGGCGCCAGCGGCTCATACAGCTATACTCCCTCCTCTAATTATGCCGGCTCAGATGCCTTTTCCTACCAGGTAGTGGATGCCGGGGGAATGTCCGCCAGCGCCACCGTCTACCTCAGCGTGAACAACCGCGCCCCGAGCGCCGGGGATGACAGTTACTCAACCAGTGAAGATGATGCTATCAATATCAATGCCTATTCCGGCGTCAAGTGGAATGACAGTGACCCGGATGGCCAGCCGCTCACGGTTAGTCTCATCAGCGGTGTCTCCCATGGATCTCTATCCCTGAATTCCGATGG
>CAIQIV010000499.1 GCA_903871905.1 uncultured Chloroflexota bacterium | reverse complement strand
CGTTGTGGTTGAGGGGTATTGGTTTCCATGGCTGAGTAATTGCGGATACGCAAACCAGAAACCTGTGCGACTGCCTGGTTGCCATCCGAGGTGTAAACGACCAGGCGGAGGGAATAACTTCCATCTGTGATTAGCGTAGTATCCCACTTACCGAGCATGTCATTGGTCAACGGCTCATCCTGCCGGCTGATCAAGAACCAGGTATGGGTTGGGTCATCTGCATAAGCAAACTGCAGTTCTGAGAATTGGAATTTGCCATCTGCGCTGGTCCCGCGTACTGATATAACACCCTGCAGCGCCTGCCCTGGAAGGGGGAAGGTGATCGCTGGTGAGATGGTAGAAATCGTTGGGCTGAAGCCCCCAACCATCAGTGCAAGAAGCATTTGAATCAGGATAAAGCGCATGGCAACTCTGTAGTTTAACATAAAATATTCGGAGCGTGTTGAATTTTATTCCGCTATCAATGGAGGACGGCCAGAATGGAACTCCCATGATCCTTATCTGATGCGTCGTTAAATTTTATTACTATTTACTTTGAATCTAAGCGACCTGTTACACGCTACTTTGTAACTGCGTTGCAGTCGGATTATTTTCAGCTATACAAATCATCCTATGCTATCCATCGCAGCGGTGAGACGCTTGATTATCTCATCCACCTCCTCTTCGGTGATCACCAATGGTGGTGCGAAAGCCAGGGTAGCACCAAGCGGACGAGAGCGTAGGCCATGGGACTGAGCTGCCTTGAATATCTTCATTGCCATGATAGGATCAACTGTTTTCGATTCCTTATTGGAGACAATCTCTACACCACATACCAATCCTATGCCGCGGACATCACCGACAAATGGAAATTCGTGTAAGGTTTGGAGGCCAGTGAGGAGACGCTTTCCAAGTACGCAGGCACGGGTGGGGAAATCCTCTTTTTCCATGATCTCCAGGTTTTTTAGTCCAACAGCACAAGCCATGGCATGACCTGAGTAGGTAAAACCGTGCATATAAGCTTCATTTTCCGACGCAGATTCCAGGGTCTCACGGATTTCATCAGAAATTTGGATGCCACCTAGCGGTGCATAGCCCGAAGTGATCGCCTTGGCAAAGGAGAGGATATCTGGTTTGACGTGCCAATGATTTAAGGCAAACCATTCGCCAGTTCGCCCAAAACCGGTAATGACCTCATCTGCGATGAAAAGGATTTTGTGCTTATCACATATGGCGCGAACCAATGGAAAATAATCTGCTGGAGGCACGATCACTCCCCCTACACCCATGACCGGTTCGGCGATGAAGGCGGCAATTGTGTCGGCACCTTCGCGAAGGATGGCCTCTTCCAGAGCCCGTGCTGCAGCGTGACCGATGGTTTCTTCTGGAAGCAGGGTGTCCTCATAGCGATATGGATTTGGGGCAGGAACATAAACGATGCCCTCGGGAGCTGGCCCGAACATCGCGTGGTACTTCTCTAGACCGGTAACGAAAGTACTGAAAAGGGTGACGCCATGATAAGCGCCTTT
>CAIQIV010000498.1 GCA_903871905.1 uncultured Chloroflexota bacterium | reverse complement strand
TACAGGTCTTCCAGGGACTGTTGGGCGCTGACCAACTCTGCCTGAGCTGCAATGATGGTCTGGGGGAGGGTAGTCTCTTTCAGGCGGGCCAGCACCTGTCCGGTGGTCACAGTATCGCCGACCTGAACTTCGACCGACTCGACTGTTCCCGATGTGCTCCAGGCCAGCGTGGCGGTCTGATTGGGGCGCACGCTGCCTGTGGCGCTGACGGTAGAAACCAGGCTGCCTTTTTCCAGCGGGGCAGTCTCCAGTTTTGATTCGGCTGCCAGGGACTGCTGTGCGCTCCGGTAAACAAAATAGTAATAGGCTCCGCCGGCTATGACAAGGATGGCTGCTATCGCAAGGATGATTTTCTTTACCATGCTCACTTTTCCTATCAAGGCGGGCTTATCACTTGGTTGTTGGGTATGCAGACTTCTCAGCTTACCGATGGAACTTCGCCTGTATTGTGCAGCAAATCCCTAATCTGGTGAAATCCAAGCTGCACAGGGGGCTGCCATGCTCATGCATATCAGCCCCCTGTTTCATTTGCCGTAGGGATTAAGAAGTGTTTCCCGAGAACACTATCAGCCTCCACCTACGACTGGAGTTGGGGTAGGCGTGGCACCCGGTTGGGATCCACCTGAACTTTTTCCGCCGCCTCCGCTAAATTTAGCTCGCTGGGGCTCGCCGCGATTAGGAGGTTGCACATTGCATCCAAAGAATAGGAGGTGCACATTTCGTTCAAGGTTCAGGGTCATGCTCTTTGATGTGCATTGAAAACCATAAACCGGGTCGTACATCTCTACATATTGCGCGGTCAGGGCGTACCTGGCGCGCGCCAGGGCATAGGTCTGGATCGTTGCAGAGCCCTGTGGACCGGCAGGAACCAGCAGGTTATATTGCCAGGATTCGGTCAAAGATTCTTTGGATTTCTTGTTGTTTTGACTGACCAGGGTGAGCTGGAGAGGCAGAGGGGAACGGTTTTCGATAGTCAGCAGCCCATCCGGTGGGGGGGGGCTGACAGAAACCAGGGAGAGGGCTAATAAAGATACCAGGATCAGGATTTTTCTCATCACATGATCACCTTCTATACAATTATTCTGAACGCAGCGCATCCACTGGTTCAAGATTGGCTGCACGATTGGATGGATACAAGCCAAAGAAAATGCCCACGCAGGCAGAGAAGAGGGTTGCCATGAGAACGGCTTGCAGTTGTACAACCGGCGTTAAATTTGTCCCCGACGCGGCAGCAATTTGCCCGATCACTTTAGCTATGCCCCACCCCAGCAACACGCCAATGGCGCCTCCTCCAAGGCTGAGTAAGGATGATTCTACCAGGAATTGCAGGCGTATGTCATTTTTCCGGGCGCCAACTGCCTTGCGCAAACCGATCTCCCGCGTGCGTTCGGTCACCGTCACCAGCATAATATTCATGATGCCGATGCCGCCTACCAGCAGCGACACACCCGCCACGCCTCCCAGGAACAGGGTCAACGTTCCGGTGATAGCCGAAGCAGTTTCCATAAGTGATTGGGTGTTCATGATGCGGAAATCATCCACACCATCCGCAGTGCGATGACGTGACCGCAGGATCTGGCTGACCAGTTCCACCGAGGCGGTGACTGAATCGGAATCCTTGGCCTGCACATAAATCATATCCACTTCGTCAGGAGAATCAGTCTTTACCAGTCGCAGGGATGCAGTCGTCAGGGGGACCAAAATTCGGTCATCATTGTTGCTGAAACCACTTCCCCCCTGTTCTTTAAGAATACCGATGATCTTGAAAATCTGGCCATTGATGCGCACAGTTTTCCCCACCAGACCCGTGGTCGTGCTAAACAAGTTGTCCGCAACCTCGGAACCTAATAGCACGACGGATGAGTTGTTATCCAGGTGAGCGGTTGAGATCATCTGACCCTCAGCGACATCCGATTCCTGCACTTTGAAGAATTCAGGGGTCACACCCATCAAGGTGGTGTCATACGATTCGCCTGGGATAGAGACGGTCACCTGGGTACGCAGGATGGGGGCGACCACGCTGACCGTAGGGGCAAGCTTTGGGTTGGCGATGGTCTCGGCATCCATCAGTGTCAGCGCCTTCGGGTACTCTGAATCTCCCCCTGGCATCACGTACAGCAGATTGGTCCCAATTTTGCTGATCTGGCTGGTAATTGATTCCTTGGCGCCCGCGCCAATAGACATCATAGCAATCACAGCGGCGACCCCGATGATAATGCCCAGCATGGTCAGGCTGGATCGTACCTTGTTATTTGTCAGGCTTTCCAGTGCTTCCAGTGTGAGTTGGAGAATGTTCATTGAACTGCCACCTCTCCATCCCGGATGTGGATCATCCTGCCAGTCTGCCGTGCAATCTCGGGGTCATGGGTGACGATGATCAGCGTAACGCCGCGCTCGTGGTTCAGGCGCAGCAGAAGATCCATGATCTCGACACCGGTCTTCGAATCCAGGTTACCGGTCGGCTCATCCGCCATGATGATGGATGGATTGTTAACCAGGGCGCGGGCGATGGCCACGCGCTGCTGCTGCCCGCCTGAAAGCTCCTTGGGCCGATGGTGCATGCGATCCTGCAACCCAACGGCTTCCAGTGAAGCGACGGCATTGCGGTGGCGCTCCCGCACACCCACGCCTGCATAGCGCATGGGTAGTTCCACATTGGTCAGCGCCGATGAGCGCGCCAGCAGGTTGAAGCTTTGAAAGATGAAACCGACCTTGCGATTGCGAACCCTGGCGAGCTGGTTATCATTCATGCGGGCCACATTCTCGCCATCCAGGAGATATTCACCAGATGTAGGCCGGTCCAGGCAGCCCAGGATGTTCATCAGCGTTGATTTACCGGAGCCCGAAGGCCCCATGATGGCCACTACCTCGCCG
>CAIQIV010000497.1 GCA_903871905.1 uncultured Chloroflexota bacterium | reverse complement strand
GGCGGTACACGAGTTGCGCTTCTCCTCACCGGTGAGCTGCCAGATCACCCAGTCAGCTGCCTCCAGCACCCGGTCGGCAGCGGAATACACCTGCGGCGCTTCGTCCAGGATCTGCAAGATCTTAGAAAAAAACCATTCGGAGGAGACTTTGTTCCCATAGCGCTCCAGCCATCCCTGGCCCATCCGGCGCGCAGTCTCATTGATCAGATCGGCTTCAGGCTGGGCAGCATGGTGCTTCCACAGCTTGACCCAGGCATGCGGGTTCTCGCGGAACTCCGGCAGGGTAGACAGCGGCGTACCGTCTGCCTTAACCGGCAGGATGGTGCAGGCCGTGAAATCGATCCCCACCCCCACCACGTCCGCTGGATCGACAGCGGATTCTTTCAACACTGCCGGGATGGTGCTCTGGATGGAGCGCAGGTAATCTTCGGGATCCTGCAGCGCCCAATCCGGCTCCAGGCGGATCGTCTTGCCGGCTAACGGCAGCATCTCGTCGATCACACCGTTCTGATACGGATAGACCGAGGTGGTGATCTCGCGTCCCGTGGCAACTTCCACCAGGACCGCCCGGCATGACTCGGTGCCAAAATCTACGCCTATCGCATACTTGGTTGTGCTCATTGCTCACCTCAAGAAGTTCTAAAGAATTCGATTTCCAGGGGGTAATTGCGTACTTCCCGGGGTTGGATCATCTGCAGGCTGCCATGCTCGCGCTCCCAGACGCGTCCGGACACGTGGCTGTTCGACGGCTCTACTCCGACCACGTACATCCCCTCGCCGGTCATTTTCCACTCGATCAGGAACGGGTAATCCTGCTTTGCATAGCGCCAGGACACCCCCAGCCCTCCCTGGCTGTCAAAAGCCGGGTTGACCAGGCGCACTTCAACCATCCCCTGGCTGTCTGGCTCCAGGTCATGGTAGAACACCTGCTCCCTGTATCCCGCCTGGGGAGCGCTGAACTCGAGGCACTGTCCCAGGCCCTGGCGGGCCTCTTCGTCCCGGGGATGGGTGGTGCAGGCCGGCAGTTCCAGGCGTGTCGCAGCATCCAGCAGTGGGAAACCCAGGTTAAAGTGCTGCAGGAACATGTGCGGGGCGGGCTGAAAACCCAGGTTCTCGATCCGGTCATCGATGCGCAGACAAGCGCCATCGATGGGGATGGAAAAGCGGCGGGTGAAGCGGATATTCTCCCCAAAGACCGCAGTCTCGCGCAGCGTGCCTTCCAGCCACAGGGTACACTCATCCCCCTGCCAGGTCTCGCCCCAATGCACATTGCTGGCCGGCAGGCTGCCGACCCGCCCGTGCAGGCCCAGCTCTTCCCCATCATCATTGCAAGGGGCACCCACCTGGGTCAGCCCGCAAGTAGTCAGGAAGCCAACCGGCCAGGTGCGCAGCCAACCCCGGCCAAATGGGTAGGTGAATGCCGGGTGCGCGCTGCCAACCCCGCTCAGGTACGACAGTTGGGCGCCCTGGTAACCCAGTTGGACGATCCCCAACCCGCGGTCGGGCAGCACGGTGAAATCCAGGCCGGCGGCATTATACATGCGCACCGCGCGCACCCCACGCTCCACACCATCGCTGAGCTCGCATGGCGTTACCCCGGCTACCTGGCTCAGGTCGCCGGTCCGGCGCATGATTTCCAAACGAGAGAGGGTTTTTCCCCAGAGTTTTGCCATCTACAACTCCTGTTTGCTAAGATAAGAATGAAATAGACTGGAGAGTCAGCCTTGGAAGATAATCCTTGAGTAAGGGCCAAAGCCCGGAATAAAGCGCAAAACGCTCCTGGTATTTTTGGTGCATCGCCTCGTCCGGTTCAAAGGAGCGCTCCAGGCGCACCATTGCCTGGACTCCCTCATCAAACGAGGCAAACAATCCCTGCCCCACACCGGCGATGATCGCCGCCCCCAACGCCCCGGCCTCGGTAGCCGCCGGGCGTGTCACCGGGCAGCCCATGATATCCGCACAGGCCTGCACCCAGGCATCCGATTTGCTGCCCCCACCTACCACGCGGTACTCCTCAATCTGGATGCCGGTCGGGGGCAGCATGTCAATACAGGATTTGAGCGAAAAAGCCGCCGATTCGAGGATGCCTTTTAAGATATCCCCGCGGCTGGTATCCAGCCGCAGCCCGGCCAGGACCCCGCTGGAATTAGAGATGAAATCCGGCGGACCACCGGTGGAAAAATGCGGCAGCACCAGGACAGTGCTGGGGCCCGGCGGGATCTCGCTGAACAGCAGCGGATAGACATCCTGTCCTTGCAGCAGTGCCTGGCGCTGCTCTGCGGCGGCGAAAGTATCCCGGTACCATTTTACCATCGAGCCAACCTGGTTGTAGATGAAGGTCACAAAACAGCCAGGCACAGCATGATGCTCCGTGCACAGGCCGCGCTCAATCATTAAGGCCGGATCCAGGCGCCGGTC
>CAIQIV010000496.1 GCA_903871905.1 uncultured Chloroflexota bacterium | reverse complement strand
GCAGCCTGGACCTGGCAGCTTTGTTGGAGTCCTCCAGCACCGGGGCAGCACTGCAAGCCATCGCCCGGCGGGCCAGGCAGCAGGGGCAGGCCTTAGAAACCTTGCCCACCTCCAGCCAGTACCGCCTGCGGCAGGCGCAGGCGGCGGCAGAAGAAACAGCCGACCTGGCAGAATTGGGGCTGACCCAACCGGAGCAATTCCGCCTGCGGCTGCAGCAGCGCCGCCAGGGGATCCCGGCTGAACCGTCCACTGAGCCGCAGGCCATCCCGGATGCCACCGCCGAGCCGGTCCTGCAGCCCGAGGCCGCGCCCGCCGCCCCGCAGGACTGCAGCACCGACTGCCCCGCCACCAGCGAACCCGCAGCACCCCACCCGGCCCCGGCGCCACTGCGCCGTGCCC
The DNA here is from genome assembly GCA_903871905.1 of uncultured Chloroflexota bacterium. Taxonomy (GTDB): domain Bacteria; phylum Chloroflexota; class Anaerolineae; order Anaerolineales; family UBA4823; genus CAIQIV01. The sequence continues at coordinate 1,933 of CAIQIV010000496.1, read as the reverse complement.
CGTTTGGCGACCCGCCGCAGGAGCTGAACCCGGGGCTGTCGCCCTGGTCATCATCCGAGGGGGAACAGCAGGAGCCACACATCCTGCCCGGCTGGATCCAAAGGGGAACAGAATCCGGCACCGGATCGGGGGAGGGGCGCCAGCCCGGGCCACGCCGGGAGAGTTCCGGACAGCAGGGCGGCAGCCGCCGGCCCTAAAGAAAAAAAGTGAAGGGCCTGCGCAATGAACGCAGGCCCTTCACTTACCACGGCTAGCCTTCCGTGCTCAGCGGCTCTTAACGGCGCTGGCAATGGATCCCAGGTGCTCAGGGGTGGTGCCGCAGCAGCCGCCGACCACCTGCGCCCCGGCCTCCAGCCACTGCGCTGCAAGGGCGCCCATAGCCTCAGGGGTGACATCATAAGTCGGGTTATCATCCGCATCCAGCTTGGGCAAACCGGCATTGGGCTTAAACCAAATGGGCAAGGAGGTGGCGCTGCGCAGTTCCTGGAGCGCCTTGAAATTCTCGTCCAGGCTGCGCCCGCAGTTGATCCCAAGGACATCCACTCCCAGGTCGGCGTAGACCCTGGCCATCTGGGAGGGCTTGACCCCCATCATGGTACGCGTGCCGCGATCGTAGGAAAAAGAACAGACCAGGGGCAGCGAGGTTACCGAGCGCACAGCCTTCACCGCCAGGGTCGCCTCGCCCAGGTCGAACTGCGTCTCAATCACGATCAGGTCCACACCGGTCTCCGCCATGACCTGGGCCTGCTCGGCAAAGCTGGCAAAGACTTCAGCTTCTTCCAGCGGGCCGAGGGGTTTGAGCAGCCCTCCGCTGGGACCGATCGAGCCAGCCACGTAAGCCGCCTCCCCGGCAGCCTGGCGCGCCAGCCTGATCGCCATCTGGTTCACCTCCTGGACTTTGCCATCCAATCCTGCCTCACGCAGGCGGAGGGGCGAGCCGCCAAAGGTGTTGGTCAGGATGATATCCGAGCCAGCCGCCACAAAATCGCGGTGCAGCAGTTCGATCTGCTCCGGGTGCTCAAACATCCAGGCCTCGGAGGGCAGGCCGCGGCGCAGTCCCCGGGCCTGCAAATTGGTGCCTGTGGCGCCGTCTGAGACCAGTGGGACGCCAGATTTTAATCGCTCTGCAAATGAGGGTTTTGCCATACGACTCCTTTATTATCTAAGGGTTTGTTGATTATATCTTATATGCTGACAATCAGAAACGGCTATGTGGGGGATTGCGGCTTAGATGGTTAAACGTGGATGGGCTCCTGGTCCGTAGCATCAGGAGCCCATCATGATGAAGGGGGAGGAGGATATCTAAAAACCGACGATCTGGGATTTTAACAGACCGCTGTTATGCAGGCTGCGCATGGAAGAGGTGGCAGCCGGGTCTATGATCGTCTTACGCGTGGCAGCCAGCTGGTCGGCGGCTGCAGCGGGGTCTTGAATTGGATCCGATGCGGGGGATTGGAGGGCAGATACCTGCGTGCTGACCGTGTCACGCGCCGGCGCCTGGCGCTCGACCTGTGCGCCGTTCTTCTGGTCCGCCGCCTGGCCTACCTGGCGGGCTGCCCCCGTGCCCAGGCCGACTTTCTCATTGTTCTGCCGTGCCAGCCGTTCAACATCAACGCTCAACGGGTTCTGGCTGGCGCCATAAGCGCTTTTGATTGTGGTTCCATCCATAAAACTGCTCCTTCGCCTGGAGAGTATCATCGGGCTGCACCGCCGTCGATCTTCTCTGGCACTCGAATTATAATTCAATATACCTCAGTTACGCAATATTATATGTCATCGAATCAACTTACAGTTCTGCAAGGTGGGCAGACACGGCCTCAAGTTTTGGCTGATTCCCCAACAGAGCGCAGGCGCTGAGCGGCGGTTTCCGGAGTCAGGTCACGCTGCGGCATAGCCAGCAGCTCATAACCAACCATGAACTTGCGCACGGTGG
>CAIQIV010000495.1 GCA_903871905.1 uncultured Chloroflexota bacterium | reverse complement strand
GGGATGGCGCAGGACGCCGCCAAGTTTGTGGCCTGGAAACGCCGCCTGCCGGTGGATGAGATCGTCTCCATCACCTCGGTGGACGCCTCGGTCACCAAAAGCATTGCCGCCCGGGCCGGCGGGCACGTCACCTACATCGGCTATATTGTGCCGCGGGAGGTGTATATCGATTACCGCCTGGTGGGTTCGGCGCCTGCCCGCCTAAACCGCTCGGGGGTAGGGGATATCCTGTGCGCCCATACCGCCCTGTGGGACTGGGAGTTTTCCCACCGCCAGACCGGCGAGCCTATCGACCGTGCCGCTGTGGCTGCCATGCACACCTGGTTGGAGCGCATTGTGCAGGGGGCGGACGACATCCGATCGGTGACCCCTGCCGGTATCCGCCTGACCATGCAGGCTTTTGAGGATATCAGCATCATCTGCCGCCGCTTTGGCAGCAGCCGCCCGCAGGAGGCTTCCGACCATACTTTTGCTTACAACGCCGAGTTTCAGACCGGCAAGCATTTCCTGCACGGCGAGCTGGTCGCCCTGGGCACCTGGGTCATGGCCAACCTGCAGGACAATGACCCGGGCTGGCTGGCGAATGCCTACGAGCGCACCGGCATCCTGTGGCAGCCGCGGGACATTCACCTGACCCGGGATGAATTTGTGCGTACCCTGGCTACCCTGAACTGGTACCAGGGTAATTTTGGACGCCGCTATTCTGTGCTTAACCAGCGCACAGTAGACCAGGATTTTATTGAGCGGATGGTCAGTAAGCTGCAGTTTGAGCATTGATTCTGGATGGCTGGATCGCCAGCCTGCCAGGGAAAGGAGGTCGACAGGATCGATTGCTGGAAGAAAGAGGATAACACTGGAAGTCAAATCTATAGAGCCATCTCGTTAACTGTTTCATTGTGAGGAGATCACGGACATGAATGAAAAGAAAGGTTTTTACAACGATCGAACCGGCTTGATCTTGATGGGTGTGGGCCTGGCGATCTTCATCGTTGCCTTCATCCTCATGAACCCGCTGGGCACAAACCTGGGCGTTTCTGAGTCGCCGGGTCGCATCGTCCTGCTGTACATCTTTGCCATTGCTTTCTGCTTGCCCTTCGCGGTTTATTTCATGTGGAAGTTTGCCCAGCGCCCCGATTGGCTGGCCATGCCCGGGCGGTATATGCCGGGCATGAAGGTGAAAGTCTTCACGCCCTATTCCCTGGTAGCCATCGGCATCATTGGCGCCTTGTTTGCGGCAGCCGGCCTGGGTGACCTGGGAGGCATCGACCTGCAGGCGATGATCATCGCCGCTTCGGCAGCGCTGTTTGGCTCGGTTGTCTCCTTCTTTGGCTTGTTTGTGGGCCAGATTATCGCCCGCGTGTTGATCAACCCGGTGTGGGTGGGCGGCGTCTCGTCTGGCGCCCTCTCCCTTTTCCCCTACACCCTGATCGACGCCTCCATCTGGGCCTTCTTCGGTTATGTCTATTTTTACTTCGTGCATGACCAGACCGGTCCATTCTTCCCGCGCTTTTTCAAGGCCTGGATCTGCGGTGAGCCGGTGCACCAGGTGTGGTGGCTGATGACGTATTGGATTATGAAGACCCGGGAAGATGCGATCCTGGCAGCGTTAAACGACTGGGTCATTCTGGGTGCTGGCACCTTCTTTGGCATCCCCTATTGGTGGCTGAGTGGTTTTATCTTCGTACCTGTTGGGTTGCTAGCGGGGGAGGCCGCTTACCGCGCCTTATCTGGCGGGAGGGGCCAGTCTAAAAAGTAGACTGGCGCTTTCCCGCACCTTTGGCTAACTTGATGGTCCGGTGGGCTGAAGCTGCGTTATTCTGCAGCCGCACTCAGCGCTTCAGCCCACCCCAAGGCCTGCTGGTTTCAAGGTTTATGGAACTCATGCCCAGGCTGACGCATCAGCCGGGGGGTGGTGGTGGGTTCTTGCGGCTAACAGAAAAAAGAAAAAAGAATAAAATCAAAGCGCATCGCGAAATTGAAGCGATTATCCTATCAATTGCAATTTGCGCCCCCTGAGAAACCCGGCCGGCTGCTGCGGTTGGCGCGTACTTTAGGAGCTGTTCATGAAATCTATCGCATACCAAGATTATTCCTTTCGCTATCTGCACCAGGATGAGTCCGAAAAGGCGCTGTCTGGCCTGACCCTGGAGATCGAGGCGGGCAGTGTGGTCGGTGTGATCGGCAAGGCGGGGGCGGGCAAGAGCACTCTGATCAAATCCCTGAACGGCCTGGTGCCACACGTGGAATTGGGCTATCAGGACGGCGTGGTGGTTGTGGATGGGCAGAACACGCAGGAAAAGCAGGTGAACGAGATGGCCAGCCACGTGGGCATTGTGATGCAAAACCCCGAGGTGCAGATCTTCTCGCTTACCGTCAGTGATGACATCGCCTTTGGCCCTGCCAACCTGGGGGTGCCGCGTGACGAAATCTTCCGCCGCGTGCAGAAGGCCATGGTGCAGGCGGAGCTGGAGAAACTCGCCAACCGCAACCCCAACGACATCTCCGGCGGTGAGCAGCAGTCCCTGGCCATCGCGGGGGTGCTGGCCATGGACCCGCGAGTCCTGGGCTTTGACGAGCCGGTATCCATGCTTGACCCGCTGGGGAAGGAGCGGGTGATGAACATCATGCGCCAGGTCACCAAGCAGGAGGGCACCACCAGCGTGTGTACCGAGTCGGGGGCGGATATTGAAGCTGTGGCTGAGGTTGTGGACCGCATCATCGCCATCGACCGGGGAAAAGTAGTGCTGGATGGCAAACCGGATGAGGTGCTGGCCAATGACCTGATCTTTGAGATCGGGGTGGGGCGCCCCCAGGTGACCGAGGTGTTCCTCAAGCTGCGCCAGCAGGGCTTTGATTTTGGCTGCATGCCCATCACATTGGGCCAGGCGGTGGAAGTTGCCCAGCTGGGCCTGCGCCAGCGCGGCGTGCAGCGCATCCAGCGCCCACCCGAGATGCGCCTGGTGCAGAAGAGCGATTTTGGTGAGGACGTGATTGTTGTGGAAAACCTGCACCATTTCTATAACAAGAAGGTGCACGCCTTGAAAGGGGTGTCGTTCACCGTCCCCCAGGGGCAGATCGTCGGCATTATTGGCCAGAACGGCTCAGGGAAAACCACCCTGGCGCGCCACCTGGTCGGCTTGCTCAAGCCGACCAACAAGGACGCCGTGCTGCGGGTGAAGGGCCGGGACATCCGCAACATGCGCATTGCGGATATTATCCGCATGATCAACTATGTTTTCCAGAACCCGGACGACCAACTTTTCGCCGAGACGATCTGGGACGAGGTGGCTTTTGCCCCACGCATGTTGGATTTCCCTGAGGATAAGGTCAGCCAACTGACCGATGAAGCGCTGGAAGTCTTCAACCTCAATGAGCACAAGGACCGCTATATCTTTGGCCTGGACGAGGACCTGAAAACCTACCTGGCCATCTCCTGCATCCTGCCGCTGCACCCGGACATCCTGCTGATCGACGAGCCCACCACCGGCCTGGATGCCCAGGGTGAGATCAAGATGATGGAAAGCCTGCGCTACCTGCGCGACCAGATGGGCAAGACCATCATTATTATCACCCACAACATGAAGACCATCGGCAATCACTGCGACCGGGTGATGGTCATGTCGCGTGGCAACCTGATCCTGGATGGCAGTCCGCGCCAGGTCTTTGCCCAACCAGAAAAACTGCTGGAAGGTGATATCCTGCCGCCCCAGGTGACCCGCCTGGGCCAGGCGCTGGCTGCCGAGTTCGGCTGCCCACTGGATATCCTGACCGTGGATGAAATGGCTGAGACCCTGGCGTACAGCATCCAGGCTGCCGAAGCGAGGAACTAACCATGGAAAACGTGTTTGCTTTTTCAGAAGGTACGACCTATTTGCACCGGGGTTTGCACCCGCTGACCAAGATGGTGGCATTCCTGGTGGTGGTGGTGTTATCTGGCTTGTGGCTGGACCCGCTCTACCTGGCCCCGCTGCTGCTCTTTGGTTTTCTGATGGCCTGGTGGTCCAAGACCCCCGCCAAGTTCTTCCTCTTCATCCTGATCGCCCTGGGATTGACCTGGTTTCCCACCTTGCGCAGCACGGTGGCTCAGGCGCGGCCTGAGTATTACAAAGTACTGGATCCGGTCTGGGCTTCGACCTCAATCGTTACCATCGACATTCCTTTCTTGGGTTTGGACACCATTGGCCTGACCTATGGCAGCATGGTCTGGCTCCTGGGGCGTACGCTGCGCTTCGCCACCGTGGTCACCTGGGCCATCGTCTTCCTGTACACTACCTCGATCAGCGAGATTGCCAACACGCTGTACGCCCTCAAGGTGCCCACCCCCATCGTCTTTGTGATCCAAATTACCTACCGCTTTATCCCCTACATGGCCTCGGTGATCCAGACCATCCAGTCTGCCCAGAAGCTGCGCGGCTGGAACCTGCGCACCGTCAACCCGGTCAAGCTGTTTAAGCGTTCGGTGCCGCTGGCTAACCCACTGATGCGGCGTACCGCCATGGTGGTGGACCAGGTGACCACCGCCACCCAGATCCGCGGCTTTGGCTCGGGCCAGGTGACCCCGCTGCGCGACCTGACCCTGGCGCCGCTGGACAAGGTGATCATTCTGGTGTTCATCCTGGGGCTGGTGGCTGCGGTGATCGCCATGGCTGTTTCTTATGCCGGGATGATCTGAGCGTATGGCCTCAGACATGACTGGAGACGTGCTGCTCGGTATTGACGTGGGCACGCAGGGGGTTAAAGGTGTGCTGGTGCTGCCCTCGGGACGGCAGATTGCCCAGGCGGTTCATGAGCACGGCTCCAGCTATCCGCGGGCGGATTGGGTGGAGCACGATATGAACGACTGGTGGAAGGGAGCCCAGGCGGTGATCCGTGAGCTATCGCGCCAGGCGGCAGTCGATCCCCGGCAGATCAAATCCGTTGGCGTCAGCGGCCTGTACCCGGCAATGGGTCCCACGGATGCCAGGGGCGACCCGCTTGCCGGGGCGATCCTGTATTCGGATAACCGCGCCGTGGCTGAGGTGGAAGAGGTTAACCGGGTGATGAACCTGCGCCTGTCGTCCGAGGAGCTGACGCCCAAGCTGCTCTGGTTCCTGCGCCACCGCCCGGAGCTGGCAGCGCAGATGCACATGTTCTTTGATGCTGCGCACTACCTGGTCTATCAGCTCACCGGGGCCTATGTGACCGACACCATCACCGCCGGGCTGTATGGCGCGATCTATGAATCGCCCCTGGCCTGCTGGCGCCCGGATGTTTGCCGGCGTTTTGGCATCCCGCTGGAGATCCTGCCCCAGGTGCAGCCGCCGGCAGCCATCGCCGGCTATGTTCACGAGCAAGCCTCCCGCCTGACCGGCCTGGCATTAAACACGCCGGTAATCTGCGGCATGCCGGACCTGTTTGCCTCGCAGATCAGCGCCGGGGTGGTGCACACCTGGGAGGGCATCGTGTACTACGGCACCGGCGGGGTGCTGCCGGTGGCCAAGGATGATGCCCTGAATGCCTCCTGGCTGCCTTTCCCAATCGCCGAAAAGGGAGGTAAAATCCAGGAAGGATACCTGTACGATTACCCGGTGTACTGCCTCTCCGTAGGAGATGGTGTACACTGGTTCCGTGAGCAGCTGGGCCAGCCAGAGAAGCTGGCGGAGGCCTCCGGTGGGCCGAAGGCGTATGCCGCGTTGGACGACCTGGCAGCCCTTGTGCCTCCTGGTTCGGAAGGCCTGATCTTCTTGCCGTACACCCAGGGACAGCGCAGCCCGGAATACAACCCGTGGGCATCGGGTGTGTTCTTTGGCCTCAAGGCCAGCCACACCCGGGCGCACATGTTCCGCGCCGTGCTGGAGTCCTGGGGGTATGCCATCCGCCATGGATTGGAGACCAGCTTCCCACCTGGGCCGGATGGCGCGCCCGGGCATCCCATCAAGCGCCTCGTGGCTACCGGCGGTGGGGCGCGCAGCCCGTTGTGGCGGCAGATCGTCAGTGATATCACCGGCATGGCCCAGGAGCATGTCCAGGAGGCGGATGGCCCGTTGGGCGCAGCCTACATCGCCGGCCTGGCAGTGGGCATTTTTAAAAATTTTGAGATCTTACAAAAAGAATGGGTGGTGGTGTCTGCGGTCACCCAGCCAGACCCGCTAATCCAGGAGCAGTATCAAAAATATTATGCCGTGTATGCCGCCCTGGATGCCGATCTGAAAAAGACCTTTGAATTTGCACACACTGTGCTGAGCCAATAGGAGAAAAAGATGTTTGAAAATGTTCGACCTGAAGACCTGGAAGCTGGCCGCCGCGCCCTGGGCGGCGGCGGGGTGGGGGCGCCGTTGAAGTTCACCGTGGACCGCGGTGAGGGCTGTGTCCTGTATGATACCAGCGGCAGAGGCTTTATTGACTGCACCTCCCAGGCCTGGAGCCTGGCGGTGGGCTATTCCCATCCTAAGGTAATCGCCGCGGTGCAGGAAATCTTGCCCCGCTACACCCACATCCGCACCAGCTTTGAGACCCCCCCCAAGCTGCTGCTGGCCAAGCGGATGGCCGAGCTGGCGCCGGGCAACCTGAAGAAGGTGTCCTTTGTGATCACCGGCTCGGAGGCCAACGAGGGCGCCATCAAGCTGGCGCTGCGCAACAGTGAAAAGAGCAGCACCGTTGTCAGCCTGTTTGACGGCTACCACGGGCGTACGCTGGGCATGATCAACACCGGCTACCCCCATCCGAACAACCGCTTCACCGCCTGGGGCGGCCCGGTGGTGCGCGTCCCCCAGGCCTACTGCTACCGCTGCCCGATCCGGCTGGAGTATCCATCCTGCAAGCTGGCCTGCGTGGACCTGGCGCGCGAGATCATCACCCGCGGCGCGGCCGAGCCCCCGGCGGCGCTGATCATGGAGCCGGTGCAAGGCAACGGCGGTATGGTGGAGTTCCCGCGCGAATACTTTGGCGCCATGCGCAAACTGTGCGACGACCTGGGCATGCTGCTGATCTTCGACGAGATCCAGACCGGTTTCGGGCGGGTGGGCGAGTGGTTTGCGGCGGACCTGTACCAGACCACACCGGACATCCTGGTGTTTGGAAAGAGCGTCGCTGGCGGCTTCCCGCTGTTTGGCAACCTGTATCGTCCCGACCTGAAGGGTTTTGAGCCGGGTGATCACTCTTTTACCTTTGCCCACTTCCCGGTGGCCATGGCCGCCGCCCTGGCGACCATCCAGGTGATCGAGGATGAGAACCTGCTGGAGAACTCGCGCAAAATTGGGCGCTTCTTCACCGAGACGCTGCAGGAGATGCAGTCCCACTATGAGTTGATCGGCGATATCCGCGGCCCGGCGCTGATGCTGGGCGTTGAGCTGGTGAAAAACCGCAAGACGCGCGAGCCGGCGCGCCACGAGGCTGACCGCTTTATCACCGAAGGCCTGAAGCGCGGGGTGATCTTCGGCGAATCCAAGTACCTGGGCATGGGCAACATTGTCAAGGTCAAGCCGCCGCTGACCATTAACGAGAGCCAGGCTCAGCAGGTGATGGAGGTCTTCCGCGATGTGCTGGAGACCATCAGTTCAAGCAGGGAATAAAGCATGCCCAGCCTGTTTGAAAGTGAAATCTCGCAGCAGCCGGCCGAGCTGCAGCGCCTGGTCGACCAGAAGTTTGCCTCGGTGGCTGAGATTGCCGCCCGTCTGCAGACTGAAGCGCTGCGATTCGTGGTGATTGCCGCCCGCGGTACATCCGATAACGCCGCCCGCTATGCCAAGTACATGATCAGCGCCTTCAAGCGCCTGCCGGTGGGGCTGGCGATGCCCTCGCTGTATACCCTGTACGACCAGCCGCCGGACATGCGTGACTGCCTGGTAATTGGCATCTCGCAGTCCGGGCAGGGCACGGATGTGGTCGCTGTGTTGGAAGAAGCCCGCCGCCAGGGCGCCATCACCCTGGCCATCACCAACGATGCCGCCTCTCCCATGGCGCAGATGTCGAACCATGCCATCTTGCTTGACGTGGGCGTGGAGCGCAGCGTGGCGGCCAGCAAGACCTACACCGCCCAGCTCACCGCGGTGGCCATGCTGGTCGCCAGTTGGAGCGGGCGCGATGACCTGAAGCAGGACCTGCACCGCCTGCCCGGGCTGGCCCAGTTTGCCCTGGACCAGGCACCGGCGGTGCAGCAGGCGGCGCAGCGCATTGGCGACAGCGACCGCCTGGTGCTGATCGGGCGTGGTTACAATTACTGCACCGCCCTGGAGATCGGGCTGAAGATCAAGGAGCTGTCTTACATCAACTCCCAGTCCTACTCCTCCGCCGATTTCCGCCACGGACCGATCGCCGTGCTTGAGCCGGGCTTCCCGCTGCTGGCAGTCGCACCGCTGGGCAAGACCACCCCGGACATGCGCTCGCTGGCGGCGGACGTCAGCCAGCTCCAGGTGGACCTGACCGCCCTGACCAACGACCCCGAGCTGCTGCAGGGCGTGCCTTCCACCATCCGCCTGCCGGATGACCTGCCGGAATGGCTCTCGCCCATCGTGGGCGCCATCCCCGGGCAGCTTATGGCGCTGCACCTGGCGCAGGCCAGGGGGCTGGATGTGGACCATCCGCGCCTGCTGCGCAAGGTGACCCTGACCTTTTGAGCCTGCTGGACGCTCCTGGAATGCCTGGACACCCGGCCTGGCCCGTCTTATCCAAAGCTATCGCTGCCCGCCGCCAGCTGGCGCTTTCGTTGATCCAGGAGCTGGTGCGCCGCCCCTCCTACGAGAGCGAGGCTGCGGTGGGCGAGTTCATCGCCGATTTCTGGCGCCAGCGCGGCCTCCAGCCGCATCTCTGGGAACTGGACCTGGATGAGCTGCGGCGGCATCCAGCTTTTATTGAAGTGGATTATCCCTATACCGGGCGCTGCAACCTGGTGGTGACCATCAATGGCCACCGTCCTGTCATTGCGAGCGCAGCGAAGCAATCCCCCTTTCCAACCGAAGAAGCGCTTCGACAGGCTCAGCGCGCCTCAGACAGGCAGCCTGAGCTTGTAAACATGAAGCCTGAGCTTGTCGAAGGCCGTCCTGTCGAAGGGCAGCGCGCCGGGCGGTCGCTGGCGCTCAACGGCCACCTGGACGTGGTCCCCGTGGACCCGGCCGGGCAGTGGGAGCACGGCGGCCCGTGGTCCGGTGCCTTTGTCGACGGCCGGGTGTATGGGCGCGGCGCCTGTGATATGAAGGGCGGCCTGGCATTGAGCATGATCGTCATGGATGCCCTGCTGGAGTGCGGTGTGCGCCTGGAGGGTGACCTGCACATGCAGTACGTGGTGGACGAGGAGAACGGCGGTAACGGCACGCTGGCGGCGCTGTTGCGCGGCTACCGCGCCGATGGCACAATCTTCCTGGAGCCCACCTCGCCGCAGCTTTTGGTGGTCTCGTCGCGTGGGGCGCAGTTCTTCCGTATCACCGTCCCCGGCGTGGAGGGCGGCATCGAATACCAGGCCGTTATCCCCAACGCTATTGAAAAAGCCTTCCGGGTTTTTGCCGCAGTGCAGGAATATCAGCTGCAGCGGGCGGCGCAGGTGGATGACCCGCTGTATGCCCACGACCCGACCAAGGTCCCCGGCGCCGTGTGCACCATCCGGGCCGGGAACTGGCCGTCTACACTGCCGGCGGAGTGCGTGATGGAAGGCAGCATCGAGTGCCTGCCGGGTGAGGAGATCGAGGACATTAAGCTCGACTTTGCCCGCCACATCCAGCAGGCTGCGCAGGCGGATGACTGGCTGCGGGAGCACCCGCCCAGGCTGGAGTATTTTGGCCTGCGCCTGGAGTCATCTCTCACCGACCCGGACAGTGAGTTGGTGCAGTGCCTGTCGCAGGCGGCTGCTGCGGTCACCGGCAGCACACCGCTGGTGGTCGGCGGCGGCGGGAGCGACCTGCGCCTGCCCATCCGCTACGCCGGCAGCCCGAGCGTGCTGTTTGGCCCGCGGGGCGGGGCCATCCACTCCACCAATGAGTATGTTGAGCTGGATTCGGTGATGGAAGTGGCCCAGATCCTGGGACGCTTTATCCTGGACTGGTGCGGGGCAGCTTGAGTGTATAGATAGGCCGCCCTGGAAGCGCTACGACAGGCTCAGCGCGCCTTGGGCGGGCGGCCTGAGCTTGTCGAAGGCCAATGAATGGAGGTAGAAAATGGATGCGATGGAACGCGGCCGTAGCGCCATCCTGGGTGAGAGCCGCATGCTGCAAGAGCTGGCCGACCAGCTGGATGATTCCTTCACCCGGGCGGTGGAGCTGATGGCTGGCTGCACCGGTCACGTGATCACCTCCGGGGTGGGCACCACGGGGATGATCGCCCGCCGCCTGGCGCACCTGCTGTCCAACGTAGCCTGCCCGTCGCTCTTCCTGCACGCCGGCGACAGCCTGCACGGCAGCTCCGGCGCGGTGCGTCCCGAGGACGTGCTGGTGCTGCTCTCCAAGAGCGGCGAAACCATGGAGACCTGTAAGCTGGCGCAGCTCGTGGCTGGGCGGCAGGCGCCGATCATCACCCTCACCGCCCGCCCCGAATCCAGCCTGGGACGCCTGTCCAGCGTAGTGCTGCGGGTGGAGACGCCAGACGAGGTGGATCCCTACGACGGGCTGATGTCGGTGGGCAGCACGCTGGCCATGGGCGCCATGTGCGACGCCCTGGTCTTCGCCGTGATGGACGCCCGCCAGGCGCCCAAGGATCAGTTTATCCACGGGCATCCCGGCGGGGTGATCGCTCACCTCAAACAGACGTGAACGCTCTGAGGCGCTGGTGCAGCCCAGGAAAGCGGATCACGGGTCCGGTGGCCTGATGGGTCGCTTCAATTAGGGGTACACCAGGTAGAACGTCAGGTTGCCAGCCACAGCCTTCAGGTGAAAGTAAGGTTTACGATGAAGATCACCATCTTTGCAGCGGGTTCACGCGGCGATATCCAGCCCTGTGCCATCTTGGGCCGGGGGCTGCAGCAGGCCGGGTACCATGTCCGCCTGGCTGCCCCTGAAAACTTTGCCGGGTTTATCCAGGATTATGGGGTGGATTTTTATCCGTTGCGTGGGGATGTCCAGCAAATTATGGCAAGCGACACCGGGCGAAGGTTTATGGAAAAAAGCGGCGCCAACCCGCTCCAGTCGATCCGGACGATCCGGACATTGATTGCCCCGGTGGTGATGAGCATGGCGAAAGACGCTCACGCGGCCTGCCGCGATGTACAGGGTTTGATCTGCCTGGGGGTGTTTAGCGCCTTTGGACAATCCATCGCCGAGGCGCTGAGCATTCCGATCCTCAATGTTGAGCCGACCCCCCTGCTGCCGACGCAGGCTTTCCCTGCCCCGTCATGGCCGATCCAGAAGGACCTGGGACGGGTGCACAACGTCCTGTCTGGCAGGGCGATGCTCCAGGTGGTCTGGTTGTGGTACCGTCCTTTCGTGAATGAGTTCAGACGACACCTGGGTTTAGCACAGTATTCTGCCGCGCGGTTCTACCGCACTTTAAGGTCAACGCCGATGCTGAGTGCCTACAGCCCCACCATCATCCCGCACCCGCCAGATTGGCCGGGCAGTGTGCATATCATGGGATATCTCTTCTCGGATTCTCAGGCCGGCTGGCAGCCCTCGCCTGAACTGACAGCGTTTTTAGAAGCCGGCGCTCCCCCGGTCTATATTGGGTTTGGCAGCATGTCCGGCAGCAGCCCGGAACGGCTTGCCAGTCTGCTCCTGGAGGCGCTCGCAAAAAGCGGTCAGCGGGGAATCCTGCTCACCGGTTGGGGCGGGCTGCGCGCAGAGGCGGCGCCTGGTACCGTGTTTGTGCTTGATGCAGCACCGCATGGCTGGTTGTTCCCGCGTATGGCAGCTGTGGTGCATCACGGCGGTGCGGGGACAACTGCGGAAGGCTTGCGCGCCGGTGTGCCTTCCGTGATTCTCCCATTTATCTTCGACCAACCCTTCTGGGGGGCGCGGATCAAGGCGCTGGGCGTTGGGCCGGATCCCATCCCGCAAAAGAATCTGACCGCTGACCGCCTGGCGAATGCGATCCGCCGCGCGGTGACGGATACCGGTATACGGCAGCGCGCCAGTTCGTGCGGAACGGCGATCCGCGCCGAAAAAGGCATTGAAAACGCTGTGACAATCATCCAGCAATATTTCGGTAAACCTTGAACGGCAGGTAAGGAGAGGCAAACGATGAAAACACAGCCCGGTATACATACCGTTTTGCCCTATCCCAGGAGCCGGCTGCTGATGGTCGATGGGGGGCAGATGGGGCTCCAGAAGCATACCGTGCATGCGCTGGTGGAGTTCGATATCACCCAGGCTCAGGAGATTATTCACCAACTCAAAGCGCAAACTGGAGAAGCTCTCTCCTTTTCCGCGTTCATCCTGGCCTGCCTGGGAAGGGCGATCGACCTGGATAAGCAAATGCACGCCTATCGGAACGGTCGACACCAGTTGGTCATCTTTGATGAAGTGGATGTGAATATGTTGTTCGAAGTCGAGGTGGAGGGAAAAAAGACCATCCGGCCGCACATCCTGCGGGGTGTCAACAAGAAGAGCATTCGCGAGATCCACGCCGAAATTCGGGCATTTCAAAATCAACACGCAAGCAGCCAGGAATCCAGGTTCATTGACTGGTTTGTGCGGCTGCCTGGATTTGCCAGGCGACTATTCTTGTGGTATCTTTTTAAGAACCCGCAGATGATCAAGGACTATTACGGTACCGTGTTGGTGACTTCCATCGGGATGTTTGGTACAGGCAGCGGCTGGGGAATCCCGGTACCCAACCATTCCCTCCAGCTCACCCTGGGTGGGATAGGTGAAAAGCCGGGAGTGGTTGACCACCGGATCGAGGTGCGCAGGTACCTGAGCGTCACCATCAGTTTTGACCATGATGTGATCGATGGCGCTCCGGCGGCGCGCTTCACCCAAAGATTCAAGGAATTGGTTGAGAGCGGTTATGGGCTGAGGCAGGAATAGACCAAATGGTTGAAGTCGTCGACCCAGGGAAGATCATCACCCTTCCACACGGATGGTTTCAAAATAAGCTGAACAAGGAATGAGGATTGAAAATGGAAGAAGACAAAGATCCAGGAATGGGGACGCTCTCCGTATGGGGCGGCGAAGAGGAATACCTGCTGCAAGGGGCGACCCAGGTGCCGGTTGTGCACAGCGTTGCCTTTGGCTACCCGGATGTGGATGAATGGCTGGAGGTGGCCTTGGGGCATCAGCCGGGGCACATCTACAGCCGCAACACCAACCCCACGGTCAGCGCCTTCGAGGAAAAGGTGCGCACCCTGGAAGGCGCTGAAGCTGCCACCAGCTTCTCCACCGGCATGGCTGCCATCAGCAACACCCTGTTCACCCTGCTCTCGCCGGGGGATCGCGTTGTTTCGTATAAAGACACCTACGGCGGGACCAACAAGGTTTTCCTGGAATTCCTGCCCCGCTTTGGCATCCAGGTGCAGTTGTGTGACACTCATGACCACGAGATGATCGAGGCGGAGATCGCCAAAGGCTGCCAGGTGCTGTACCTGGAAAGCCCGACCAACCCCACCCTCAAGGTGGTGGACCTGGAACGGCTGGCGCGGGCGGGCAAAGCCGCAGGCGCACGGGTGGTGGTGGACAACACCTTTGCTACACCGATTAACCAGCGCCCGCTGGAGCTGGGCGCCGACCTGGTGCTGCACTCGGCCACCAAGTTCCTGGGCGGGCACGCTGACGCCCTGGGTGGGGTGATCTGCGGGCGGCGCGACCTGGTGGAGCAGGTTTACCACTTCCGTGAAATCAACGGAGCGACGCTGCATCCCATGTCGGCCTACCTGCTGCTGCGCGGCATGAAGACGCTCAGCCTGCGGGTGAAGCACCAGAACCAGAGCGCCCTGCACATTGCCAGGTTCCTGGAAGCGCGGCCGGAGGTCAGCCACGTCTACTATCCTGGCCTGGAGAGCCACGAGCAGCATGCCATCGCTGCCCGGCAGATGGCCGGTTTTGGCGGGGTGCTCAGCTTCAGCCTGAAGGGCGGCTTTGACGCCGTGCGCAGCTTCCTGCCGCGCCTGAAATACGCCCACCTGGCGGCCAACCTGGGCTCGGTGGAGACCGTCGCCGGGCCGCCGGCCACCACCAGCCACGTGGAGTGCACCCGCCAGGAGCGCGAGGCCATGGGTATCCCCGAGGGCTTGATCCGTTATTCGGTGGGCATCGAAGACACCGCCGACCTGCTGGCGGACCTGGAGCAGGCACTGCAGCCTGTGCGATAAATATTGATCCATCCAAACCGGAGGCGCATATGACCGTATATCAGGCCGAAGAGCTCAACGGACACCGTTACAAGGGCCATAAGTTTAACAAAGCCATGTTTAACCTGGGTTCCCTGGAGAACCACGGGGATCACCTGCCTTTTGGCACGGACTGCTTTGTCTCGTACCTGCTGGCTAAAGAGGTGGCCGGCTATTTCGATGACCTGCTGCTGCTGCCGCCCCTGTTCTACGGGATGAGCGAGCACTACAAGGCCAACTCATTCACCGTTTCGCTGCGCTACGAGACGCTGACCAACCTGATCCACGACGTACTCGACTCGCTGTACCGCGAGGATTTCCGCCGCGTGTTCATTTTCAATGGGCATGATGGCAACAGCGCGCCTATCGAGGTGGCGGCGCGCTCATTCAAGGTGGC
>CAIQIV010000494.1 GCA_903871905.1 uncultured Chloroflexota bacterium | reverse complement strand
GCCACCGCCAGTTGAAACGCAGGCAGCAGCCCATACCCAAGGCACACCGCGTCCACATCAAACTGTCGTTCTGTTCCGGGGATTGGAACACCCAGCACATCCAGGCGGGCAATGGTGGCCTGTTCCACGTGATCCCTGCCGCTGGCTTTGATGATGGAATGGTTGAACAGCAGGGAAACCTTGTGCTTGCGCAGCGTGCTGGTATAACCCCAGGCTTCTCCCAGGCGGTCCCAATGCCCCCAGAATTTTGGCACCTGCTGCCAGCCCTGGAGGGGATCAGCAGCTTCTGCCACGCACACCACCTCGGCGCCAGATTTGATCAGCAGGTCCGCCAGGGCCAGCTGCAGCGGGCCCAGGCCGCTGAGCAGGATGCGCTTCCCAGGGAGCACCCACTGGGTTTTGACCATGCGCAGGGTCGAACCTGCACCCAGGATGCCAGGCAGCGTCCACCCCGGGAAAGCCAGCGGGCGGTCATAGGCGCCAGTTGCCAGGATGACCCGGTCTGTCGGCAGCAGGAAGCTGTGCTCCTGGTCGGCCAGGGCCAGGGTGTGCTGATCAAACGCCCCCCACACCTGCGTGTTATACAGGGTCCTGACCTTCGGATGCGGGAGCTTATTCAAGACCTGGGGGGCGTCTGCCCGGCCAGATTGCGCATCCAGGGGGTTGGCAAATTTGAATTGGGGCGGGGACTGGCGATAATACTGCCCGCCCGGGAGGGGGTTATCGTCGATCAGGGTGACCTCGACGCCGGCTTCTGCAGCTGTATAGGCAGCCATGATACCAGCTGGGCCAGCTCCCACCACGGTCAAAGGCGTAGGGTTCAGGTCAGTCATCAGATTTGCCTTTCTACCAGGTCGCCGGGCTGGGCAAAGGTAACGCAGGCCCGCACATTCGGTTGGCCATTCAGTGTGACCAGGCAGTCAAAACACAACCCCATTCCACAGAAAGGGCCTCGCGGCTCGCCTGAGAGCGCCGAATGGCGGAACATCTGCCAGCCTGAGGCCAGCAGAACGGCAGCGATCGTCTCGCCCGGGTAGGCGGTCACCGGAGCCCCATTGACCTGGATAACAAAGGGCTGTCCACGGGTCACTCCCTGTTGGATTCTTAAGTCATTACCCATTGATATCTTCTCCAATCGTTTCAAGCTGGCAGCAGCCAAATCGATAGACATCCCGATCCTATCCCCTTCTTACAGATGCCATTCTGAGCAGTAACCAGGACATGTGCGCCTGCACCATCCTCTTAGTCAGGAGATCATCAAAAGCAGCTTCCCGGCCGGGGATATCCTGACCGGGAAACTGCAAGGAGGAAAATTACTTCTTTTTCTTCGGGGTGCCTACAATGATCATCGTGGTTTTTTCAATGATCTCCAGGATCTCGTGCACCTCACCCGCCGGGGTGTAATAATAGCAACCTTCTTCAACGATGACTTCTTCATTTCCCTGCCGCATGCGCATCTTGCCCTTGGCGATGTAGATAATCTGGGATTCGGCATGGGCATGGCTGGTGAAGGTCACCCCTGGATCAAAAGTCCACTCTTCCACAGTTAAAACCGAGGGGTCGTGGATGGGCCGGCGTGAGGAAACGCCCGGCCGGCCCGGGAAGACTGGCATATCTTTGTTGAGTGAAATCATCCTGGCCTCCGAAAGAGTATCGTATTAGATGCCCAACAAATCGGGCACACCGGTCAGATC
>CAIQIV010000493.1 GCA_903871905.1 uncultured Chloroflexota bacterium | reverse complement strand
CAGCGATTGCTTGACCAGGCCCAGGCGGTTCTCCATATCCATTGAGCCCGACACATCGATGACAAAGGTCAGAGATGCCGGTTTGCGCTGGTCTTCCGGGACCTGGTAACCCTGGATGCCAACGCGCAGGATCTGGGAGCCATCGCTGGCAAAGGGCGAGGGTGCGCCATCAGCGTAGATCGAGAAAGCAATGTCGGGAGGCGCCGGGTAATCCTGGTTGAAGTAGTTGACAAACTCTTCCACCCGCACGGCGTCAGCCGGCGGCAGGTTGCCGTCCATCACATAACGCCGCGCCACGGTGTAGGAGGCGGTGTCCACATCCAGAGCAAAAGTGGACAGGTGATCTCCAGCAGATTCCACCCAGGGATTGACCCCGTAATCCCGGAACAGGTTGTCGGGAGGGGGCGGCGCAACGGGCAAGATCGCGCCTGCAGCGGGCTGAACGGCCAGGGGAGCGGCGGCAGAGGCGGTCGGGGCAGGCGCCATCTCGGCCGGCGCAGCCATAGTCGGCAGCGGCTGGAGCGGTGGCTGCTGGATATAGGGCTGAGTTGCTTGCTTTTGCACATAAGGCTGGGCTGCAGGCTGCTCAGCAGACTGCTGGACTGGCTGTACCGCAATCGGGCTGGGCGCCGGGTTGGCAGCAGCTGCACAGGAGGACACCAGCATGGAAACGATAACCATCAGGATAACGATACGGGTGTTCATGGTTTTTTCTCCTTTTCTCTCTTGAAAAAATGTCCGAACCGATTTCATACTATTCGCTTATTACACAGTCTTACCTTTACCGGATCGGCGCAGCAGGTAACGTACTCCCAGGCCAATCAGAACAAAGGGCCCACCAACAACCAGGATCCAGATCAAGGCATCCACCAGGAAGGTCAGGATGACCGCCGAAACGCCCATAGCCTTATAAAAGGTCTGCAGAGGATTCCACCAGGGTTGGCGGTGTTCAGGCCAATCCGGCCGAGGTTCGACAGCAACAGGGCGAGCCATCAGGTCCAATGACAAATGAGAATATGCCTGCGCGTCATAGTTTTTGTTGACCTGGTCGCTGTCCACCTGCTCACCAACCAGCGTCCCCAGGGTGTACAGCGAGCGCCGCAACTCGTTGAAGCGCATGGAGGGTACCGCCAATTCCAGGGTAACCACCCTGGTCCAATCCTGGTAGTGCGTCCATGAGCCCACCAGGTAACCGCCAAGGCCCTGGCTGATCTGCACTGCTCGTTCCGCTGCAGCCGAAGGATCAGTCACTTCCAGCTGCATGCTGGCGCTGTAAACCCGACTGGACTGGCTGGGATGAGATGACCCGGCCGGATAGGAGGCAATGCGCACGGGCGTGGCAGAGGCGGCGCAGGCGGAGAGGAGCAAAGCCCCGAACCCCAGCAGAACTACAACCATCCAATTTTTCATCACAGCCTCCTTCATCGAACTGGCTATCATCAAAACGTTCCACGCTCTAACTATCTTGATGATATTGCAGAAGGAGTTTTTACGCTTGACAGGCGGTTGATATGCGGATGACAGAACGCTGATTATCTGTTCAGGAATAATAAAAACTGCCTGGCAGTGTGCCAGGCAGATCAGAAGACAAGGAAAGGGAAATTAAAGCTTCTGGTACAGGTGTGCTGCTGCCAGGTAAAGGAAATGACGGGAGTGCGGGTTGAGGTTGCTGTGCTTAAGCGCCCCCAGGCAGGCCGCTGCTAACGCCAGGGAATATTCCCGCGGCTGCTCCGGGTTTTGCAGCAGGGAATGGGCTATCTCACCCATCTTGCACCACAGCAGGTAAACTGGCCGGTGTTCTGGAAGGGGCTGGCCTGTGAGCAGCCCCAGGAAATCCTGCGGGGCTTGCAAGCGGGTGGCGATCACGTGAGCAGCAATCTGTGCCTGCAGGTGGGCAAAGTCAAACAGTGCGTGGCCTTCGCGCGTGCGGGCAAAATCGATCAGCCACAGGATCTCCCCAGGGCCTGCCAGGGCGTTCTCCAGGTTCAGGTCGCCGTGGATGATGGATTGGCTGCCAACGACAACCTGGTTGAGCAGTTCAGCCAACGCAGGAATGGGATCAGGCAGACCAAACAACTCACAGCCCTTCACGTAATCATAGAGCAAGTCCTGGCGCCTGGCCACCACCCGGCCAACAGGCGTCCTGGGCAAACGTTCCCCCAACCAGCGCAGGCGCAGCGCCGGCTGGCCGGGTCTCGATTCAACTACCAGGGACAGGCTGCGTCCATCGCTGCGCAACTCAATGCGGCTGGCCTGGGGAAGGCGAAACACTTCCCCAATTCCAATATTCTCAACCTGCCCCAGTGTCTGCCCAGGCAGGCTGCTCCCCCTCCCTTCACAGGGCTCCAGCACCAGGTGCGGGGGCAGCAGGAGGTCATACTCCTGGGCCAGGCGGAAGGTATAAGGCCGGCGCTGCATCCACCAGTTGGGGGCAAAGGTTTCATATAGCCTGTGCAAGTACACCGGGTCCGGGTTGGCCAGCAGCACCTGGCGCAGGCTTGCCGGGACGCTGCCGGGCTGGCCGATAAAGGTGTACTGCAAGGCAGCCAGGCGCCCGCCATGGTGTGCTGTCCTGCCTGCTGTACTCACCGGTGGGTGCTGGATGCGCGCCGTGACCGGAGGCAGCGTGTCCTTGACAAAGTTTTCGTAATTCTGGTATTCCTGCTCAATCGTGGAGCGCGAACCCAGCTTGGCGATGGTATAGGCATCGGCGCGCCCATCTGTGCGCACTGGCAGAGCCAACAGCACACGCGCTCCCGAATACCCTGAGAGGAACTCCCGCTCCACCACCAACCGTGCATAGCGCCCAAAAAGCGCCTGGAGCAGCAAGCGCTCCTCCTGGCTGAGAGCCAGGCCAGGGCGCAGCTCGATGGACAGGGCTGGGTTCGCTACTACGTCACGCATCTGCTGCTGGGCAGGGCGGACGCGCCGGGAAAAGGAGAACAGGCTTAACCCGCCACCCAACAGCAGGCTGAATAAAGCCGCGGTCATCGCCTGCCCCTGGGTCAGCCCCAGGAAGGACAGCACCCGCACATCCAGCGCCTGGGAGTAAATCACGGCAGAACGCTCAGGGCCAGCAGCCGGGGCGCCGGGCAGCCAGTGCAGCTTGAGCGCCAGGGTCAGGCGCTGCTGGCCTGGCTGGCGCGGGGTCAGTGACCAACGCCAGGTGACCGTTTCGCCCTCCGGAAGGTACTGCTCCTGTTCACCTTCCGGGGAAATGGTAAACCCCACCCCATCCAGGCGAGAAATGGCATACAGGAAATAACCGTCGGGACGAGGGATGCGCACCGACTGCGACTGCCCCTGGTGCTCGAGAAACTCCGTTTTCAAAGTGTATCCCGCGGTATCAGGGATTAAGGACAGGCGAACTACGTCCGAATCCCCCAGGCGCATCGAGGGCGGCCATTCCACCTCTACCATGCGCTGCTCCGGCGTCGGCAAGACAGCCTGGGCAGTCGGTGTGGTCAAGATCAAAGGAGGGGGAGGCTGGGTTGCCGGGGGCGGACTGACCTCCGCCGACGACTGCGTCGCTTCGCTTGCCGCGGGCGGCTGCACCGGAGCAGCTGCTGCCGGCGCCTGCGTCGGAACAGGGGTCTTGGGGGCCTGGACCGGCTGCGCCGCAGAGGCCTGCGTTGGAGCGGGGGCGCCTGGCAGCTCCGCCGGCTGAGTTGCCGGAGCCTGGGTCACCCTGCCGACGCCGGCTGACTGCTCGGCAGCCGGCGCCTGGGTTGCAATCGGCTGGGGCGCGGCCGCCGGGGCACAGCCTGGCAGGCAGACGATCCCCAACCCCAGCACCAGGCTGAATATTCCCCACCAGATCGCGCCGCGCACCAGGATGGGCTTCATATCAAGGCCTGACGAATAGTGTTGGGGCCAACGGCGCCTGCTGGCGCGCCATTTCAACCGGCCAGTTGAGATAAATGAGCAGCAGCAGGGCAAAGAGAATCAGCAGCAGGCCTGAGCCCAACAGGACCAGACGCAGGTGCCGCGACAGGAAAACCGGACGATCGCCCATGACCCAAGTATAATACATCCTGAAATGTCTGTATGGGACAGCTATCCTGCTAATTATCGAGAAGCCGAGGTGCAGGCCATCTGTCGCGCTGTGCACGCCGGGGAGTGTGTCTGCGTGGCCGGGCTGAGCGGCGCGGGGAAGAGCAATTTGCTGGGATTCCTGGCCAACCGGGTCAGCCTGCCCGCACCCGGCCCGCGCTTCATCCTGGTAGACTGCAACCGCATGGGGGGCAGCCAGCCGGCAGATTTTTACCGCCTGGCGCGACTGGCAGTGCAACAGGCAGAACTGTCGACTGCCGATCCCCGGCCTGGGCTCGATGAATACTTCCTGCTGGAACGTGCCCTGGCCCAGGCCTTTTCAGGCACAGACGCCCTGTGCCTGCTGTTGGACCGTTTCGACTCGCTGGCAGAGCAAAGCCTGCCGCTGATCTCCGGCAACCTGCGCGCCCTTCGTGACAGCTATAAATATTCCCTGACCTTCGTCATCGCCTCCCGGCGTCCCCTTATCCACCAGGATGAACTGGCCGAACTGTTCTTTGGCAACACCCTGTGGCTGGGCTCCCTGCAGCCAGAGGATGCCCGCTGGAGTGTTGAGCGCTTTGCGCGGCGCCGTGGATTGGATTGGGACCAGTCATTGGTCGACCAGTTGATCTGGCTGGCGGGCGGCTACCCATCCCTTCTGCGCGGCGCCTGCGAAGCCGCTGCCAGCGGCGCCAGCCTGGAGTTGGCGTCCCTGCGCCAACACCCGGCCATTGCCCGCCGCGCCGCCGAGATCTGGGCCGATCAGCCGAATGCCCTGGAGCTTGAGCGCTGCGGCCTGGCCGGTCACCCACTGCTGGGACAAGGGGAGGGTTCATTCTCCACTCCAGCCGCGATGGACCCCGCCCAGTTCACCGCCAAGGAGTATTTACTCCTGGCCTATTTCCAGGCACATGCAGGCGAGGTGTGTGACAAAGATAACCTGGCGCATGCCGCCTGGCCAGAGGATAAGATTTACCTGGAGGGTATCCGAGATGACAGCCTGGCGCAGCTGGTGCGCCGTCTGCGCAAGAAGATTGAACCGGATCCGGAAAACCCGACTCATATCCAGACCGTAGCCGGCCGAGGCTACCGCTTTATCCCTTGAGCTTGATGGAGACTGCTTATGAAACCGGTCGCTTTTCTCACCGCCGTCGGCGGGCCGCAAGACGCATCGGCTGCCCGCCTGATGATAGACAGCCTACGCTCCTTCGCCGGAGAACTCGGCACCTGCCCGGTCTGGGTTTTTGATGCCAGCCCACAGGGTACCGCAAGCCAGGGACTGGAAACATTCGAGGCCGAGATCTTCAGGCTGGAAATCCCTTCCGCCATCCGGGAGTATTATTTCAGCGAGAAAGTCTGTGCCTGCGCCCAGGCAGAAAGCATGGCGGCGAGACAGGTCAACTCCTTGGTGTGGATCGACCCGGCCTGCCTGGTTCTCCGGCCTCCCAACCT
>CAIQIV010000492.1 GCA_903871905.1 uncultured Chloroflexota bacterium | reverse complement strand
TCCAGGTGAACGTCGAAGAAGCCCCGTATGACAACCTGGTGCAGAAGGTAGTCCTGGACTTCAGCACCCACCAGGGCGGCTATGATGTCCTGTCGATGCCCTACGAGTACCTGGGCAGTTTTGCGGAGCAGGGATATATCGTCCCGTTAGAGAGTGAGCTGAAGGCGGGCGCTGGCTCGACCCCCGGTTTTGACCCCGCCGATCTGCTGCCCACGCTGTGGGACGAGTCGGCGAAATGGAAGGACCATGTCTACGGCATGCCCTCCAACAGTGCGGTGATGATGATGTTCTACCGCAAGGACCTGTTTGAGAACGCCCAGGAAAAAGAAGCTTTCCAGAAGAAGTACGGCTATCCCCTGGCCCCGGCGCAGACCTGGCAGCAGTACCATGATATCGCCGAGTTCTTCACCCGCAAGGCGGGCGATACCCTGGCCGGCGAGAAGCTTACCCAGGACTTCTATGGGGTGACCCTGGCGGGCAAGCGCCACATCGCCACCGCCCTGGAATGGTTCAACTACGCCTGGACCTACGGCGGCGGGCTGTTTGACGCCTCCGGGCAGCTGGCTGCGGACTCCCCGGCCAACGTCGAGTCGCTCAAGTACTGGCAGGGCCTGACGGACTATGCCCCCCCCGGTTACACCAGCGCCACCTGGGACGAGGTGACCGCCGCCCTGCAGCAGGGAACCGCCGCCCAGGCGATCACCTGGGCAGACACCGCCGGAGCGATGGAAGACCCGGCGCAGTCGAAGGTCAAGGGCAAGATCGGGTACACCAGCATCCCGACCCTGAAGGAAGGCGATAAGCGCGTGGCTCATCTCGGCTCCTGGTTGTATGCGATCAACAAGGATACCAAGAACAAGGAAGCCGCACTGCTGTTCATGAAGTGGGCGCTGTCCAAGCAGACCCAGCTCGATATCGCCAAGGCCGGCGGCCTGCCCGCCACCTCGTCGGCGTTCTCGGACCCGGCGCTGACTGAGCAGCTCCCGTATTGGAAGGCGACCATGCAGAGCCTGAATGAGGCGCGCATCCGCCCACGCATCCCGCAGTGGGGTGCAATTTCGGATGCGCTCTCCCTGAACCTCTCGCAGGTGATGGCGAAAGAGATGACCCCCGAGGAAGCGCTCAAAGCCGCGCAGGCCCAGCTCCTCGAGGCCCTGAAGGGTGCTCTGCCAGTGACCAGCGAATAGCAATGGCAGAGAAGAGGGTCGGTTCTCCAGACTCCTCCGATGCTGCTGGCAGCGAGCTGCTCGCTGCCAGCAGCCCCTCCGGTCTGCAGGTGCAGGCCGCGCCCCGCCGCAAGAGCTACTTCTCCTCCCCCTCGTTCACCGGGTTGGCCTATATGCTGCCCGCCATCCTCCTCCTGGCGCTGATCATCCTTTTTCCCATCGCCTACAGTTTCAACCTGACCTTTCGCTCCTTCAGCCTGGTGCTGCCGGGGCGCACCGGGCAGTGGGCCGGGCTGGAGAACTACGTGCGCCTGGCGGCTGACGCGCATTTCCGCCATGCCCTGGGCCTGACCGGGTTGTTTACCCTGCTGGCGGTGGTGGTCGAGGTGGCCCTGGGGGTGTTCATCGCTTACCTGCTGAACTCGGTGCGCTTTGGCCAGCGGCTGCTCACCTCGCTGCTGCTCATCCCCACCATCCTGACCCCGGTGGTGATCGGCTTGATGTTCAACTTCATGTTCAACGCCCAATTTGGCCTGTTCAGCTACCTGCTGGGGCTGACCGGCTTCCCCCTGAAGGACGGCGTGCTGAACAACCCGTCGACCGCCTTTGCGGCGGTGGTGCTGATCGACGTCTGGGAGTGGATGCCATTCATCGCCCTGATCGTCCTGGCCGGGATGCAGGCCATCCCCGAGCAGCCGCTGGAGGCGGCGCGCATGGATGGCGCAAACCACTGGCAGCTTTTCTGGAACATCATGCTGCCCATGCTGCGCCCGGTGTTGAGCGTCGCCGTGTTGTTCCGGGCCGCTGAGGCGATCCGCGAGTTCGATAAGGTCTACATCCTCACCGGCGGCGGACCCGGGTCGGCAACCGAGGTGGCCGACCTGTACCTGTACCGCGTCAGCTTCAACAACTGGGACCTGTCGTATGGGGCGACGCTGGGGTTGGTGATGTTTGCGGTGTCGATGGTGGCGGCCGTATTCTATTTTCGCTTAACGACCCAAAAACAGGAGCTGTAGCCATGCAATCGGTCAAGCGCCCTCTCATTCGCATGCGGGTCATGCAAGAATACCTGGTGTACGGCTTCTTGCTGGTGTTTCTTCTGCTCATGCTGCTGCCTTATGCCTGGCTGGGGTTGACTGCGCTCAAAGACCGGGTGGATATCTTCAGCATCCCGCCGCGCCTGGTCTTTACCCCCACCCTGTCCAACTTCTACGAAGCCTTCGTGGAGAAAAGCTTCCTGGTCAACCTGAAGAACTCGGTGGTGATCTCGCTGGTCAGCACGGTGATCACCCTGCTCGCCGGGGTGCCGGCAGCCTTCAGCCTGACCCGCTACACGGTGCGCGGCAACGGCTTTTTTATGTTCTTCCTGCTGGCGGCGCGCCTGCTGCCGGGGATCGTCCTGGCGGTGCCACTGTTCATCCTCTTCTCCCGGGCGCGGCTGGTGAACTCGTACGTATCGGTCATCGTCAGCCACATCACCTTCAACCTGCCCTTTACCGTGTGGATGATGCGCGGCTTTTTTGCCGGTGTGCCCACCACGCTGGACGAGGCGGCCAAGATCGACGGCTGCAACTCGTTCGAGTCCTTCCTGTATGTGGTCCTGCCGCTGGTGAAGGGTGGGCTGATGGCGACGGCGATTTTCTGCCTGATCAACTCCTGGAATGAATTCCTGCTGGCGTTGATCCTCACCGGGCGCGATACCGCCACGCTGCCCGTGGCCATTCCCGGGCTGATGACCCCCATCGGCACCTTCTGGGGGCAGATCGCCGCGGTGGGCACGGTGACCACCCTGCCAGTGTTGATCTTTGCCCTGCTGGTGCAGAAGCACATGGTGCGCGGCCTGACCGGCGGCGCCATCCAGGGCGAGTAAGCCGCAGGGCAGCGCCCGGTTGGGTGCCTTTCGTAGGGGCGACCCGCCGTGTTCGTCCATCACCATCCTTGCCATGCGAGGGTCGCCCCCTCCCCCGCCCCCGCCCGCGCCCCGTTGGACCGGGGCGACCCTATCCGCCGGAGGGCGTTCCCGCACGAACCACGGCGGGTCGCCCCTACAGGAACGATACCGCACACGAGTACATGAAAGCTCCCCGCATTCGATATTCGTGGATGGTATTGATCAAAACGGCCTACCGCAGTCTTTGGCGGTAGGCCGTTTTGATAAGCTTCAGATTGGGCAGCTCACTCCCGGACGTACGCCACGCCCAGGGCGATGGGCGCCCCGGCGCGCCGGCGCCCGATGAACAGCGCCACCACGGTCATGATATACGGCAGGGCCAGGAACAGCTCGGTGGGGAGCTGCAGGTTCCCCGAGGCCTGCACCTGCATCTGCAGGGCATCGATAAAGCCAAAGAACAGGCTGGCCAGCAGCACGCGCCCCGGCTTCCAGTCGCCGAAGATGACGATGGCGATGGCCAGCCAGCCGCGCCCGGCGATCATGTCCGAGACAAACAGCCCGGCTGAGCCGATGGTCATGATGCTCCCGGCTAACCCGGCCAGCATGCCGCCAAACAGCACCGCCCCAAAGCGGTACAGGGTGACGTTGATGCCCTTCATATCCACCGCCCGCGGGTTCTCCCCGATGGTGCGCAGCACCAGCCCGCTGCGCGTACGGTACAGGTAGAAGGCGATCAGCAGCAGCAGCAGGATGGAGAAGTAGGTGTAGGCGCTCTGCTGGAAGAACAGCGGCCCGATGAAGGGGATGTCGGCCAGGATGGGGATCTTGAGGTTGCCGACCGGCACCAGGTTGGGGATGGTCTGGGTGCCCACGTCCGGGAACAGCGAGCGGTACAGGTAGAAGGTGAAGCCGGAGGCGAAGATGTTGATCGTCAGCCCGCACACGGTCTGGTCGATCTGCAGGATCACCGCCAGCAGGCCAAACACGGCGCTGGCCAGCATGCCCGCCCCCACCGCCGCCAGCACCCCCAGGAACATGTTCTTGGTGTAAATGGCCACCAGGAACCCGATCAGCGCCCCGATCAGCATCATGCCTTCCACGCTCAGGTTAAGCACCCCCGAGCGCTCCACGATCAATTCGCCCAGGGCGGCGGTGAGCAGGATGGTGCCCATGCGCACCGCGCCGATCAGCACACTGACTACCAACACGATCTGCGCTTCAGTCGACATGGCCCACTCTCCTCACCCGGTATTTGAACAACGCTTCAAACAACAAGAGCATGATGATCACCAGCCCCATGATCATCGTCACCAGCTGCCGCGGCACGTTGGAGTAGATGATCATCGCCGACGAGCCGTTCTGCAGGGCGCCGAAGAAGATGGCGGCGATGGTCACCCCCAGCGGGTGCAGGCGGCCGAGCAGGGCGATCAGGATGCCGGTGAAGCCAAAGGCCGCCGAGAAGCCGTAGATCAGGCGGTGCTGCGTGGCCAGCAGCTCGATGCCGCCCGCCAGCCCGGAGATGCCCCCGGAGAGAAGCATCACCAGCAGGATGATCTTCTGGATGGCGATGCCCTTGTAGCGCGCGGCGGTGGGGTTGATGCCCATCGCCCGGATCTCGTAGCCCAGCTTCATTTTATACAGCAGGAACCACACGCCCACCGCCAGCAGCAGCGCCATGCCGAATCCGGTGTGCAGCCGGCTGCCGAAGAAACTGGGGATGGCGGTGCTGTCGGGGAAGCGGATGGTGTTGAAATAGTGGCTGCCCTCTTCCTGCCACACGCCGCCCAGCAGGAATGCGGTGACATACAGCATGATGTAGTTGAACATCACGGTGACCACGATCTCGTTGACGTTGTATTTTGCCTTGAGCCAGCCCGGCACGCCGCCCCAGATTGCCCCGCCGACCACGGAGGCCACCAGCAGCAGCGGGACATACAGGAAGGCGGGCAGGTTGAGCCAGGGGAAGGTCAGCACGATAAACGTGGCGCCGATCGCCCCGGCATACAGCTGCCCTTCCTGCCCGATGTTCCACACCCGGGCGCGGTAGGCGACCACGGTGGCCAGGGCGGTGATCATGATCGGCGTGGACTTGATCAGCGTGTCGATGATGGCGTTCTTGCTGCCGAAGGAGCCTTTGACGATGGCCCACAGCACCACGGCAGCGTTTGCCCCGGCTGCGGCGATGATGATGGCAGCCACGCCAATCGAGACAACCAGGGCCACCAGGATGGACAGCAGGTCCACCGCCAGGCCCACGTCTTTTTTCTTTTCGATGCGGTATGGGAACTTCCTAGCTGTGGTCATCTTCCTCCACCCCGGCCATGAGCAGGCCAATCTTCTCCCGGCTGACTTCGCCCGCCTCGAACACGCCCATGATACGGCCGTT
>CAIQIV010000491.1 GCA_903871905.1 uncultured Chloroflexota bacterium | reverse complement strand
GGGTTCCCGTCTGTGGATTTCGCAGCCCCCGGGTAAAAACCTCCGGCTTGACCCTCCAGCTGCTGGCGGAGTATGGTTACCGCTGGGATTCCTCGGTCTGCTCTCAGCGCCTGGATTTTCTCAGCTCCAACCTGGTCAATCCAGGTTGGCTGACTGCACCCAGGCTGCCTTATCACCCCCACCGACAGAACAGCTTCCGGCGCGGCAGCACCCCCCTGTGGGAGATCCCGGTTACCGCGCTGGTGTTCCCCTTGATTTCCGGCTCCCTGAATGTCTTTGGCCTGGCTTTTATGAAAGCCTTCTTCCACCTGTCCTATCTAGAGGCAGAGCGAACAGGCAAACCCATTGTCTACCTTGCCCACCCCACGGAGCTGCTCCCTTCACCCCGGCGCGGCAAGAACATCCATCTGAAGCAGTTTTCCCTCAAGACCATCCGCTCCAACGGCTTTCTCTTTCGCAACCTGTTTTTTCGCATGGATGGAGAACAATGGTTTGCCGCAACCCGCGAATTCTTTTCTTTCATGGCTTCGTATAAAAACCTGGAGTTTCATACAGGCAGCCAATACGTCGACTGCTTGAGAAAATGTGGCATCAACGAATCTAATCAGATTGAGAGGGCGTCATCGTGAAAATCAGTGTGTTTGGCCTGGGTTACGTGGGTTCGGTTTCAGCGGGCTGTCTGGCTGCACTTGGGCACGAGGTGGTTGGCGTGGATGTCAACCCAACCAAGGTTGAAATGATCAACGCCGGCAAGAGTCCCGCTATTGAAAAAGATATCGACGAAATCATCCAAGCGAACGTCGAGAATGGCAGGCTCCGGGCGATCATGGACGTTGGGGAGGCAATCCACGCCACCGAAATTTCGCTGGTCTGCGTGGGAACCCCCAGCGCAGAGAATGGCAGCCTGGATTTGAAATATGTCGAGCGGGTCTGCCAGGAGATCGGACAGGCGATAGCTATCCACGGGGGATTTCACACGATTATTTTACGCAGCACCATGCTTCCCGGCAGCACCGAGGAGCGCATGATCCCCATCCTGGAACAAGCCTCCGGCATGCGCGCCGGGCAGGGCTTTGACGTGGTCTTCAATCCCGAATTTCTACGGGAAGGGACATCCGTAGAAGACTTTTACCACCCATCGCTGACCGTGATTGGTAAGCATGGCGAACGCGGCGCTGAGGCTGCGGCAAAGATGTACGCTGGAATTGAAGCCCCTCTGGTTAAGGTTCCGGTGCGCGTGGCGGAAATGGTCAAATATGCCAATAACTCCTTCCACGCCTTGAAGGTTTCTTTTGCCAATGAAATTGGAAATATCTGCAAACGCCAGGGGATAGACAGCCACATGGTGATGGAGATCTTATGCATGGACACCAGGCTCAATCTCTCCCCCTACTACCTGAAACCTGGTTTTGCCTTTGGCGGATCCTGCCTGCCCAAGGACGTCCGGGCGCTCCTGTATAACGCCCACCGGCTCGATTTATCCGTCCCGGTGCTGGAAGCCCTTTTACCCAGCAATACCTTGCAGATCCGGCATGGATATGAGCTCATCCGGCAGACAGGATCCAAGAAAGTGGGTATCCTGGGGTTTAGCTTCAAGGAGGGGACCGATGACCTGCGTGAGAGTCCCCTGGTTGAGCTGATCGAGATACTGATCGGCAAGGGCTACCAGGTCAAAGTGTATGACAAAAATGTTTCCCTCGCCCGCCTGCACGGTGCAAACCGGGTTTATATTGAGCGAACCATCCCCCATATTTCTTCGCTGATGTGCAGTTCCATGGAGGAGGTCCTGGCTGAATGCGAGGTGATTGTCATCGGGAACAAAGCCCCTGAATTTGCAGACGTGCCAACGCGCGCGCTGGACAACCAGGTCGTCATCGACCTGGTGCGCATTCGCAAGGAGATTGACTCCCTG
Organism: uncultured Chloroflexota bacterium; assembly: GCA_903871905.1. GTDB lineage: Bacteria > Chloroflexota > Anaerolineae > Anaerolineales > UBA4823 > CAIQIV01. The sequence continues at coordinate 266 of CAIQIV010000491.1, read as the reverse complement.
CCAGAGCAGTATCAAGGAATATGCTGGTAATCAGGTTGAAACCAGGTAATCTGCCTGACCGTGAACTGGAGCGGCAAAAAATCATTGAAAAGTTGAACGAGGAGCGCACCAACAATGCAAAAGGGAAACACTGAGGAGGCCGAAAAAAAGGCTCCCCCAAGGCGGCACTGCATGGTAGTCCATGCAAGCTATCCGATGGGAGAAACACGGGTGGAACGAGAAGCCCGCGCATTAGTTGACCGCGGCGTCCAGGTAGATGTCATCTG
>CAIQIV010000490.1 GCA_903871905.1 uncultured Chloroflexota bacterium | reverse complement strand
GAAGCCCAGAACATCCAGGCCCAGTTGAAAGAAATCGGCGTCGAGGTCAAGATCGAATCGCTCGAGCTGGCCGTCTATGTGGACCGCTGGCTGAAGGGCGATTTCGAAGCCTGCACCGCCCTCAACGGCGGCAACCCCGACCCGCACAACATGTTCAACCGCTACTGGATTTCGACCGGCAACCTGCAGAAGGTTTCGAACTTCAGCACCCCCGAGATCGACAAGCTGATGGCCCAGGGCCAGTCCACCACCGATCCCGAGAAGCGCAAAGCCATCTACCTGGACGTCCAGAAGAAGCTGGCTGAAGCCGCTCCGTGGGTCTGGCTCTACGTCGGTTACGAATACCGCACCATGCAGCCCTACGTCAAGGACTACACCGCTCTCTCCAACGGCGCTCAGATCTACCTGCGCGACGTCTGGCTGGATAAATAAGATTTAGCTTCCTCACCCCCCTGCCCCTCTCCCTCAATAAGGGAGGGGGGTTGGGGTGAGGGTGATCTTCACCATGCAGCGTTATTTTTTCAAACGCATCCTGGCCCTCATCCCCACCCTGCTGGGGATCTCGATTGTGGTCTTCCTGATCATGCGCCTGATCCCCGGCGATACCATCACCGCCGCGATCGGAACGCAGTTCAAACTGACCGAAGAACAGGCGCGCGCCCTGCGCGAATATTATGGCCTGAACTACCCCATTCCCGAGCAGTACGCCCGCTGGTTGTGGAACGCCCTGCAGGGCAATTTTGGCGCTTCCGTTCGCAGCGGCAAGCCGGTCCTGGCCGAGATCATCGACCGCTTCCCGCTCACGCTCGAGCTGGCGCTGATTGCGATGGTGATCGCCCTGCTGATCGGCATCCCGATCGGCATCCTCTCAGCCGTCAAGCGCGGCACGGTCTTCGACCTGTTCGGGCGCGTCTTCGCCCTGCTGGGCATGGCGCTGCCCAACTTCTGGATGGGCACCCTGCTCATCTATGGCGCTTCGGTCTATTTCCAGTTCCTGCCCAACACCGGCAAATACACCCCGCTGCTGCAAGATCCGCGCGCCAACCTGACCCAGCTGATCCTGCCCGCCTTCACCCTGGGCTTCGCCTTCAGCGCGGCAGTCATGCGTACCACCCGCGCCAACCTGCTGGAGGAAATGAACAAGGAGTACGCCCAGACGGCCCGCGCCAAGGGCGTCAAAGAGCGCAATGTGATCTGGCGCCACTGCCTGCGCAACACCCTCATCCCGATCATCACCCTGGTCGGCTTCCAGACCGGCTACCTCTTTGGCGGGGCAGTGATCATCGAGGACATATTTGCCCTGCCGGGCCTCGGGCGGCTGCTGCTCAGCGCCATCAGCCAGCGCGATTATGCCCTGGTGCAGGGGACCATTATTTTCATCGCATTTAATTTCGTGATGATCAACCTGATCGCCGACCTGGCCTACGCCTTTGCTGACCCGAGGATCAAGTACGAATGAACTCATCCTCATGGCACGCATTTAAATACACCACCTTCGGGCGGCTGCTGGG
>CAIQIV010000489.1 GCA_903871905.1 uncultured Chloroflexota bacterium | reverse complement strand
GGGGTATTTCTCTCTGCCCAACCAGGCAGCCCGCACCACCCTAAACCTCGCAATCAGCCGCCTAAATGCTGCTCTTGCCGGGAGCACTTTTATCTGTATTGGCCCCGGACGCTGGGGGACATCCACCCCTGACCTGGGCATCTCGGTAGGGTACGGAGACATTTATCACAGCCGCGCCCTGGTTGAACTGACCGGGACGGGCATTGGGCCCGAGCCAGATCCCTCCTTCGGCACCCATTTCTTCCAGGATCTGCTTGAATCCAACATTTATCCCCTGGCCATTTACCTGGACGATGCAGATGCCTCCTTCAACCGTGATTTTTTCTATCATACTCCGAACCATCTGTCCAATATCTTCCCTGGTGAAGAGAATTTTCCAGCCTGCTTGAGGCTGATCAAAGTAGATACCTTCCGCCCGGATCATCACCTGGAACTGATCATGGATGATGAGCAGGGCAAAGTTGTGGCATTTCTGGAGCCGGATGAATGACCAAGAAGTTTGTCGCTGTAGCCGGTAACATTGGGGTAGGTAAATCCACCCTGGTTGGTCTGCTGTGTGAGCGCCTGGGGTGGCAGCCGTTCTACGAGCCTGTTGCTGAAAACCCATATCTGGCTGACTTTTATCAAGATATGCATGCCTGGGCATTTCACTCGCAGATCTTCTTTCTCACCCGGCGTCTGCGGGCTCACCGCCAGTTACTTGACCATCCCACTTCAGTGATCCAAGACCGCAGCGTCTATGAAGATGCTGAGATTTTCGCTCACAACCTGTATCAGAAAGGGCTGATCGACAATCGCGACTACCGCGCCTACCGTGAGCTTTACCAGGTGCTGACCGAATTCCTGCCGCCGCCAGACCTAGTGATCTACTTGCAGGCCTCAGTACCCACCCTGTTGGAGCGCATTCGCAGCCGGGGGCGAGATTATGAACAGGATATCGACCAGGCCTACCTGGAACAGTTGAATGTGCTGTACGAGGAGTGGGCCGCACGCTGTACGCTGTGTCCACTCCGGGTTGTGCCAACTGATGAACGAGATTTTATGGGTAACCCGGTGCACCTGGATTGGATTGTCGGTCTGGTCCGGCAGGAACTGGGTGAGTATTCGCCCTCACCAACACCGGAAATCGGGTGAGATTAATGTCATCATGAAGTGATGACGTTTAGACTTGAACGGAAATATATCGAATTGCTATAATTTTAGCGATACCGTGAACGCTAACATCCCGCATCAATAGTTGGGAATATCAATAAGGAGCATGACAATGGACCCCAAATTACAACCGGTTTATCAAGCAATCCTTGACGGCGATCAAAAAGCTTCTCACCAACACGTGCAAAGCGCCCTGGATGCCGGCCTATCAGCAGAAGAGATCCTCACCCAGGGCTTGATCCCGGCTATGGCAGAAGTTGGGAACCTGTTCGAGTGCGGCGAATATTTCGTCCCCGAAATGTTGATCTCGGCTCGCGCCATGCAGGCTGGGCTGTCTCTTTTAAAACCTTTGCTCGTAGCTTCCAATGTCGCCTCTATGGGTAAAGTGATCATTGGTACCGTCCAGGGCGATCTACATGACATCGGTAAAAACCTGGTGGCTATGATGATGGAAGGTGCAGGCTTCGAGATCGTTGACCTGGGTACCGACGTGTCTCCGGATAAATTTGTCGAAGCCGCCCGGAAGCATACCCCGCAAATCGTCGCCATGTCCGCCTTGCTGACCACTACCATGCCCAAGATGGAGATGACGATCAAAGCCCTGGGCGAGGCGGGCCTGCGAAAGAACGTGAAGGTAATGATCGGCGGCGCACCGGTGACTGAGGATTATGCCAGATCCATAGGCGCTGATGGATATGCCACTGACGCCAGCCGGGCAGCCTCCACCGCCAAATTCCTGGTCTAAGAAACCTGGACTAAGGCCCATCCAGGTTTCTTCCGAGAACGGCTCTTAGAATTAGGCCTCTCTTCGCCAGCTTTCCTGGCAAGGATCGGACCCAGCAAATGAACAGCCGTGAACGCATCCTCACTGCACTCGATCACCGGGAACCTGACCGGGTTCCTTTTGATCTGGGGGGTACAGTTGTCACTGGCATCCAGGCCAAAGCCTATCAACGCCTGAGACAATACCTGGGTCTGCCTGAGCGGGAAATAAAAATCATTGATGTATTGCAGCAGTTAGCCCAGGTGGATCTGGATGTCATGGACCACCTGGGTGTCGATGTGCACAATGTCGCTCCTCGCTCAACTGCCAGCTTCCAGGTTAATATCCAGCAGACTGCCGATGAAAGATATCTCTATTTCCATGATGAATATCAAATCGGCTGGCGCATGCCCAAAGAAGGTGGGATGTATTATGACATGTTTGATCACCCGTTGGCCGGTGATATCGCTGAGGAAGATGTAGCCCGCTACCAACTTCCCGATCCACTGGATCCATCTCGCTTCACCGGGCTGCGCGAGGCTGCGTTGAAAGTTATTAATGATGAGCAACGCGCACTGATCATCGGCAACATGTCTGCTGGCATCTTTGAACTGTTCACCTGGTCCCGCGGGTATCAAGACGCCTACGCCGATTGGGCCGCTGACCCTTCGTTGGCTAGGAAAATCCTGCAGCGGTTCATGGACCTGCAAATGTCCTATTGGGAAAAGATGTTTGAAGTGATGCAGGGTATTCCAATTGACGTCGTCCAGATGGCAGATGACCTTGCCGGTCAAAACAACCTGCTGATCTCACCCCGCTCTTACCGCCAGGTGCTCAAACCTATGCACAAAGAGATGTTTGATTTCATCCATTCGAGGAGTAATGCCCGGATCTTCTTCCACTCCTGCGGCGCCGTGCGGGCAATTATCCCCGATCTGATTGAGATAGGCGTGGATATCCTCAACCCCTTGCAGGTCAGCGCCAATGGGATGAATTCCAAAGAACTGAAACGCGAATTTGGCAAGGATCTAGTTTTCTGGGGCGGCGGGGTGGACACCCAGAATGCCTTTGACCTGCGCCATACTCCGGCAGAGGTGCGCCAGGATGTCAGGCGGCGGCTGGAAGATTTCATGCCTGGAGGAGGCTACGTATTCAATACCGTCCATAACATCCAGGGCAATGTGCCGCCTGAGAATATCATGGCCATGTGGGAGACCTTACAGGAATATGGCCGATATTCGGCTGCATAATTCCACATCCATGCGCTAAGCCGGGTTAACCGGCTATCTATCAAAACAAGGTCAGCCAGGATATTGAGCGCAAGAAGCAGATAGTTAAACTCTGAAAGCCCCATAAAATAGACCTTGAAGGAGTTAGTAGCCTTCAAGGTCTATTCTATTGATATACTATACCATTCTCATACTCACTTCAGGAGCTTCAAGAACCACATGCCGTCCTCCACACAATCTGAAACACACCATTCGCTGAGCTGGTCTGGGTTGGTCAGCCTGTTCATTGTCTATTTTGTTTGGGGCAGCACATATCTGGCAATCCGCATCGCGGTGGGACCAGGATCCGGATTTCCCCCCTTCTTCATGGTATCCAGCCGTGTCCTGACTGCCGGTACCCTGCTGTTGGTCCTGGCTGGGCTGACACGCCAGCGGCTGCGCCCCACCACCCCCGAGCTGATCACCGTAATTGCCTCGGGATTGCTTCTCTGGCTGTGTGGGAATGGCCTGGTTTCCTGGGCCGAACAGCGCTCAGCATCCGGGATGGCTGCCCTGATTGTTGGAGCGACTCCTATCTTTGTGGCTATGATCGAGGCGGTCATCGATCGCAAGCCCCCTTCTCTGCTGTTAATCGTCTCGCTGCTCATCGGCTTCAGCGGGATCATTGTTCTTTCATATCCGGTGCTACGCAGCGGCATCCAGGCTGATATTCTCTCAATCGGCCTGCTGCTGGTGGGCGCGTTTAGCTGGGGCATCGGCAGCCTGCTGCAATCACGCCGCCCGGTTGGACTGCAGCCAATGGTCAGCTCTGGCTACCAACACCTTTCCGGTGGAATTGGACTGCTGGCTACCGCTCTGATCACCCACGAGCCCGTTCCAACCCCAAGCCATGCCGCCTGGATGGCCTGGCTTTATCTCGTCCTGATTGGGTCAGTCCTGGCCTTCACGTCCTTCGTGCGCGCCTTGCGCCTGCTGCCGATCAGCATTGTGATGACCTATGGCTATGTCAACCCGGTTATTGCCGTTCTCCTGGGATGGCTGATTCTGAGCGAGCCAATCACTCTCTGGACTATCAGCGGGACTGCCCTGATCTTACTGGGTGTCGCTGGCGTGTTCCGCGTGCGCAGCCAGAGGAAAGCAGCCCATTAGGCAGGTAAAGTGATCTGCCGCATCAAGAGAGGGCAGCTTCTGCCAGAGCGATCGCCCCTAAACCACCCGCCTGGTTCCCCAATCCAGGAAGCACAATATACGTATCGATCTGCTCCAGGATTGCCGGGGATTTAATATATCCATTCAGCAAACCCTGAACTTTTTGGCGCACCTTCTCGATCAATCCTTCCTGGGCCATCACTCCACCTCCCAGGATGATACGCTGCGGTGAGAGGGTGCAGATAAAGTTGACCAGCGCCAGCGCCAGGTATTCCGCTTCCAGTTCCCAGGCTGGATGATCAGCCGCCAGCGTCTCACCGCGTACCCCCCAGCGGCTCTCGATCGCCGGCCCGCAGGCCAAACCCTCCAGGCAATCGCCGTGAAACGGACAGTGACCCGGGTAAGGATCGCGCACCAGGTCATGCGGCAGGCGGATGTGTCCCATCTCCGGGTGAATTAACCCATGCATCAATTTACCGCTCATCAACCCGCCACCACCGATCCCCGTCCCAATCGTCAGATAGAGAAAAGTATCCAGACCGCACCCTGCTCCCCAACGGTACTCCCCCAAAGCTGCACCATTCACGTCGGTATCAAAACCTAACGGAATACCCAATGCCCGTGCAACCCTCCCCCCAATATCCGCGTAAGCCCAACCTGGTTTTGGCGTAGTCGTAATCTTTCCGAAATCCGGCGAGTTCGGATCCGGATCCAACGGACCAAAAGCAGCAATGCCAACCGCGGCCAGCGGCTCGCCCTGCTGTTGGAAAAAGGTTATCGCCTTTTCGATTGTCTCATCCGGGGTGGTGGTAGGAAAGCGGGTTTCCTTGCGGATATCATCTGGACCGCTGCCCACCATGCAGACAAATTTTGTCCCGCCAGCTTCAATTCCGCCAAAAATTGCCATGTTATTCCTCTCTCTCAGCGATATATTAGGAACCCCAACAAGACAGTTCCAAGGATAATATCAGCAGGATTAATCTGGGTGAAGGCCAACAACACAAAAGAGACCGCGACAATTAAAGCTTTGTCCCATCCCTGCGCCATAGCTGCACCCCAGCCCAGCCGCCTAACTTTAAAACGCATTAGCCGCCTTGTATCAGAACTCTATCCTGCTTCCAACTCCTGGATCGTGCATTCCGCCAGATCAACCGCCTCTTTCAATGTTCTGGCACCAAAAGAGAACCTGGCGCCAGCCGCCGTGTACAACTCGGGTAGGCGAACCGTGCCGCCCAACGAGAGAGCCCTGCGGTACGCCCGCACTGCCCCGGCCTGATCTGCCAGGGAGTTACTCCACACCTGGATAGACGCCAGTTGTGCCATGCCATACTCAATGTAATAGTATGGGTTTTGCAGAATATGGGGCTTGCGTTGCCATCCGGTCACTTTTTCACTGTCCAGCCCATTCCAATCCTGGCCGATCATGTAACGATCCCAAAGCTCGCCCCACCTTTCGTCGCATCGTTCCGGTTCCCTGGCTGCATCCGGGTTCTCATAAACCCAATGCTGGAAAGCATCCACCACCGCCATATACGGCCAGAAACAGATTGCGGCTTCCAGGTGTTCAATCCGCGCCCTGGCTGCCTCAGATGCGTTGTAAAATCCGCCCTGCTCGACCGAAAGATATGGAGAAGCCAGCAGTTCCATGGACATCGAGGCTACTTCCGCCATCTCATTGCCTACCTCAAGCTGGTCATAATAGGGCAGGGACGCAGTCTCAAACACATGAAATGCATGCCCTCCTTCATGGAGCAGGGTCATCACATCCTCGTGCAGACCGACTGCATTGGTAAAGATAAAGGGCCGCCGGATCACAGGAAAGTCAGAGCAGTAGCCCCCTGGGGCCTTTCCCTTGCGGTTCTCCAGGTCCAGCAGTCCTTCGCGGCGCATGATCTCAAAGTATTCACCCAACTGCGGGTCAACCCGATGAAAGATCGCCGTCGTTTTATCCTCCAGTTCTTCCACATTCTTGAACGGGCGCAGCGGTGAACGTCCCAGGGGATCCACATTCAGATCCCAAGGTCTCAGGGTTTCTACCCCCAGCTGCTGGCGCCGTCTCTCATAGATGCGTCTGGCAGCTGGAACCGCTACTTCCTCGATGGCCTGGTGAAAACTGACGCAGTCATCTGGCGAATAGTCAAAACGAAGAAGCTGCTTCCAACGGTAAGCCCGATACCCGGGCAGGTCCGCGTTCACTGCTTGCTGGCAGCGCAGGTCCAACAGTTCCTGCCACAGCATATTGATCTCTGCGCGATCCTGGAGCTGCCGCTCAGCAGCCAACCGCCAGGCCTCTTCACGTACAGGTCGCTGCTGATCCTGGAAAACCGGGGTGAGCTGCGCCAGGGTAACTTCGGTACCCTGCCATTCAACAGTCTGTGCCCCGATGACCTTATCATATTGGCGGCTGAGCTTCAATTCTTGGGCAAGCAGAGGAAGGTTACTTTCGCGGAAGATCTCCGCCTGGGCCTGGAGATTGCGCAATTGCAGGTGAAACCCCTCTGGCTGCAAGCCGCTGCCCAGCAGTTTTTCCTTCAGCAGTTGATTAGCCGCTTCTGCCTTGGGAAATAGATCGTCCAAAAAGCTTTGGTAGCTTTTATCAGCCAGCTCGTCGGTTGTATCCACCGTGACGGCTGCATACAGTCGCCAGGAGGTCTCAGCAATCATCTCCTTCAAGCGGGACCACCCGGCCAACCATCCATTAACGTTCTCTGGGCTTAGTTTCTGCGCATCCAGGTCCTGGTAGTAAGGCTCGTAATTGGACCATTCCCACTGCATGAACTGCGCAGCATCCCGGGGCAATATGTTCTCCATGTTAAACCTCTTTCCGCCCCGCTCACCGGCTGATAAGGTGCCTGGCGCGCCGGGCAATTCTTTCAGTCTACAAGTTGGGACTGCGGGTGTGCCACTCCGTCGCCTGCTGGTACGCATGTGCGATACGGAAGAGCACATCTTCCCGGAAATGGACACCCATCAACTGCATCCCTACCGGCAGTCCCTGGGCATCAAAGCCAACAGGGAACGCCAGGCCGGGAACACCTGCCAGGTTAGCAGGCAGAGTAAAAACATCTTCCAGGTACATAGCCAGGGGGTCATCGGTATGTTCGCCCAGGCGAAAAGCGGTGGTCGGCGCCACAGGAGCAGCCACCACGTCAACCTGGGTGAAAGCCTGCTCAAAATCACGCCGGATCAAGGTACGCACCTTCTGCGCCTGGCCATAATAAGCATCAAAATACCCGGCAGACAGGGCATAGGTGCCCAGCATGATGCGCCTCTTGACCTCAGGACCAAAGCGGCGGCCGCGCGTGCGCCGGAATACGTCCCACATCCGGTCAGACTGCTCGCGTGGGCCGTAGCGGATGCCGTCAAAGCGCGCCAGATTAGCCGAGGCTTCAGCTGGTGCAATCAGGTAATAGACAGGCAGGGCATACTCCGTATGCGGCAGGCTGACTGGTAAAACCTCTGCTCCCAGCATCTCCAGGGTTTGGATAGCGCGGCGCACCCGCTCTTCCACCTCTGGCTGGATACCCTGGATAAAATATTCCCTGGGCACCCCAACCTTCAATCCAAGCAGCGGCTGGCTTTCGGAGGCCCCCTGGGCCTCAAGCCGAATCTCTGGCACAGGCTGATCCAGGGTGGTGGCATCCAGTGGATCATGACCAGCCATCAAAGTGAAAACCTGGGCAACGTCCTCTGCCGAGTGCCCAAAGACGCCTACCACATCCAGCGAGGAGCCATAAGCGATCAGGCCATAGCGCGAAACGCGCCCATAGGTCGGTTTGATCCCGGTCACACCGCAGAAAGATGCCGGCTGGCGAACACTGCCTCCGGTATCGGTCCCCAGGGCAACCGGCGTGAAGTGAGCGGCGGTCGCCGCCGCGCTGCCGCCGCTGGATCCACCAGGGACATGCTGGATATTCCATGGGTTATGTGTTGGCCCATAGGCCGAGTTTTCAGTGGAGGAACCCATGGCAAACTCGTCCGTATTGGTCTTTCCCAGGATGATCACCCCTGACGCCAACAAGCGATCCACCACTGTGGCATTGTAAGGAGGCATAAATCCCTCCAGGATGCGCGAGCCACAGGTGCAGGGGAAACCGGATACTGCCAATACATCCTTGATCGCCATCGGCACACCGGTCAGCAAAGGCAAAGAAGCTGATGGATTGCGCCGCCACTCTATCAGCCGCCGGTCTGCCTGGTCGGCCTGTTCCAGGGCGCGCTCCGGAGCCAGCGCGAGGAAGACATGCAGCTTGGGGTCAAGCCTCTCTATCCGCTCCAGGTAAGCCTGGGTCAGCGCCCGGCTGGAGATTTCGCCAGAGCGCAATGCAGAACAAATTATTCTCAATGAAAGCTCAGTCAGGTCGGACATGGATGACTACGCCTTGAATGGCTGGATTATTCCAGTATAAGTGGAACCCGGAATTGATCCTTTACAGCGTCAGGCGCATTGCTGAGCAGCGCCTGGCGGGTCAGCCCGGCCCGAGATTGATCTGGACGCAGTACACTACGCGGCGGAAGGACGCTGGATGTTGGTGCAATCCCAGATGTGTCCAAGGTCTGCAGGCGACCGGCATACTCCAGGATGGCAGACAACTGCTGGCGGTAGTGATCCTTTTCCTCATCGCTGAGTTCCAGGCGCGCCAGGTCGGCGATATATTCAACTTGTTCAATTGTCAGGGTCATGGCTGAGATTATAACACGATGAGTAGCCCTCAGGTTCTACCACGCCGCCGTATACCAGCGCAGGTATGTCTCTACATGCGCGCTCCAATACGCTTCATCGTGATAGCCCTGGAACATGTACCATTCATGCGGAATATCCAGCCCAACCAGAATCTGCTCAAACCAGGTAGCAGACTGCATAATCTCTGGGCGATCCTTGCTTCCAATATCCAGGTAAAAACGTGGCAGATCCTGGCGAGGGATTGCCTGCAGCCACTCCCGGATATGGGAAGAGTCCGCATGGAAGACCGCCAGGCTGTGTGCCCCAATCGTTCCAAACAGCTGCCAGTGCTTCAATCCCAGGTGCACAGCCCACCCTGCACCACGCGACAGACCTCCGATTGCCCGGTGTGGGCGGTCTGCAATGGTACGGAAGTGCTCATCGATCGCAGGGATCAATATTGTTGCCAGCGCTTCGCCAAACATATCTTCGGTTGGTTGGGTCCACACCCGGTCACGCGGCATAACCACCAGCAAAGGTGGGATCTCTCCAGAAGCGATCAGCCGGTCCGCAATCTTACCCACCCCTAACCGCTCCCACTGGTCATCCGTATAGCTTTGCCCGTGGATCAGGTAAAGAACAGGATAGTCCTGCTGGGGATGCTCATCATAACATGGAGGTAGATAGATACGATACTCTAACGCCTTCTTCAGCAGGCTGGTATCCAGGCTTTTCTGGAGAAACCGTCCCCCTTTGTGTAAACAATCTGGCGCCGCCGCCCTGGTTGGTGTTTTCGACCCTTGCCCTGCCAGGATCCCCGGTGTTGATGTAGCAGTAGCAGACGGATATGTCGATATCTTCTGCAGGCTCACCGTAGACAGTGGGGTAGGGGGACTACTAACAGTTGCTTCGATTAGCGCTTGTGGCAGGCCACAGGCAGCCTGGAATGTACACAAGAGGCATAAAAAGCAGAAGTGACCAAGATATATGGTGCGGCGGTACAACATCCTTTCAGTATAACTGATGAGCGCCGCATATCACGGTTTAATTTCAAAATTGGTAGGCTGTAATCCCGGGCGAAAAATAACCAAATCTCCCCTATCCGAAGCTTCGCGGAGCAAAGCCTGGCTATTGATGATTGGTCAATTCCCGTGCCGGTCGGTTATCTTGCTTCGATGATAAATTTAATCGCAGTCCGTGTCTTCCCATCGATCTCAACATCAACAAATTCGGGGGAAAACACGATCTCAAAACCATCTTCCTTCAGGTATCCCTTGGCAAGTACAAGTGCCTTGATCGCCTGATTGACGGCGATTGCGCCAATCGCCTGCACTTCGGCCCGTTTGTTTTCACGAAATACACCAGCAATTGCTCCCGCTACCGCCGATGTTCGTGAAGTTCCTGAGACCTTAATGACATCCATGATGGTTCCCTCCCTTCAAAGAGTGAAGAAAATGGTTGCTAGGGTAAAGGAATAACGCTCAGTCCCATAAAAATTGTAACGGATTTTTCACTCAAAAGCAAGCTTTTCTAAAGATCAATTTTACATCATCCCTTGCTTGCCGGGGAGGTCTGTGGGACAATACCCTGGGTATGAAACGCTGGATAGCTTTCTTGATAGCGATCGCACTGGGTTGTGCTGCAGGTTTGGCCCTGGGTTGGTATCTGTATCCCCCGGCTGCACCCGGACCGTCCTCGCAGACCCTACGCATCGACTACAAAACAGACTGTGTATTGATGATTGCTGAGTCATACCACCTTAATAAAGACCTGCCTCTGGCTGCTCGTCGCCTGTCTGAGCTGGATAAAACTCCCCCCCTTGCCCAGGCAGTTCAAGCAATTGAGTTCGCCGAAGGGATCGGCTACACGAATATCGACCTGACTCTACTGCGCGAACTCTCACAGGCGCTACAGGCTTTGCCTCCAACCCAGGCGGTTCCAACGCCATGAACAAAAAACGCGGTCACTGGTATTTGCTAACAGGTTTGCTGTTGGGGGCGCTGATTGGCTACCTGATATCCAGTTTTGTATGGCCGGTTGAATATGTAGACACCAATCCAGCTGCGCTGAGCCCGGAAGAAAAAGACCGCTTCCGCGCCTTGATCGCCGCGGCCTACCAGGCAAACGGTGATATTGTGCGCGCCAAGGCTCGGTTGGAACTGTTAGGTGACCCGGACCTCAACCGCGCTCTGGCTGACCAGGCGCAGCGCACTCTAGCCGGGGGTAAAGCCCCTGATGAGGCCCGTTCCTTGGGGCTTCTGGCTGTCTCGCTGGGCCAGGGACCAGTCACTCCGCCGCCGCCCACTATTCTACCAGCTTCCACCGCCACGCGCCTGCCCCCAACAGCCTCCAGCCCAATGAGTCTTGAATCGCCGACACTCACCGCCTCGCCGACCGCCATCGCTGCTCAGCTCACGCTGACATCTGCTTTCACCAGCACCACCCCTTCCACCTCAACACTGCCTGTCCCCCCTGTCACCCCGGTACAGGGAACCATTGCACCCACTGTTGTAGCTCGCCCCCAAACCGGAACACCGCCTCCATCCCCCACCCCTACCATCACACCAGGCGCCCCATTTGTGCTCAGCAAGCAGGAAAAGGTCTGTGACCCGAAAATCGGGCAATCCCAGCTTCAACTACAGGCTTTTGATTCTGCCGACCAGGCCGTCCCCGGACTGGAGGCTATCGTCACCTGGGGAAACAACGAGGCGCACTTCTTCACCGGCCTCAAGCCGGAACTCGGCCTGGGATATGGCGATTTCACCATCAGTTCGGGTATCACGTATACCCTGCGCCTGGCGGAAGGCGGCCAGCCGGTCACCGGTCTGTTGGCCTTTGAATGCCCCAACGATTCCGGCAAGCCTTACCCGGGCAGTTGGAAACTTATCTTCACCCAACCCTGAGAGCATCCATGAATCGAATTTATCTGATCCGTCATGGCGAAAACCGCGCCAACCTGACAAAGGAATTATCCCACCGGAAAATTGACTACCCCCTGAACGACAAGGGCCGTCTGCAAGCCCAACAAACTGCTGCTTACTTCCAAAACCAGCAGGTGGATGAGATCTACGCCTCGCCTTTATGCCGCGCCGTGCAAACTGCGCAGATTATTGCCCAGGCGGTTGGGCTTAGATATACCGTTATGGAAAATTTTCGCGAGATCAACGTGGGTGACCTGGAAGGTCAACCAGTTAGTGCCGAGCTGTGGGCCCGTCACAACCAGGTGTTAGAAGGCTGGCTGGATGGGCATCCTGGAACCCGCTTCCCGGGAGGCGAGAATTATTTTGAGTTGCGCGATCGGATGCTGCGCGGTTTGCTTTGGGCAGTCCAGGGCAAATCCGGGCGCAGCTTGCTGATCGTCGCCCATGGAGGGATTTTTACCCTGACCATCAAGGATCTGTGCCCACACGTCAACCTGCAAGCCATCCTGCACCAAGAAAGCGCAAACTGCTCGATCAGCGAGATCCTGCTGCATGAAAACCGCGGGAAAATCTCTGGTGAGCTGATTAGCTGGTCATCCTCTTCGCACCTACAAGGGAAAGCCGCCGAGCTGGTTTCAGGCGTACCCCAGCCCGGCGAGTTAGAAGAGCTTACAACAGAGGATGAGTCGCTTAGATAGCAGGCGGAATAGGCTCGTTAAAACTGGCAGGGACTTCCGCCTTACGGCGCAGGGTGACCACACCCACGACCACCGGTATAAGTACAAAAATCAGTCCAACGCACAGGGCAAAGAGCCCAAACATGAGCGCGGCCTGAGGATCGTTGCTGCCGCCGATGTCGATATCAGCTCCAGGTATAAAACTGATCAAGGCAAACAGGGCTCCCATGAATAATGCCAATAATCCCGGGCAGCCGCACAGCACCACTGAGGCAATGGTCAAGGCAATCGCAGCATTCCGATTTTGCATCCCATAGTCTCCTTCCAGTAAGATGAAATCCAGAGATGATACGGGCAGCAGCGCCTGCTGAGTACCCGCATCATCGCTGTTATATCACAATCAGGAGCGAAGTTGGGCGCCAGTTTCCTGTTCCAGTCGGCGCAAGATGCGCTGCCGGATGCCCAGCACATCTTTATCGTTCAGGGTACGGTCCACCGCCTGGTAAGTCAGGCTGTAGGCAAGGCTCTTCTTGCCGGCGCCAACCTGCCCTCCGCGGTAGACATCAAAAAGTTCAAGCTGTACCAACATCTTCCCGGCTGCCTGGCGGATGACCTGCGACACTTTACCCGCAGGCACTGCATCATCCACAATCAGCGCCAGATCCTCCAGGACAGGTGGATACTCAGGGATAGCAGTGATATTGTAGCGCCCAGCCGCTTTATCCAGCAGCCTTGCCAGGTCCAGGTCAGCCGCCAATATAGCCATCTCACCACCGCTGGACTCGGCGCGGCGCGGCAGATCATACTGCCGGGTCACCAATGGGTGCAGTTCACCCATGACCCCCAGCTCTATCTCCCCATATAACAGGCGAGCAAACTTGCCAGGGTGGAAGGTCGGGTGTACGCCTGGCTCAAAGTGCACATCCTGCAGGTGCAGATCACTGAACAGGTCACTGACAATGCCCTTCAGGTCATAGAAATCCACGGCTTCAGGCTGCTTATTCAACCAGCCAGGAACCTCGCGGCTGCCAGCCAGCACAATCACCAATCGGGTTTGCTCATCAGGCAGGTCCCCATCTTCTGAATGCAGAAACACCGGACCGATCTCAAACAGCGCAAGGCGTGGGCGCAGGCGTGCGTTGCGTTCCACAACTTCTAAAACGCTCGACAACAGGCTCTGCCGAAGTACATCCCGATCCGAGGAGATTGGGTTGGCAAGCCTGGTGTAAAGGCTCTCGGTCGACAGCGTCCCCGGTACCAGGCGCCGCGCTTCCCGCTGCGGGGTGGTCATACGGTAATTGATCACCTCCTGCAAACCCAGGCGTGCCAGGATGTCACGCACTTTTTCCTCCTGCTCAAGCTCCGGGTTGCCCATCTGCGGCGGCAGGGCGTCTGCCATGCGCGTCTCCGGGATGCGGTCATACCCATAAATCCTGGCGATATCTTCCATCAGGTCTGCCATCCCCGTCACCCCTTCCGATATATCCAAGCGGTGATCCGGTGTGATGAACCGCACCGTTTCTCCGTGGATCGTCGAACGGAACTCCAGGCGTCCAAGGAGCTCAGCAATCTCACTGCTCGTCAGTGAAATGCCCAACCAACGGAGGACATCTGCCGGGGTGATTTCAACCACCGGGTCCGTGGGCGGCAGCGGATAGTTATCGACTAAACCGCGGGCAACAATACCACCCGCCCAGAGACGCATCGCTTCCAGGCAGCGGCGAACTCCGCGTTCAGCCATAGCCGGATGCACCCCACGCGAAAACCGGTATGCCGCTTCCGACGGCAGACGTTGCGCATTCACTGTCCTCCGGATGTTAATAAAATTCCAGGCAGCCCCTTCAAGCAGGATGTTCTGTGTGTTCTCGCTCACCTCGGATTCAGCGCCGCCCATCACACCGGCAATCGATAGGGCTCCCGCCGTGTCACAAACCAGCACCGTAAAATCATCCAGCTTGCGTTCTGTATCATCCAGGGTCTTTAAGCTCTCTCCAGGGTGGGCCGTGCGGGTTATAATCGTCGGCATCCCACCAGCGCGCTGTACCAGCACATCGTAATCAAAAGCGTGCAGCGGCTCACCGATCTCTAACATGCAGTAATTGGTCGCATCCACGATATTATTAATTGGGCGCATCCCTGCCAGGCGCAGGCGGCGCTGCACCCGATATGGACTGGGGCCAATCTGTACCCCCTGGATAAGACCCAGCACGAAGCGCGGGTTCATCTCCGGTTGCTGGATCTCGATGCTCACCATCTGGGATATTTCAGGCCCCTCTGCCAGGAACTCGTAGGACGGCTGGCGCAGCGGTTGGCCAATCAAGGCTGCAATCTCCCGCGCTACCCCCAGTATGTTTGCATTGCGGGCAATATTAGGGGTAATGGCGATATCCAAAACCGCATCCCCCATGTAATCAACCAGCGGCATGCCCACCGGCGCGTCATCATCCAGGATGATCACTCCTTCGTGCTCATCCGAGATCCCCAATTCTTTTTCCGAGCAGATCATGGAATACGATTCTACGCCCCGGATCTTAGCCCGCTTCAAGGTGGTGAGAACCTGCCCGGTCTGATGGCCATCATAAAGCTGTGCTCCCTCGCGCGCATACGCTACTTTGAGTGGTTTTTCCAGGCGCCCCTGCCCCTTGTAGGGATACAGGTTCGGCGCGCCTGTAAGCACAATATGTTCACGCTCACCATCCAGCAGGCAGCATAGCACCAGCCGGTCAGCGTTGGGATGCGGCATGACCTCCTGAACTTCCGCCACCACGATCTTGCCCGGATCCCAGGCCAGCCCACTGACCTTAAATTCAACATGGTCAGCGCCTGGCATTTCCAACCCGACCATGCGAATGTCCTCCACCTCCAAACCAGCCAGGGTTAAAACATGAGCCAGATCGGTAATCGGGAGCTGGATATCGACAAATTCTTTAACCCATGAAAGTACAACCTTCATTACAACACCTCAGCTTAGAACTGTTCCAGGAAACGCAGGTCGTTTGCCCAGAACGAGCGAATATCTTCGATGCGATACCGCAGCATTGCAATACGTTCAGGTCCCATGCCAAAAGCAAAACCCGAATAACGCAGCGGATCGTACCCACCATTGCTCAGCACCACCGGGTGGACCATGCCACACCCCAGTATCTCCAACCACCCACTCTTCTTGCACACCTGGCAGCCAACCCCGCCGCACACAAAACATTCAATATCCATCTCGGCGCTCGGCTCCGTGAATGGGAAATGCGAGGCGCGGAAGCGTGAGCGTACACCCTGCCCAAACATACGCCGGGCAAAGTCGCTCAATGTGCCTTTCAAATCCCCCATAGTGATGTGCTCACCAACCGCCAGCCCCTCCACCTGGTTAAACTGCATCTCATGGCGGTGAGTTACCTGCTCGTAACGGAAGCACATCCCAGGCAAGATGATCCGCACCGGGGGAGGATTATCAGGATCCATGGCTGCATACTGGCGCATGGCATGGATCTGGCCGGGTGAGGTGTGGGTCCGCAGCAGCACCGGGTCGTCGCCGCGATCGGATCCAGTTTGGATATAGAATGAATCTTGCATCTCCCGCGCCGGATGATTCGGAGGAAAATTCAGCAATTGGAAATTAAACTCATCCGTCTCCACCTCCCGTGAACGGAAGACCTGGAATCCCATTTCAGCAAAGATCTGGTAGATCTGGCGCAGGGTCTGGGTAGCAATGTGTAAGCGACCGTGGGATAAAGCTCTCCCTGGCAGGGTAACATCCAGGCGCTCGGTCTGCAGCAAGCGCCCCAGAGCCAGCTCTTTCAGCGCCTCCGATTGCTGGGTATAAGCTACTTCCAACCCCTGTTTGACCTCATTTGCCCGCCGTCCCACGACCGGGCGCTCCTCTTTGGGCAGGCTACCCATCCGATCAAACACCTGCATCAGCGGTGAGCTTCGCCCCAGGTGAGCCACTCTCCAGCGCTGCAGGCTCTCTTCATCCTGGACATCTTTCAGGCTTGCCAGCGCGTCCTGGCTGATCGTTTCCAATTGTTCCAGCATTCTGCCTCCAAAAGAACAAAAAAATCCCGCCCAACCGAAGGGGCGGGGATTATCCCGCGGTACCACCCTGCTTTGCTGTACCGGGCAGGAAGCCTGCCTGGCACACTCTGCAGCTAACGACCATTTACGGCGATTAGCTCCCCTCATAACGGTGGGGCTACGTCCCAGACTACAGGCACAAGGATATGCACCATCCCTGCGCGTTCCCCTGGGCTGCTCGGGAGCGAACTTCAACCAGCTTTCACCGGGCAAGGGTTCCAATCTCTGCCCCTGCCTCCCTGGCGGTTTCCCCTGGTGTACTTTTCTCTGTCGTCACATTTTAAGGTCAATTGTCACTCATATTATCTGCGATTCAGGTGTTCTGTCAAGGAGGAGGATTAATCTCCTGCAATGCACCCCGTACATTTTTCTCAATTGTATCTTCCCTGCAGAGATGTTAGAATCCAGGGAATGAAATGGAAACACCACATCAAATTAATTGCCTGCCTGAGCAGCCTGCTCCTGGCCTTTGCTGTCATGACTGGATGCAGCCGCAGCGGTGTTCAGACCAGCGAGCCTGGTGCAGCGTCTCCAGTTCCTGCTGCCAGCCAGGTCGGACCGTCCTCCATAACCACCATGCTCCCCGCAGCTTCCGCGACTGCAGCTGCCCCCCTGGCAGTTCAGGTCAACGGCGAGGGCATCCTGCTGTCCGAATATCAGGCGGAGTTGGAGCGCTACCGCAGCGCCATTGGCAAAGACCTGAGCCCGGAAGAAGTAAAACGGGTGCAGACAGACCTGGTCGACCAGGTCCTGTTGGCGCAGGGAGCACAGGAAAACAGTTTCCAGCCCGACCCGGCGGTCCTGCAAACCCACATCGATCAACTAGCTGCCAAAATGGGTGGGACGGAAGCCCTTGCAAGCTGGATGGCTGCCAATCACTACACCGAGGCTTCCTTCCGCCAGGCTATGGAGCGCTCACTACAAGCTGCCTGGATGCGTGATCGCATTGCTGCCCAAGCGCCCCAGGCCGCCGTACAAATCCATGCCCGCCAGATCCTGGTCTACAATCCAGCCCAGGCCAATGAAATTTATACCCAGCTGCAAGCTGGCAAGGATTTTGCAACCCTGGCAAAAGAAATCAGCCCGCTCACTCTGGGTGACCTGGGCTGGTTTCCAAAGGGCTACCTGATCGACCAGGACCTGGAAAAAGCTGTTTTTGCCCTGGAACCGGGCCAATATACGGCGGTGATCCAGTCTCCTGCCGGTTATCATATCCTCCAGATGATTGAACGCGATGCACAACGGCAGCTTCCTCCCGAAATGCTTCGCTCGCTTCAGGGCCAGGCACTGCAGCAGTGGCTGCAGCAGCGCCGCAGCCAGGCAAACATCCAGGTGCTTGCCCCTTAAGTCACAGAGAAAGAGGCTATCATGGATAACTATGATTATGAAGACCGTCCCAACCCATTAGCCCGGATCATGAATGTTTTCTGGAATATCTTGACCGTGATCATTTTACTGGTGCTGCTATATGTGGTATTTGTCACCACTATGATCTTCATTAACCCCAATTCCGGGTTAAACCCTTTCCCGCCTCCCACCCTGCCTTCCGTGCTCCAACTGCCCACCCTCACCCCAACTTTACCCAACGTGCTGCCGCCGACCTGGACACCAACCATGACCCTCGAGCCTACCATTACCAATACACCCGAGGATACCCCCACCCCTGAGGCAAGCGCCACACCCTTTGTTTTCGCCACCCCACTCCCCTCAACCCCGGTATCCGCAGAAGGATATAAATTTTCCTTGAAGGGCGAGCGCCCCCTGGCCATCCCAAACATCGCTCACAGCGAGCTAAGCTGTAACTGGATGGGGGTGGCTGGTCAGATCGAGGATCTGAGCGGTGGCCCTCTGACTCAGGTCATCGTTGCCCTGGGCGGTACGCTGGATGGGCAACCAGTGGACATCAGTGGGATGAAGCTGACTCTATCTGGCTCCGCCCCGATCTATGGGCAATCAGGATATGAATTTGTGCTTGCTGATAAGCCAATCAAATCTACTGGGTCAATGTGGGTGCAGCTGCTGGACCAGTCACAGCTTCCAATCTCTAACCGCATCTACTTCGATACTTATGATGTGTGCGAGAAAAATCTGATTGTGATCTCATTCAAGCAGGTGCGCTGAGCCCGGCTAGGCTGCGCGGGTTTCCCCGCTCACTTCCTGCCATATTTCCTGCATTTTAAGGGCGTCATCTTCCATGACCGGGCTTTCACATAGAATGCGCCCCCGACAGCCAAATCGGTGCAGAGCGCGGAACAAGGCTTTCAGGTCAAGGTCTGCCTCTTCCAGCTTCAGGTGATTCTTCTCACCTTTACTCCCATATTCAATCCCAGACAGGTGAACGTGCAGATGGTACAGGGCTTCTTCACCCAGACTGTTCCCATATCTTTCCAGGACAGCCAACCACTCATCCAATGTGTTGAAGGAACCATCTCCAGGGCGCGCATGCAGGTGGGCAAAATCCATACAGGGAAACACTCCGGGGACAGCTTGCGCCATGGTCAGGGTGTCTTCCAGGGATCCCAGCATGGCAGACTTGCCCATTGTCTCTGGGCGCAGGCAGGCAGGATTGCCAGCCTGCTGCAGTTCCTCCGCACAGCCTCGCAGGCGCTCCACCGCCCGCGGCAGCACCTGCTCAGGTGGGAGTCCGAAATATGAACCGGGGTGAAAGACGATATCGGTCGCCCCTGCCAGGTTGCCAAAATGGGCAGCATCCATCAGGCGCTTACGCGATTTAGGCCACTCTTCATCGTCAGCATTTAGGTTAATGAAATAGGGTGCATGAACGCTGATGTGCAGAGCGTTTTCGATAGCCGTCTGGCGGATGCTGGCGCATGTCTCTTCACTGACCCGCACCGACTGCACCCAGCCAAGCTCAAGGGTATCCAGCCCCAATTCAGCGCTCCGCAGCACCGCCCCCACACTTCCACCAGGCTTTTTAGGGGTCGAGAGCGGCGAGCCAACCGTTCCAAAACGAAAAGAGAAACCAGACATGTTCACCTCGCAGCGGCTCCAGACTTAATAGAACCAGAAACACAATACCTTGAGCTTCTCCCACAAGGGAGGCCCCAGGATTAAGGTACCGATCACCACAGCACAGGCTGAGGCAGCCAGGACGGCGCCTGCTGCAACATCTTTACTCGCCCTTGCCAGCGGATTCCGTCCGGGGCTTGCCAGATCTACCGAGTATTCAATCGCGGTATTCAGCATTTCTGCAGTCCACACCAGGCCAATTCCCAGAACCAACACCGCCCAATCACCTCGCGGCAACTCCAGCCAGACAGACAGTCCCACTACCAGCAGGGTAGCGACGGCATGGATGCGAGCATTGGGCTGGCTCTCAACCACCTGCCGCCAACCGGCAAAGGCACATCGAAAGGATTCCATACGCTTCTCAAGGATGGAGCGGATCATGAACTATCATCCTGGAAAACTCAACGGGGAATTGCGGAAGGCGAGCAGCCCAGAAGTTCTAGCGCCTCCGCCTGGACACGCCACATTTCTACCTTTTCATCTTCTTCCAGGTGATCGTACCCTAAAAGATGGAGCACACCGTGCACCACCAGCAGCTGCAGTTCATCTTTCAATGGATGTCCGGCCTGCGTAGATTGCATCTGGGCGCGTGCCAGGGAAATAATGATATCCCCCAGGTAATTCGCCTGGGTATCAGGATCATATTCCCCGGATGGAAAGGAAAGGACATCCGTTGGGACATCATTCTCCAGGAACTGCATGTTCAGCCGCCGCAGTTCATCGTCATCCGAGAGCACAATGGTCATATTATCGCTGGCATCCTCACCAGCCAGGCGCAGGACTTCCTGGGCCGCAATTTCCAGCCACTGCTGGCAGCCAGGCAGGGCCTCAATTTCTGGGACAATCACATCGGCAAATTGAAGTTCAATCATCACATTTTCTTTGGGGTTAGGGCTGCGGCCGGTCTGGCTTCAGCCGTTGAGGGGGAGGATTGGCTCGAGCGCAAAGGGTTAGTTGAAACATCCAGGCTGGAAGGTGCCAGGCTGGGGACCTGCTCGCCAGGGCTCTCTAAGGCAGGATATTTTACCCGGGAATGATAAAAGCCACGCAGGGTCGAAGTAAAAGAATCCAGGATAGTGTCCAGGTCACGCAAGGTGAGATTAGTCTCGTCCAACTGCCGCCGGGCAACGCGATTATCAATCACCTCTTTAATCAGCTTACGCAGCGCAGCTTCGTCCTTTGGCGCCTCAGCCCGGACCCGCGCCTCACAGCCATCAGCCAACATCAACAGAGCGGTCTCTTTGCTGCGCGGACGAGGGCCAGGGTAACGAAATTTTCGAATATCTACCTTGCCTTCATCTCCTCCTGCTGCCTCAAGAGCGCGATGGTACTGAAACTGGGTAATCATGGTGCCGTGGTGCTGGACCACAAAGTCACATACCAGGCGCGGCAGGCGATATTTATTCACCAGCTCATAACCGTCTGGGACATGGCGGATGATCACCTGGGCACTAGTCAGCGGATCCATCTCATCATGAGGGTTGGTGAACCCTGGCAGCTGGTTTTCAATAAAACAAAATGGGTTGAGTGCTTTGCCTGCGTCATGATACAGGGCGCCAACCCGAGTGAGCAATGGATCAGCTCCGATACGCTCCGCCGCCTGCTCCGCCAGGTTGGCAAGCTGCAAACTGTGCTGATATGTACCCGGGGCTTTCTGCAGGATCATGCCCAGCAGGGGATGGTCGGGACGCGTCAGTTCCATCAGGTGCATGGGAGTCGCCATGCGGAAACCGCTGGCAGCAAACACTTCCAACAGCAGCGTCAGCGCTGCAGTAGCCAGGCCATTGAGCAGCGGGATACCCAACACCATCCCCAGGTCCCACCAATTGGTGCTCAACAGCGGCAGCCGCAATACGATTAAGACGACAGCCCCAGAAAAAGCGACTGCCAGCCCTGCCAGGAAGAACGAACCAATACGCCGTCCGCGCCCCAGGGCAAAAGCCCCAAACAAGCCGGTCATTATATAATACAAAGTGATTTCAAGCGAGTCAGGGAAACCATACCCCACCAGGATCGCCAGGGGCAGCGAGGAAACCACGGCTGGCTGGGTGCTGAATAGCGCCGAAACGATCAGCGTATAAGCTGCTAACGGGTAAGCGTAACTAAACGCCGACCGGGTGTCAAAAGCCATGCGCCCGCCGAACAGAAAAGCCAGGAACAACAGGGATATCACCATTAAGCTGTAAGGCTCCCTGGAAACCGCCGGCTTGGCGCGCAAATAAAAACCCAGCAGAGCCAGCATCAAACCGCTGATCAACAGGGCGCCGGCAACATCCTGCCAGCGCAGGCGCGGGCGCATCAGACCCACCTGTTCCATTGCCTCTACGTCAGCAGCGGTGATCACCCGACCTCGTGAAATGATCGATTCTCCAGGGACAAACGCCTCAACAACTGGCCCAACCGCGTCACGTGCCTTCTGCCGTGCCGCCTGGGTCAGGGTTTCATTCAAAAAGCTATTGGCCACCACAAAGGGGGAAACCAGTTGCTCAATCTGTATGGCCTGTGCGTCAGGCAGCGACAGGCTTATTAACATTGGAATGGAAGCCTGAGCGTCTTCCAGGCGCTCGGGCCGGATAGAGGTGCGCATCACCTGCTCAAGCACCCGCACCGACTCCTGCTGCACCGCCTGCCAGTGGCCTTCACTGAGATCCAGCAGACCAGCAGCGGTTTCGGGTGCCAGTTTCAGCGCATCCAGCGCCCCCAGGTCCTTCAGCTTTTGTTCTGAGCTGGCATAAGTGTCTGAACGGACGTTGTTGATATAGGATAGAGCTGTGCGTAACCGCTCCAACTGTTGGCGGGCGATCCCCGTATCCGGTGGTGAATACACCGGAGCTACTGCACGCTCAGCCGCCTCACGCCGGATCTCGGTCAGCACATTGCTGGTATAGGTGATCGCCAGCGGTGCCAGCACATCCTGCGAGGCAACCTCCCCCAACTGGAGGGAGGCTGGCGGCAGGTGAAGCAGGATCGGAGCCAGCAGAGCGACAGCCAAAAACATCCAGGATAAAGCCACTAGAAGGGCTGCCCGGGCTCTTCTGAAGTTGAGGGAAGCAGTGGTAGGCTCCGAGGATTCCACCATGGATTATGTCGGCTTTGCCATCCGCATTTTCCAGGACGCCCTTACTGCAACAAGCGGCGAACCGCCTGGCTGGCCTGATCGCCGCTGGCGCGTCCCTGTAGACGCGGAATCAATACCTTCATGACCTGGCCCATCTCGCGTATCGTGGTTGCTCCCACATCCGCAATGGCCTGCTGCGCCAGGGAATCCAATTCCTCAGCGCCTAATTGTTTTGGAAGATAAGCTTCCAGCACGGCGATCTCATCCCGCGCCGCGGCTTCCAGGTCTGGGCGGTTGAAACGCTGCGCCTCGGCCAGCGATTCCTGGCGCGATTTAATCTCCTTCTGCAGGATCGCCGTCATCGCAGCATCATCCAGGGGAACACGTTTTTCCACTTCAGCAAACTTGATCGCCGAGAGTGCCATGCGCAAAGTGCGCTTGCGGAGTTCATCGCCAGAACGCAAAGCATCCTTCAGCCCCTCTTCAAGATCAGTTCTGAGTCCCATCGTTCACTTTCTCCTGTTGTGCAAGAATCTCTTTCAGGCGCGGATGATCTGCATAAACGCCGCGATACTGCAGTGGGAGCAGCGCTCCGATCTGACACATGATTTCATCGGTATGCTGCTTTAGCTGTGCTTCCCGGTTCCGGCCTTTGAGTGGTGGTAAATAAAATGTTTTACCCGCCCAAATCGTGATGTCCAGCTTCTGAAAATGCTTGAGGCGCTGCTTGACAATGCGGTCCTCGGTGCCAATCAAGGCCACCGGCAGCACCGGGACTCCCGTTTTAGCTGCCAGGTAGCTTGCCCCATCCCGGCCTTCGATTAACGCCTCGGTCGGGCTGCGCGTGCCTTCAGGGGCCAGCACCAACACACCCCCCGCTTTGATCCGTGCAAGGACTTCGCGCACCGGGCCAAAATCAGCCCCAAAGCGGTCAATAAAAATTCCATCCAGCATGCGGAAGAAAACCCGGGTGAAGAAATGCTCACGGTACTTTTCTGCCGCCAACATGATCACATCTGTCCGCTCCAGAATATAGTACACAAGGGGGACATCCATGCGTCCCAGGTGATTGGCAACCACAACATAAGCACCTGAAGTGGGCAGGTTTTCCAACCCATGTAAAGTGATGTGCGAACTCAATCGCACAAAAATGACGATAAAGAAGCGGACTATCTTATAGGCAAGTGTTTTCATCTTAAAGAAAAATTATACCCCAATCTCCAACCACTACCCTCCCATTCCCCCGCCAAAGATCCCACCTTCTGTCAGCCGGCGCATGTTCCCCAACGCTGCTTCCACCTCCGCTTGCGAAATGGGACGCCCCTCCGCTTGATCATGCAGTTCTCCCGCCAATGCCCGCTCAACAGCAACCTGCCGTACGGTGCGACCGCTGGCCAGGGCTTCTTTTACCAGTTGAGCCCCAGCCTGGTAACCGATCAAAGGATTGAGTGCAGTAACCACAATGGCATTATGCTCAAGCCATCCAGCCGCCTTATCAGAATTAGCCTGCAGCCCCCGCACACACCGCCCGGTGAACTCCCGTACCGCGGCAATGGTCACCTGCATCGCCTCAAACAGGTTGTGAGCTATAATTGGCATCATCACATTCAGTTCTAGTTGCCCGGCCTGGGCAGCCAGAGACACCACCAGGTCGCAGCCCTGAACATGGAACATAGCCATATTGAGCATTTCGGCCAGCACCGGGTTAACTTTCCCAGGCATGATACTAGATCCCGGCTGCACTGCTGGCAGGC
The DNA here is from genome assembly GCA_903871905.1 of uncultured Chloroflexota bacterium. GTDB lineage: Bacteria > Chloroflexota > Anaerolineae > Anaerolineales > UBA4823 > CAIQIV01. The sequence goes on along the minus strand of CAIQIV010000489.1, from coordinate 16,982 downwards.
GGATCTCATCCAGGCCAGTCGCAGGGCCAGACGCAAGCAGGCGGAAGTCATTGGCTATACGCGTCAGGGTGATCGCCAGGGTGCGCAGCGAGGCTGAGAAGTCAGCCGCATCAGCCATGGATTGCATACTCTCAAATAAATTATCCGAAGTATACAGCTCGAGCCTGCTCAATTCCGTAAGCCGTCGCACCATGCGCCGGTGATACTCCTGGTGGGCATTCAGGCCACTGCCCACCGCAGTGCCCCCGATCCCCAGGCGCCGCAGCCCATCGGCTGCTCGTTGCAGGCGCCCGGCATCGCGTTCCACCGCAGTGGCGTACGCGCCAAATTCCTGGCCCAGGCGCACCGGCACTGCATCCTGCAAGTGAGTCCTCCCAGATTTCACCAGCGGGTCAAATTCCCGAGATTTCTCCTGCAGAGCTGCAGCCAATTCGAAGACAACTGCCAGCAGTTCCTCCAGCCGCCAAAGCACCCCCAGACGAATGGCTGTGGGGATGGTGTCATTCGTCGATTGGGCCATATTGACATGATCATTAGGGTGCACCCGGTATTCACCCAGGCTCCCGCCCAGGAGCAGGGTAGCGCGATTGGCAATGACCTCATTGATGTTCATATTATGGCTGGTGCCTGCCCCCGCTTGAAAGGGATCAACCACAAACTGGCTGTCCCACTGGCCATCCATCACCTCCCGAGCAGCCTGGACAATGGCAGCCGCGCGGGTTCCATCCAACATACCCAGGTCACGGTTCACCTCAGCCGCGGCGCGCTTGATGAGCCCCATTGACCAGATAAAAGCCCGCCAGGGACGCAGCCCAGAAATAGGAAAGTTGTTCACCGCACGCTGCGTTTGGATGCCATACAAAGCATCTGCAGGAACCTGCAGTTCCCCCAGCGAATCTCGTTCAATTCGAAAACCAGTCATCATTACCATTACTCCAATAATCAATCACTCTTCTGTCCGATTGCCAAACTTCACCATTCGTGGGATAATTTCTGGAACCTTATCTCTTCCAGTATACCCAATCTTGATATGTTAATCCACTCTGCATCCCAATTGCTCACTCTGGCCGGTGGCCCACAGCGTGGCCATGATCTGGGAAGGCTGGGGATCATCCCCAACGGCGCTGTGGTATTCCGTGACCAAACAATCCTGGCAGTCGGCCCGACTGCAGAGCTGCGCCAGGCCTATCCTAATGAACCCTGCCTGGACGCCAGTGACAAAGTGGTTATGCCTGGTTTTGTTGATCCTCACACCCATGCCATCTGGGTAGGGGACCGGGCAGCAGAATTTGAGATGCGTCTGCAGGGAAAAAGCTATATGGAAATCCTGGCGGCGGGTGGAGGGATTCTCTCCACCGTTCACGCCACCCGCACCGCTTCCCTGGGAAAAATGATGGCCGAAACCCGTCCCCGGCTGTGGAATATGTTCAATTTCGGCACCACTACCGCTGAGGTCAAGACGGGTTACGGATTGCGCGCCGCAGTAGAATTGCGCATGCTCCAGGCGCTTCTGGCGCTGAACGCTGAAGGGCCGCTGGAGTTGGGCTTCACCTTTCTGGGTGCACATGCCATCCCACCGGAATACAACCAGTGCCCGGATGAATATGTAGATGTAATGTGCGAGACGATCCTGCCCATCCTGCTGGAATGGTGGCCGCATCACGCTCCTGATTTTCATCTGCCTTTTGTAGATGTCTTCTGTGAGCGTGGCGCCTTCAGCCTTGAACACTCCCGCCGCCTGCTCAGCCGTGCAAAAGAGCTGGGCTTTCCAACCAAGATCCACGCCGATGAATTTGAAAACCTGGGAGGCGCTTCCCTGGCAGCAGAGATCGGCTCAGCCTCAGCAGACCACCTGGTGAAAACTTCAATTGAAGACATCACCACCCTGGGAAAGAGTAATACTGTGGCTGTTGCCCTGCCATGCACGCCATTTGGCCTTTCTGAGCACCTGTACACCCCGGCACAGGCTATCCTGGATGCTGGCGGAATCCTCGCACTGGCTACAGATTTGAATCCGGGCACTGCCTGGTGCGAAAATATGCAGTTCTCCATTGCCCTGGCTTGCCGTTATATGCGCCTCACCCCAGCACAGGCGATCGCTGCTGCCACTATTAACTCTGCCCAGGCAATCCATATGGCTGATCGGGTCGGTTCGCTCGAACCGGGAAAACAGGCTGACTTGTTGATGCTACATGTGGCTGACTACCGTCACCTGGGCTACCGCTTCGGCAGCAACCTGGTGCAAACCGTGGTCAAGAAAGGGCGGATCTACCCCGTGTAACTCTTTTGCTTCCGGCTCAACTCTGCCTCATCCAGTAGTATGAACTGCAACAGAGTTCCCGCCAAACCAGGTTTCTGACCATGATCACCTTCGAACAGGCCCGCCTATGGTATCCAACATCAGATCCAGCTCATGGATTTGATCATATTGAGCGCGTGGTTCATCTGGCCTGCCGCCTGGCATTGGCCGAAGGGGCTGATGAGGAAATTGTATTTGCAGCTGCATTGTTGCATGATGCCCAGGATCCAGCCTGTTCACCCGCCAGTCCGGATGCATCCCTGGAGCACCGCCAGACCCACCACCATGCAAGCGCTTCCTTCGCCCGCAAGGTGCTCCTGGCCGAAAACTGGCAGGAGGAACGCATTGCCCGGGTGGAGCACTGCATCCGCTCCCACCGCTTTCGCAACCCGTCTGAGCCGCCCGCGACCCTGGAGGCCAGGGTGTTGTTCGATGCAGACAAGCTGGATGCGATTGGCGCCACAGGCGCGGCCCGGGCAGTAGCTTATGCGGCGCAGGCAGGGATGCCGGCCTTCTACCCGCCGTCTCCGCAGTTTGTTGCCAGCGGCAGCCTCTTACCCGGCGAGTTGTACAGTGCTTATCATGAATATCTGTTCAAGCTGCAAAAGCTAAAAGACCGCCTGTATACCCAGACAGGCCGCACCCTGGCGCAAGAACGCCACCGTTTCCTGGCAGATTTCTTTTCCCGCCTGGAGGCTGAGCACCAGGGAATTTCTTAGTTAGAAAGAGTATAAGATGGACATAAAACAACTCAGCGGACCGATCCTGGTGGTTGAGGATTTTCCCAATATTCTCGAGCTGTTAGAGGTGGCGCTCAAGTTCATGGGATATCCAGTGGTCACCGCCACAAATGGTATGGAGGCGTTGGAGAAGATCGACCGCCAGCTGCCATCGCTGGTCGTTTCCGACATCTTGATGCCAAAGCTGGATGGGTACGCCCTGGGTCACCGCCTGCGGATGAATCCCAGGACCCGGCATATCCCAATGATCTTCCTGTCCGCCACCTATGTGACTCCTGAGGACCAGGCTTTTGCCCTCAGCCTGGGTGGAGCTCGCTTCATCGAAAAGCCAGTAGATACCGGGCAGTTCCTGGACATGGTAGAATAAGTGCTCAAATCCCCGCCCACACAGACATCCTCATTGAGTACGCGTGAATTTATCCACGGCTATCGCGAACGCCTGGAGTCCAAGCTTCACTATAAAAATGTACAAATCACTCGCACCGAGCGGCTGCTGGAAACACTTCCAGAAGACCAGAAACCCGCTTACCAGGCTCTGCTCGCCGAGGCGCGTGCCCAACGTGATGAAATCCAGAATGAGCTGGACGAAGTCTACCGTTCCCTGCAAAGACTAAATCAAACAGGCCAATAATATGCTGCCAACCCTCTCTGATCTGGAACTCATGGCCCGCGGCGCGGGTGCAATCGTTCGACAGGGATACCAACCTCGCCCTGGTTTTGAGAATCACCTGCACGTGGAATACAAAGGTGTGGTCGACCCGGTTACTGAGTCCGACCACCAGGCAGAGGCTTATCTCCTGGAAGAGATCCAGCGCCGCTTCCCGGAACATATGGTTGAGACTGAGGAAAGCGGGCACCTGGCCGGAGACAGGCGCTTCGTCTGGTACCTGGACCCCATCGATGGGACGATCAATTTTGCCCACGGCTTACCGTTTTTTGTCGTCTCCATTGCCTTTGCTCTGGATGGCAAGATGCAGATGGGAGCCATTTACGATCCAATATCGGATGAAATGTATACAGCTCAGCACGGCCAGGGCGCCTGGTTAAATCACCAGCCCATCCGGGTGACATCAGAGGCCCGATTGGAACGCAGCTTGCTGTCCACAGGTTTCCCTTTTGATGTGCACACAAACCCGGCCAACAACCTGACGCAAAATGACTTTCTCATGGTGCGTACGCAGGGTGTGATCCACATTGGCGCGGTTGCCATGGACCTCTGTTACCTGGCGGCCGGACGGTTAGATGGAACCTGGCAGCTGCGCTTGCGTCCGTGGGACATTGCTGCGGGGGGTTTAATCGCCGAAGAAGCAGGTGCGGTGGTCACCAGTGTGCAGGGAGATCCTGATTATATGCAGCCCCCCTACTCTATCCTGGCCGCCAACCCGGCGATCCACCCCCAGATTCTGAGGATATTTCAGCGGCTTGAAAACTGAGCGCTGGGGGGTGCCTTAAATTTACCCGTTGCGCAGCAGGCGGTCAAATTCCTGCAAATCTACCCGAGAGGTCATATCCAGGCTGATTGGCGTCACTGCCACGTGCCGCTTGACTCTCAGTACATAGACATCCGTATCGGGAGCGTCTTCCTCCGGACAACACGCCAAGTGATAGCCAACCGATGCCGGGGTTTCCCAGGAGGTGCGCGCCGGCGGTATGGGCTCATAATAGCGCATACGCGACAGGCGGGTCATTTCCCAGGGGGTTTCTGATGTGGCATCACACGGAACGTCCACTTTCAATACATCCACATCGGGTGGCATTTTCCGGTCCAGCAGTAAACGGGCGAAATAGGCAGTAAAGAACGCGGCTGTGGAGAAATCCACCTCTGACGAATAAGAAAGATGGTGCCGGGGATCCGTCTCCAGCGATACCGCCAACGATTGCATCCCCATTGCTGCAGCTTCCAGTGCCGCGCCAACTGTTCCAGAGATAGTTACACCGCTGCCAACATTCTCGCCGAAATTAATCCCCGAAACAACCAGATCCGGCTTTACGGGCAGGATCTCTAATACCGCGTGCAGCACAACCTGCGCCGGTGTCCCACCAACCGCATACACCTGCCACATCCCCCCATTTACCCCAGCCTGCCGGGGATGGATCAGGCCATCTGAGGTACTGGGCAGACTGCGACCAGCACCAGAAAACTGGTCGCGGGGGGCTGCCACTGTCACATAACCCAATGCACTCAACGCTCCTGCAGCCGCCATGAGTCCTGGAGACTGGATGCCATCATCATTCGTCAACAGTATTTGAGTTGTTTTTTGCATCATTTACTATACAATTAAATTAACCACAGGAACACCTGTGATTCTGCCTTTCATCGAGAAAGTAATAAAACTATTCTACCTCAGATATGCGATTAGGAGGGCACCCATGATCCATGTTTTCGCTGTCTCAGATGCCACCGGCGGCACGGCAGAAAACGTGATTCGCGCCGCCCTGACGCAGTTCACCGGTCAGGCTATCTCTATCAGTCGCCATGGAGGGGTGCGCACCCCGGAGCAGGTGCATGCTGTAATACAGGAGGCCGAGAAGAAAAAGGGGATCATCGTCCACACACTGGTATCGGATACCTTGCGCCACCTGATATTCACCGAAGGGCGTGCGGCCAACATCACCACCATTGACTTGATGGGACCATTGTTGGCGCGCCTCTCCGAGCTGCTCTCCATCCAGCCGCGCTCTGAACCTGGGTTGTTCCAGCCCTTTGATTCTGCCTACCTGCGACGCATCGATGCCATCGATTTCACCTTCCATCATGATGATGGGCACAATACCCATGAGTTGGACCTGGCAGAGATTATCCTGGTAGGTGTCTCGCGCACATCCAAGACCCCGCTCAGTATTTATCTCTCTTTTCGCGGCTGGCGCGTGGCCAATGTCCCTTTGATGCTGGGTGTAGAGCCTCCCGAGGAACTGTTCAGCGTGCCGCGCGGCCGGGTAATTGCCCTGGTTGCGCGGGTAGAACAATTGGTTGATTTCCGAAAGATACGCGCTCTGCGCCTGGGAACTCAAGACAAAGGGTACGCCGACCTGGAACACATCCGCCGGGAGGTAGCCTATGCTTACGAAATCTTTGACCGCCGCCGGGATTGGCCGCTGGTGGATGTTACCGCCAAGTCCATCGAAGAGACTGCGGCAGAAGTCGTTTCTCTAATTGGCCGTTACAACCGCAAACCGCTGGATTCTGGATTGTTGGATTGAAGACTACATCAAGTTAGGTTAGAATAGGGAAAATCTTCACAGGAGGCTCGTCGTGCAGATCTGTTCAAAATGCTCTGCCCAATCGCCGGACACGGCGGCTGTGTGTGTGAACTGCCAGGCTGATTTGAGTGAATGGTCTAATACAGCTGTGGCCCTTAAACAATTTAAGGAAAACCCGCGAGTAAAATATGTGCGGTTAATGGTAGATGCCAACTGCTGCCCTGCGTGCCATGAGGTCGAAGGGGCATATCCTAAAGATCAGGTTCCTGTCCTGCCGGTAGAGGGTTGCTCACACAGCCTGGGCTGCCGCTGCTTTTACCTGCCCTTCCTGGAAGAGATCTTCCCTTAATCCACCCCTGATTCCAATTTTTGGCGTACGAAGTCCAGTGCCTGCTGGCGGGTATGTACCTGAGCAGTGACCTGGGCTTCACGCACAGCATCCAGGAGCTGCCCAATCTTAGGGCCAGGCTGCAAGCCAAATTCATGCATCAGCACAGTCCCGTTAATCAACGCCGGGGGAGAGACTCTTTCCTCCGGCTTCTCCCACCAGGCCTCTAATAATGTCCTGACAACATCCAATTGTCTTTTCCATACATCCTGCGGCAGGTCGGGTCCATAAGTCGCCAGCACATCTGCCAGCGAGAGCAGGCAGATATCCACCCCAGCCAGGCCAGTATCTCGGAAGAAGTGGTAGACTGCCCGATTGGAAGGGCCTTGCTCCACCTGTGCCAACAGAATTGGGCGCAGGTGTCCGTGAATAATTGTGCGCAGCCGCCCGGTTTCATCATTACTCAACCGCAGCTCTTGGGCGCGCTCTGAAACGGTCCAGGCGCCACGCTGTTCGTGTTCAAAGAAGCGCACCCGACCGCCCGGTTCTACCAGGCGGGTAACAGGCTTGGCCACATCATGATACAACGCTGCCATCACTAAAAGCCCGCGCAGCGATCGATCAGGGTTCAATGATTGTTCCAGATGCTTATGAATCTGCTGGCGATAACGTCCCAGGCGCACAGAAAGCAGCCCCATAGCCAGGTTAGCAGAATTTTCTTCATCCGGGACCAGGTCAAGAACCTGCAGCACCTGGTTCAAACGCTGAATGACATCCAGCGTGTGCGTCCACACATCGGAGACATGCGGGGCCGATTGCTGAACGCCTTTCAAAGCTGGAAGTTCTGGAAGAATATAAGGCAGGATACCCAGGGTATCCAGGACGCGCAGAGCCGTGGCAGGCTGGGGACCCTCAAAGACATGGAACAGTTCATCCCTCAGGCGTTCAGGAGAAACAGACGGGAGCAACAGGGCAGATTGGCGTATCAGGCGAATGGTTTCAGGGTGAATGCGAAAACCAAATTCTACCGACTGGCGTATTCCACGCAAGATTCGCACCGGGTCATCAGCAAGGGCGCTGGATGTACACTGACGAATAACCCCCTGTCGCAGGTCCGCCGCCCCTCCCAGGGGGTCGAGCACCACTTCCGGGTGGTCAATATCGACAGCCATGGCATTAATAGTAAAATCGCGCAGGCGAAGATCATTCTCAAGGTCCGCCCCGCGCAGCGCGGCAAAGTCAAGTTTCATCCGCTCTCCCCCAGGATTGACCAGGATCACCCGACCCATATCTCGCTCTGCATCCAGGGCAAAGAACGCCCCACCCAACGCATCGGCCACCTGGCGGCTTGAACGAATGGTGCCACTTCCCAGGACAAAGTCCAGATCGTGGACCGGGCGCCCCAGCAGCATATCCCGCACCGCACCACCGACCAGATAAACCTTCCGCCGGGGGAGCGCAGATCTAACCTGGGCAAGCAGATCTTCAAGATGGTACAAACCGCGCCTCTATCCGTCTGGGCGATAACGCTTTAGATCAACCGTGGCGATAAAGGGCAGGTTGCGGTAATACTCATCCATGTCCAGCCCATACCCAAAGACAAACTTGTTGGCAATGGAGAATCCTCGGTAATCGATGGGCACATCCACTTCACGCCGTTCCGGCTTATCCAGCAGGGTACACACCCGCAGTGACCGGGGATGTCGCGTGCGCAGCACATCCAGCACTGCAGAGATGGTATACCCGCTGTCAACAATATCTTCCACCAGCATGACGTTCAGGTTCTGGATCTGTCTTTCAAGGTCCAGCGTGATGCGCACCTGGCCAGTGCTCTGGCGGTTCACCCCATAGGAAGAAACAGCCATGAAGTCAATGGTCAGCGGCACCGTGATGTGCCGCATCAGGTCCGTGAGGAATAACACGCCACCGCGCAAAATGCAAATCAAATGCAGAGTCTGGCCAGCATAATCACGGCTGATCTGGTCACCCATCTCCTTGATCCGCGTCTGCAGCTGATCTGATGAAACCAGGATCTCATCCAGGTATTCACGATAATCTTGCATCTTTCACCTTCCGAGGGTTATAGGTTGCGAGGAACCTCGTGGTGCTTGCGACAGCGCGCCTCATACAATTCAGATGCGCCCACCACCACCACGGGATCTTCATAATTAGCTGGCCGGCCGTCGATCAGGCGCTGTGTGCGGCTGGCTGGCTCACCACATACCATGCATATGGCATGTAACTTATCCACAACTTCTGCCTGGGCCATCAACACCGGCATGGGACCAAACGGCTCCCCACGGAAATCAGTATCCAAACCAGCCACAATCACGCGAATACCGCGATCCGCCATAGCCTGGCATATCGCAATGATCCCCACATCAAAAAATTGGGCCTCATCGATCGCTACAACGGTAGTCCCTTTTACCATTTGAACAGAGATTTCGCTCGCACTGCGCACAGGCTGTGCTGCAAAATCACTGCCTGCGTGGGAGGTGACCTTTTCTACCGCATACCGGTTATCAATGGCTGGCTTGAAAACCTGCACTTTTTGGCGGGCAATCGTGGCGCGCCGCAGACGACGGATCAGTTCATCTGTCTTGCCACTAAACATCGAACCAGTGATCACTTCTATTGAGCCAGTATGATGTTTCATTCACAATCCTTGCCTTCAAAATTGTGGGGGAATGATCGTTATTGTACCGCGATTCAGGTGGGTTAAAGTAATTGCGACCGCCTGTGCGGTCGCAATCACGATCAGCCGGCTGATAAGCCTGGTGAAGAACCACCCGGATCAGACGATAATCTCCTCTGCCGCTTCGGGCAGGTCATAACCGAACTGGCGCAGCCTCTTTTTAAGGTCAGCCAGCGACTTTCGCCCAAAGCCATCAATAGCCAGCAGGCCGCTCTCACCCTGTGAAAGCTTATCCAGGGCATGACCAACCGTAGTGATGCCAGCCTTAGCCAACGCTTCATTGGCGCGCTCACCCAGGTTGAGTTCTGTGATTGACCGGTCAAGAGAGGTGCGTGCCGCTTCGCGGGCTTCCAGTTCCTGTACATACTGCTGGCGGGCTTGCAGCTTCTTATAGAAGCGATCAACCTGGCCTTCAGTGTCCACAATGCGCTGCTCACCGGTGTAGAAAGGGTGACACTTCGAGCACACATCCGTGTGGATCACCTTCTTGGTAGAACCCGTGTTCCAGGTGTTACCACATGCACAGATCACCTTCGCATCCGGGTAATAGTTGGGGTGAATACCTTGTTTCATCTCAATTTCCTCAACACATCTTTGCAGTGCGCTGTTGAACAGCGCTACCGCCCAATGTTATTCCTCAACCTGCTGCGCCACAGGGACCACTTTGACGCGTTTACGGTCATCGCGAATGGTCTCAAAGACCACGGTACCATCCACCGTGGCAAACAGGGTATCATCTTTACCAATGTCAACATTCTCGCCTGGCTTGATGTGCGTCCCGCGCTGGCGGACCAGGATATTGCCGGAACGAACAAATTCACCGCTAAACTTCTTCACACCCAGGCGCTGACCTTTACTGTCACGACCGTTGCGGCTGGAACCGCCACCTTTCTTGTGCGCCATATCTACCTCACTCTCCCACGGTGATAGAATGAATCTGCAATCGAGTATACTTCTGGCGGTGACCGGTCTTCACACGGTACCGCTTCTTAGGCCGGTATTTGAACACAATCACCTTGGGGCCTTTCACTTCCTCAACCACGGTCGCCTGCACCTTGGCGCCTGCAACCACAGGGGTGCCTACCAGCACCGCATCACCATCCGCCACCAACAGGACACGGCTCAAGTCAACCGCATCACCTGCTTCGGCTGCAAAGCGGTCAACATCAATGTAACCGCCTTCGACGGCTTTGTACTGCTTCCCGCCGTCTTCAACAATAGCATACTTCATTTTTCATTCCTCCAATCTTCACTTCACCATCCCAGCCGCACCAGGATCTGTTCCATTTCAGATCTGCAACACCAACACTGCGCCGCTCGATGGGGAAGTTGGAGATTTCAGGCAAGATTTTGCCCCAGCAAATGGCTGCCGGGGCAGTGAGGTTGAATTATAATTACCTTATGTCAGATTGTCAACTCATTTCGAACCGCTTTTAACGATCATCATGACTACACACTGCAACCAATGTGGCTTCGATAATCCCCCTGGTATGCGCTTCTGCGGAAACTGCGGAACTCGCCTGGAGGTCCAGGCCCCCTCGCAGACCCCGCCGGCCGAGCAGCTATCCCAGACACTGGGGGTGATGATGGGCGCTGACCTGGCAGAGCGTCTGCGCCGCGCTGGGATAGAGGCTTCCGGACAGCGGCGTAATGTGACCATCCTGTTCGCTGACCTGACAGGCTATACATCCCTTTCTGAGCGCATGGACAGCGAAGAAATATTCGAGCTGATCCAGCGCTATATCCACCTGTTGGTCAATTGTGTTTATAAATACGAGGGAATTGTAGACAAGCTGACTGGTGATGGCCTGATGGCTTTATTTGGCGCGCCCATCATGCATGAGAATAATGCTGAACGAGCCTGCCTCGCTGCCCTGGATATGCAAAAAGACGTGTCCCAGCTTAGCCATGAGCTTTTTCCACAACTGGGTCAGGACTTGAGAATGCACATCGGTCTCAATTCGGGCGAAGTAGTTGTCGGAGGGATTGGATCGAACCTCCTGATGAACTACACCGCCATTGGCGATACGGTTAACCTTGCTCACCGCCTGGAGGAGGCCGCGCAGCCCGGTACAACCCTGGTCAGCGAAAGTGTTTACCGCCAGACCCGCGCCCTGTTTGATTATCAGGTTTTTTCTGGTCTTCAGCTCAAGGGTATCAGTAAAGCCATCAACAGTTACCGCATATTGGGAGCCAAAGCAGCCCCTGGGCGGGTGCGCGGCATTGAGGGTCTGCATGCCCCCATGATCGGGCGCGAAAAAGAGCTGAACCAGCTCAAGCTGGCACTCAACGATCTATACAATCACGAGCGTGGTCAGTTTGGATTGATCACGGGTGAGGCGGGCCTGGGAAAAAGCCGCCTGACTACTGAGTTTCGTAAAAGTCTTGACCCGGCTGGCATCCAGGTACTGGAAGGCCAGAGCATGGCGCACCGCCACGCTATTTCCTACGGTGTCTTCCAGGGTGTGCTGTTCCATCTTCTGAACATTACCCCTGGAACTCCTGTCGAGATGACCCGACAGCGGCTGCACGAATCAGTCACAGCTCTCATGGGAAGACGGGCGGCTGCAATTCTTCCATTGCTAGAAAACCTGTTGTCCTTGCCATTTTCCGATCCGGCATCGGCTGACCGCATTGCTTTTTTAGAGGCCGGCCAGCTGCGAAAGCAAACTTTTCTGGCGGTGCGCAGCCTGCTTATCAGCGCAGCCAGGCAGCACCCGGTGCTGCTGATCCTGGAAGATTTGCACTGGGCAGACGAAGCCTCCCTGGAACTGCTCCGTTTTCTGCTTGAAGCTCTGCGGCTTGCGCCCATCTTCATCCTGGGCATCTCTCGCCAGGTCCAGGCCGGGCCACTAGACCAGGCTGTAGAGTGGGCGCAGCACAACCTGGGAACAAATTTTTATCTGATCCCACTGCACAGCCTGTCCCCAGATCAGACGGAAGTCCTGCTTTTTGAGTTGATGGCTATCCGCGACCTCCCGCAGTCCTTGCGCAGCCAGATCCTGCAGCGGTCAGCAGGTATCCCCCTCTACCTGGAAGAAACTTTGCGCATGCTGCTGGACCAGGGCGCTATCCAACGTGAGGACGGTCATTGGCGCGTAACCCCGGGAACCAACCTGGAAGACCTGGGGGTTCCAGACACCGTCCAGGGACTGGTCCTGGCCCGCTTTGACCGGCTGGGCAGCCTGCACCGCCATACCCTGCAGGTAGCCGCAGTGATTGGCAAAGATTTCAGCCTGCCGGTATTGAACCAGGTTCTCCAACAGCCGCTGCCGGAAAATGTGCTGGATACACTGGTGGAACGTGAGTTCCTGATCCCGCCTACCAGCCCTGTTGCACAAAACTATATCTTCCGCCACATCTTAATGGTCGACGCTATCTATTCAACGCTGCTCAAGCGTGACCGGCGCAAGATGCACCAACAGGTAGCCGAAGCCATTGAGACAATTTACCAATATTGCCTGGACGAACAGGTGGAAATCCTGGCCCGGCATTTTTCTGCCAGCAGCCGCCTGGACCGCGCGCTGCATTATCTGATCCTGGCTGGGCAAAAAGCGGCATTGGGATATGCCAACTCTCAGGCGCGACAGCATTTCGAAGAAGCCTTGCAGCTCCTATCCAAAGTCAAACACTCTCCCCACCAGGAATTGCAGGTTCACATGGGCCTGGGAGATATCCTGGTGCTGGCCGGTGAATACCCCCAGGCGCGCCAGCATTACCTGCAAGCCCTGGAGTTGATCGGGAACCAGGAGCCAGCCGACTATATCCAGGAGCGCAGCGCCCTGCGACGCAAGGTAGGTATCACCTTCGAACGGCAGGGGGAATATGAGCAGGCCATTGAAGACCTTTCTGTCGCTCAAGACATCCTGATCGAGCTGCATAAGCCTGCCCCCGAAGAAAACGCCCTGATCCTGAACGACATCGGGTGGATCCAGTTCAGGCGCGGGAACCTGGACGATGCACAGGAAAGCTTCATTGACGCTCTCTCGCTTCTGGAAAATACCCCACGTTTTGATGTTCTGGCTTCCATCTATAACCGCCTGGGTGGGGTGTACTACCAGAAAGACCAGCTTAACCAGGCCAGCGAATTTGTTCGCAAAAGCCTCGAACTGCGGCAGGAGGCTGGAGATACTGTCGCAGTGGCGCGCTCTTACAATAACCTTGGGCTGCTCAATTGGAAACAAGGCGATTGGGACGCTGCCCGGGAGAACTTCAACCGCAGCATGGAGCTGCACTTGAACCTGGGTGACGTTGAGGGCACGATCGAGGTGCAGATCAACCTGGGTCTGCTTCAATTAGACAGCGGGAACGTGCCGGAAGCAACCCTTCAACTCCAAAAAGCCGCCGCGATTGCAGGCCAGATTGGCCACACCTATCACGTCGGTTTGGCTTACCTCTACCTGGCGCGCGTTTCCATTCTGGTCGAGAACTGGCAGGATGCGCTGGATTTTGGCAACCGGAGTTTGCAAATCCTGGAGGAAATCGGCGCACAGGATGACCTGGTCATAGCAAACACTTACCTGGGAATGGCCTATTTGGGGTTAGGAGAATTGGAACAGGCAATGCTGGTTTCCGATAAAGCTTACAAGCTGTGTTCCCAGTCAGAAGCCGGGCCTGCTGCTCCGGATGAAAACCAGGGCTGGGTATTACGACTGCTGGGAGAAGTGGCCCTGGCTCAGCAGGATTACCCGCGCTCAGAAGAGCTTCTCCAGCAAAGCATTAAAGTGTTCGAAACCATCCACAATCCACTTGAGTTGGGGCGATCTTACGTCAGCCTGGCGCGCCTGGCGCATGCCAGTCAAAATTACGAACAGGTACAACAGTTCTTGTCGCAGGCCCGGGAAATTTTCAACCAACTGGGGGCTGGTCTGGAAACCGATAAACTTCAGGCTTTAAGCGCAGAGTTATTGAAATAATCCCTGTTTTTGTTAATCCTTGGCGATGAAACCATAACGGGCGGCAGCAAGAGCCGCCTGGGTGCGGTCCTCAACCCCCAGCTTAGCCAGGATAGAGCTGACATAGTTGCGCACGGTTCCCCGGGTGAGGAACAGGCGGTCTGCAATTTCAGCGTTGGTCAGCCCCTGAGCAAGAAGCTGCAGAACCTCAATTTCCCGCTCACTCAAATCGCTGACCAGCGTCGTTTCAGCATGTGCAGGCGATTGGGCGACATGCGCGAACAATTTCCCGGCGACTGCCGGATCAACATGCGTCCCCCCTGCCGCAGTTCCCTTAACTGCCCGAACAAGCTCCTGCCGCGGCGTACCCTTGAGCAGGTAGCCCGCAGCCCCACTGCGTATCGCGTCAAACACCCATTCGTCATCCCCGAAAGTAGTGAGCACCAACACCCGGACCTCCGGGTAATCCTGGTGAATATGCCGCGTGGCTTGAATACCGTTCATCCCGGGCATTTTTAAGTCCATCAATACCACATCGGGGCGCGTCCTGGATATCTTCTCCAGGGCCTCTACTCCATCGTATGCCACCCCCACCACCTCAATCTCCGGATCAGCGTCAAGGATCATCTCCAATCCATCACACACGACCGCCTGGTCATCACAAACCAATACCCGAATCATGGTTTCGCCTGCCACTCCAACCGTACTCGTGTTCCCCTGTCAGGCTGGCTGTCCACATCGAGCCCGGCTCCAATCAGCTCCGCTCGTTCATGCATCCCGCGCAGCCCCAGTTGGTCGTCTGCCTGGATCTGCCTGGAAGTAAAACCCTTCCCATCATCGCTCACTATCAACTGCAAATGCCCTTTCTGTTGGGTCAAATACACTTCTAATCGCGTGGCTTCGGCATGGCGAGCGATATTTTCCAGAGCTTCCTGTGCCACGCGGTAGAAACACTGTTCCACCTCTGCTGGCAGGTCATCCAGTTCATCAGTTATTTCAATGTGTAATTTTAACCCTGCACGGTCAGCGCAGTCCTGCGCCCGGGCTTTAACCGCCGCCGGGAGTCCCAGACTCTCCAACACAGATGGGCGCAGCGCGCTGAGCACCCGCCGTGTCTCGTCCAAACCATTGCGCGTGGCATCTAACATCTGCTCCAACATGTTTCTAGCACGGGCTGGGATAGCCTCCCCGTAAGTCAACACTGCCTCAATCTGGACTGTCTGGGCACTCAATGTGTGCGCCAGGGTATCATGCAGTTCGCGCGAAAGGCGCACACGTTCCCGGCTGGCAGCCAACTGCTCTAACGTCGCTGCATGGCTGATCAGCTTCTGATTTGCTTCAGCCAGGGCCTGGCGCTGTTTACGCTGTGCACTGACCAGGCGGTTTACCACGTAACCTATAACCAGGAAGGTTACTGTATTTGCCAATAAGAATGCATAGGCTGCCAGGAAAGCATAGGATGATTGAGGATCTGAATCAGGTCCTGGGGCGCGGATAAAAAGCGGTGCCGGGAAAAGCTGGTTGAGAACTGTTTCAAAGGCAGCTATCCCCAGTGTAAAGAGGGCCACGTAACGGTAACGATACTGCCAGGCCACCAGGATAAGCAGAATGGTCAGAAATGGATATCCCTGCCAGGGCAAAGCCCGCCCATGAAACAGGCGCTGGTCCAACAACAAGCCGCCTGTAGCAAGGCCGATTGCAAGCGGAATAAAGAATATACCCAGCTTTTCCTGAAGCCAGGTCCAATACAGCATCACGAGCAGAAGGATGGAATACGTACACGTAACCAGAACCCACGCCCATATGTCCGTGGTGCTTCTGGACATATCGGGCATATTGCGGTCAAACAGCAAACGCCATGCTGGCAGCACCAGGTAGCTGACGGTCTGCAACCAGGCATAAAGGCGAAAAACCTGCAGCACCCCGGGTTCAAATTCCTGTTTATGCATGAACAAGATCATAGCATACTCTCTCCAAAACGCGCATTGACCGACGTAACAAACTGATATGACTACAGTCATAAGCCTCCCTTACAAGGGGTTACGCTGAACACTATTACCAACTGAGCATGGTGAGGTATGATCTCCTTCGTGAGAATCTTGCACGTCGAGGAAAAGAAAGCATGATCAAAAAAATCATCTTTGCATTAATAGTAGTCCTGGTTATTGCGGGTGGAGCGTATTACTTCTTTGTCTATAGAGCCACTCAGCAGGCCCAGGCAGCCGAATCAAAACTGGAGACTGCCCCGCTGGAAAAAGGCAGCCTGGTTTCTACCGTCAGCGCCACAGGCAGCGTGCGCCCCAATCAGACTGCCACGCTTGCCTGGAGCACATCGGGAACAGTCGAGTCGGTCGAAGTTCAGGTCGGCGATACCGTGACCACCGGACAGGTACTGGCCCGCCTGAAAGAGACTACCCTCCCCCAGACCATCATTGCAGCTCAGGCAGAGTTGGTCAGCGCCCAACAGTCCCTGGAAGACCTGTACACTGAAGCCGAAACGGCGCGCCTGAAAGCCCAGCAGGATATTATGACCTATGAGCAGAGCCTCCGGGATGCCCAGCTCCAGGTGGATAACTACATCATCCCCTCCAACCAGGCCGGGATGACCATCACCGTCGCCCTGGAAACCATGAAACAGCGCCTGGATGATGCCAGGGCTGCATTTGACAAGGTAAAATTCTATGATTCGACCGATCAAAGGCGTGAGGATCTAAAGGACCTGCTGGACCAGGCGCAGTCGGATTACAACTCGGCCATCAAACGCCTGGAGTATGAATATGAGCTGGAAGTCGCCCAGGCAAACCTGGAAAATGCCTGGAAGAAT
>CAIQIV010000488.1 GCA_903871905.1 uncultured Chloroflexota bacterium | reverse complement strand
TGTGGGCTGCTGATATTATCTGACAGGCCAAAAATGGCTGAATTAACCATCTGTAGAATCTTGGCGGTCAGGGCAGGGTCTTGGGCAATAAGATTGCCAACCTCGACAGCACTGGCATCCTCCGATTGTAGTTCTTTGACCAGCTTGTTGTATAACACCGGTGCGCTGGGTAAGGTTTTAATCCCGCTGATCACTCGCCCCAGGCGCGGGTCCGAAAGCAAATCTCGCAAAAGGCAGGCGCGCTCCACCACCCCATAGATTTTTTCCATATCGCAAGGCTTGGGGATCATCTGGTGAACCAGCGGGGTGGAGCGCAGCAGATGGACATCGTTTGGGCTTTCATACAGCAAAAAACGCATCGCCCCTGGCCTCTCCCGGCTGACGGTTTCCAACACTTGTATCCCATCCATACCTGGCATGTGCATATCCGTTACGACAGCATCAAACGGCCGCCCGGCCAGTTTTACCAAGGCTTCTTTGCCCGAGCCAGCAAAGTCTGCCCACCAGGCATCTTCATACCCCTCCATCGACTGCTTGAGACCAGTTAGAACCAAAGGGTCATCATCCACAAATAAAATCGCGTGAAGCCGTTTTTCCATAACCATCTCCAGGATAAAGTCTATAACAAAGGTCATCAGGCGTCAATAGACATCCTATGCCTCTCTCCCCAATTTCACCAATTGTGCTAAAATCATCAAGATCAACAGGGGGTCTCAGTTATTTTACCCGGAGGTGAGGCATGGCATTTTTAAGCGACATGACAGGGCGGCCAGTTGCTGACTTTGATGGTGAAAACATCGGGACACTGGATGACCTGATTGCCTGCCAGGTGAGTGAATTTACTCACCCTGAGATCGTTGCATTAGTCGTGCGCCAGGCCAGGCAGCGCTTCCTGGCGCCGATTGGCGATGTGTTGGCGCTCTTTGTTCCGGCTATTTCCCTCACCAAACGCCAGCAAGATATTACCCAATATATCCCTTCCAAAAACGATCTGTTCCTATCGCGGGACGTCCTGGATAAGCAGATCATTGACACCAATGGGGTGCGCGTGGTGCGGGTCAATGACCTGGAGCTGCAGCGCATCGGTGAGCACTATTTCGTGGCCAATGTCGACTTCAGCAGCCTCGGCCTGCTGCGCCGCCTGGGGATGGCGCGCTCTTTCCAGAGTGTAGCCCGCCGCCTGGGCAAAGATGTCACCAGCGGGGTAATCTCCTGGGATGATGTCGAGCTGCTCCCCGGCGACCAGGCCATCCGCCTCAAAGTCTCCGGCGACCGCCTTAATGAGCTGCATCCCGCTGACCTGGCTGAGATCCTCTCCGACCTCAGCCGATCAGAGAGCCGCGATTTCCTCGAAACCCTGGATGTCAAGACCCTGGCTGACACGCTGGAGGAGATCGAGCCGGATTTCCAGGCCAGCCTGGTGGAGGAAATGCCGGATGAGAGGGTAGCCGACCTGCTGGAGGAAATGGCCCCTGACGAAGCGGCTGACCTGCTGGGTGAGTTGCCCCAGGACCGCAGCCAGGAGCTGCTCAAGCTGATGGAGGAGGAGGATGCCGCGGATGTGCGTAAGCTGCTGGCTTACGCAGATGACACAGCCGGCGGGATCATGAATACCGAGTACATTTCTATTGGCCCGCACCTGACCGCCGAGCAGGCCATGGCAGTGCTGCGCCAGAAGGCTGAAGAGGCAGAGACTGTATCCTACATTTATGTGACCGATTCGGATAACCATCTGTTGGGCGTGTTCTCGCTGCGCGACCTGGTGTTGGCCCGCCCGGACACCCCGGTCACCGAGTTCATGCACCATCGCATTGTCACCATTGGGCTGGACGACAGCCAGGATGATGCAGCCCAGGCTATTGCCAAGTACAACCTGGTTGCCCTGCCGGTTGTCGATAAGCAGCGCCGCATCCAGGGCATCGTCACCGCTGACGATGCATTGGATAAGATTATCCCTACTGCCTGGAAAAAGCGCCTGCCGCGCCTGTACCGCTGATAGAGGAGGGTGACAGCTATGCAACGATGGCACCGCCTTCGCCCGCTCTGGACGCGCTTACTGGTTATGGTCTCCGTGGTCGGCCCGGGGATCATCACGGCTAACGTCGATAATGACGCCGGCGGCATTTCCACCTACTCGGTAGCCGGTGGCAATTATGGCTACACTCTGCTGTGGATGCTGCCCCTGGTTGCCCTGGCCCTGATCATCATCCAGGAGATGAGTGCCCGGTTGGGCGTGGTTTCCGGCAAAGGATTGGCGGATTTGATCCGTGAATCCATGGGCGTGCGCATCACCGCCGTCATTATTGGCGTGATCCTGGTCGCCAACCTGGCCAACACGGTCAGCGAGTTTGCCGGTGTAGCTGCCTCCATGGAGATCTTTGGGGTGACCAAGTACATCAGTGTGCCAATCGCTGCAGTCCTGGTATGGCTGCTGATCGTTAAAGGCAGCTACAAGGTCGTCGAGCGGATTTTTCTGGTAGCTTCTGCCATCTACCTGTGCTATATTGCCTCTGGGATCATGGCACACCCCGATTGGTCCCAGGTGCGTACTGCTTTCATCACCCCCTCCTTTCAACTCGAGGCGGGCTACGTGACCATCTTTGTCACCATCATTGGGACCACAATCGCCCCCTGGATGCAGTTCTACCAGCAGGCGTCCATCGTAGACAAAGGGCTGCAGATTGCTGACTACGCTTACGAGCGGCTGGATGTGATCGTCGGTTCGCTCTTTGCCGTGGTGGTGGCCGGGTTCATCGTCATCGCCTGCGCAGCCACCATCTATCAGAGCGGTATGCGCATCGAATCGGCCAAGGATGCCGCCCTGGCATTGGAGCCCCTGGCGGGCAAGTACGCTTCAGCCCTTTTCGGCCTGGGCCTGCTCAATGCCTCGGTCTTCTCAGCCGCAATCCTGCCCCTCTCCACGGCTTACGTGGTCTGCGAGGCTTTTGGCTGGGAGTCCGGGGTGGGTAAGGATCTGCGCAATGCGCCCATTTTCTTTGGTGTGTTTACCGCCTTGATTGTGCTGGGCGCGCTGGTGATCCTGCTCCCGATTAAGTCTCTTTTACAGGCCATGTTGGCCAGCCAGACGCTGAACGGTGTGCTGCTGCCCTTTGTGCTGGTCGTCATGCTGCGCCTGATCAACGACCGGCGCATCATGGGCCGCCATGTCAACAATCGCTTTTTCAATATCATTGCCTGGGGGATGGTGATCATCCTGATCATGCTGACCCTCATCTTAATCCTGGTTACTGTTTTTCCCCACGCGTTTAGCTGATTGGACCCTCCCGCTGTCCCCCACCAGCGTTTGCTCTCTAATTTGCTAAAAAGCTTCTTTCAACTGCTCTATCACCAGGGGGCCGGGGGATATGACCTGGTGGCCTGGCTGGTTTCGCTGGGCGCCTGGGATGAGTGGGTGCGCTGCGTCTTGCCATACCTGGAAGGATCCCCGCACCTGGAGCTGGGTCCAGGTCCTGGTCATCTCTTGTATGAGCTGGCCAAGCGCGGCGCCAGGGTGGCAGGACTGGACGAAAGCGCCCAAATGGTGCGCCTGGCCCAGCGCCGGGTGCGCCGCCTGCCAGGAGGACAGGCCTGGGTGCTGCGCGGCCGGGCACAGCAGCTGCCTTTCGCCACCGGATCGTTCCAACAGGTTATCGCCACTTTCCCCCCTGAGTTTATCCTGGAGCCAGGCACCCTGGCCGATGTGCACCGCGTGCTCAAGCCGGGTGGTTCACTGGTTTGCCTCCCCTATGCCTGGTTCACCTCCCGGCATTTTCCTTACTCGCTGTTGGCCGGTTTGTTCCGGGTCACCGGGCAGGCCCCTCCGGATCCCCTGGCTGCAGCCCGTCCCTTCGCTGCCCGGCTGCAGGCGGCTGGGTTCGGTGTGCAAATCCTGCCCCATGCTCTGCAGCACAGCACTGTAATGGTGATCCGCGCAAAAAAAGAGTAAAATGTTGCCTGGAAAAGGGATACAGCGTCATGGAAGTGCAGATTGCAGTCGCAAAGGTTCGAAAATATGCCACCCCCGACAGCGGTGACACCGTAGAAGTGGTGGAGCGCCCGCAGGGCGGCGTCTCCGTGGTGCTGGCAGATGGGCAGTCATCCGGGCGCGGTGCAAAGAGTGTCTCCAACCTGGTGGTGCGAAAAGTGATCAGCCTGTTGGCGGAAGGTGTTCGCGATGGTGCGGCTGCCCGCGCTGCATCGGACAGCCTGTTCACCGAACGGCAGGGGAAAGTATCTGCCACGCTGAACATCGTCTCGGTTGATCTCAAGTCGCGCACCCTGCTGGTAACGCGTAACAACCCGGCACCAGCCCTGGTGGCCCATGGGGTGGATATCCAGGTGTTGGAGCAGCCCAGCAAACCGGTGGGGCTATACCGTGACACCCGCCCGGTCATCAGCGAAGAGAAGCTGATCGCCGGGCTGACCGTGCTGGTTTACACCGATGGCCTGGTCCACGCCGGCGACCGCAGCGGCGGCAGGCTGGATGTACCGGCGGCGCTGCGGGAGCTGCTGCAAAACGCGGCCATCACCCCGCAGGCCATTGCGGACAGCCTGCTGGACCAGGCAGTCAGGTTGGATTTTGGCCGCCCGGTGGATGACGTCAGTGTCGTGGTGCTGCGCGTCTCTCCCCTGCAGGGCGACGAGGTGAGGCGCATGAATGTGCGGCTGCCGTTGGGTGGCTGAGGAGCATGGGTGTTAATTGGTGTGGTCGGTCCGTGTACTGCCGGGAAATCCACCCTCATCACCCGGCTGAAGGAAGCCGGGTATGCCTGCCGCCACATCGCCCAGGAACACTCCTATGTCCCGGACATGTGGCTGCGCCTGACAAACCCAGATATCCTGGTCTATCTGCATGTCTCCTATGCCGTCAGCCTGAGGCGCAAGCGCATGAATTGGACTGAGAAGGAATATGAAGTGCAGCTTGAGCGCCTGCGCCACGCTCGCCAGCATGCCCATATCTTGATCGACACGGATCCCCTGACCCCGGAACAGGTTTTTGAGCGGGTGGTGGAGTATCTCGATTGAGGTCCTGCTCAGGATTTTGACGCTAATGAAGCCTTCCAGGGTCCTGGTTATTCTAGGAAAGCGGCCAGGAACAGAACGAGTTATACCAAATCATGGAGAAGAAAATTGAAAAGCATTAGCAATCTCAGTATCAGGACGAAATTATTGGGCAGCTACCTGCTGATGGCTGTCATCATTGTCATCGTCGCGGTGATCGGGGTGATCAACATCCAGGCCATTCAGAGCGAGATGAGGGTCATGTATCTTGAAAATATGCTGCCCATTCAGAAAATCGGCGATGCCAACGCCGTCCATTACGCCCTGCGCGGCGACCTGTTCAAATATGTGTTGATCTCTGACCAACGCCAGGCAACCCGTAAAAACATGACCTCAGAAATCCAGCAGATCAACGCCATCATCGATGAATACCGCCAGATTCCGCAGGAAGATGAGGAAAAAGCCGCCCAGCAGGAATTCGACCAGGCCTGGGAAAAATACCAGGCCGTCCTGGCGGATACCCTGGAACTGGTTGACGCGGGGAACCAGCAGGCCGCCATGACGAATGTTATGGATGGCGGTGTGCACAGTAATGCCCGCAAGGCGCTTGGCGCAGCTTTGAGCAAGATCATTACCATTAATATCCGCCATGCCAGCGCTGTCCAGGAGCAGAGCGCAGCCATATACCAGTTCGCCCTGTGGTTTCAGGTCATCGCTACGGTGGTTGGCCTGCTGTTAGCCCTGGTGTTGGGTCTGGTTTCAGCGCGCAGCTTCATCCGTCCTCTGAGCCAGGTCACCCAGACCTCCCAATTGATTGCTGACCGCGATCTGCCCAGCCTGTCGCAAGGCTTGGAAGCCCTGGCCCGCGGTGATCTCTCGGCCCAGGCTGCTTTCCAGGCGCAGCCGATCGACCTGGCGCAAAAGGACGAGTTCGGGCAGCTTGCTGCGGCGTTCAATGCCATGATCGCCCGGCTGCAGGAGGCAGGTGGGTCCTTTTCCACGATGACGTCCAATTTGAGACAGGCGATTGGCGCAGTGGCGGAGGACGCTGTGCGTCTGGACAGCGCCTCGCGGCAGCTTTCCCAGGCGGCAACCCAGTCCAGCCAGGCAGTCGGCCAGATTGCCGCCACCATCCAGCAGGTCTCCCACGGGACCAACCAGCAAAGCCAATCCATCAACCTGACCGCCACGGCGATGGAAGAAACGCGGCGGGCAATCGAAGGCGTAGCGCGCGGCGCTCAGGAGCAGGCGCATGCCGTGACCCAGACCTCCAATGCCATGAGCCGGCTGTCGTCCACCATCGATGGCATCCGCCAGGGCGCCCGGGACCAGGTGGTACAGATGCAGGGCGCTTCGCGCGCCCAGGCGGAGATGGCCCAGGCAGTGAGCAAAGCCTCGACGGCAGCCGGCGAGGTAGCTCAGGAGACCGCCCGCGCCGCCGCTTCCGCAGTGGATGGGGCAGGCATCGCCGCCCAGGCAGTGCAGGGCATGCAGCGCCTGCAAACCACCACCAATGACCTGGGGGCGCGCATTCGCGACCTGGGCCGGCGCTCTGGCCAGATCGGCGCCATTGTGGAGACGATTGATGATATCGCTGCCCAAACCAACCTGCTGGCGCTGAATGCTGCCATTGAAGCTGCCCGCGCCGGCGAACACGGGCGCGGCTTTGCTGTGGTTGCCGACGAAGTGCGCAAGCTGGCGGAACGGTCGTCCATAGCCACGCGGGAGATCACCGATATGATCCGTGCCGTGCAGGGTGGCGCCAATGACGCCGTGACAGCCATGCAGCAGGCAGGGGAAGACGTGCGCTCATCGGTGGAGCAGGTGGATCAGGCTGGGAAATCTTTCAGTGCCATCGCCCAGGGAACTCAGGCTTCCAGCCAGCGGGTGGAAGCAATCCAGGCTGCCATGCGCCAGATCCATGAATCAGCTGAGCGGGTGGAAAAAACCATCCTCCAGGCTGCGCAGGTCTCTGAGCGCAGTCAGCTGGCTGCCGAGGAGATGAACCGCCTGAGCAGCGAGGTGGTCGACAGGCTGGATTCGGTGAGCGCAGTGGTCGAAGAGAATACTGCCTCCACGGAAGAAATGAGCGCCTCAGCCGGTGAGATCAGCCAGGCGATTGAAAACATCGCCAGCATCAGCGAGGAGAACTCGGCTGCCATTGAGGAGGTCACCGCCAATGCCGAGGAGATGAGTGCTCAGGTCGAGGAGGTGACTGCTTCGGCGCAATCCCTGTCTGAGATGGCGCACGGGCTGCAGAGGCTGGTGAGCCAGTTTCAATTAAACTAATGTCAACCCTGGTCGGGATGTTTGTCCCGAACAGGTTCACTGGCCCGGTAGGCCAGCCAATTTTGAGAAGGAACTGCGTGTAAATGATGACCACAAATGCCTCTACACTGCTTGAACGTCCAGCACAACAATTCCCTGACCGGATTTTTGTTATCGCAGGAGATGTTCACCTGACTTACAGGCAGATCAACGACCAGGCATGTCGTTTTGCCAATGTCCTGGCTCAAAAAGGTATCCAATCGGGTGACTCTATCGCTTTGCTAATGCCAAACACCCCTGACTTTGTGGCCTGTTACTTTGGCGTTTTGAAGCAGGGGGGGATTGTCGCTCCTCTGAATATCACCTCCCCGGCTCCGGAGCTGGCCCATCTGCTGGAGGATTCAGGCGCCAGGCTGTTGGTCACCAATGTGGCGCTGCTGCCGGTCGCCCTCAATGCGCTGCAGCAGGCGCCAGGCTGCCGGGTTCTGCTGGTGAGCGGCGAGGCCAACAGTTCACCTCCGGCTCCCAATTCAGAATGGCTGGAAACTTTGCTCGCAGCAGTGGAGGCAAACTGCTGCACCCAGGCTGTAGAGCAGGACACTGCCGCGTTATTGTTATATACCTCAGGCACCACCGGCAAGCCGAAAGCGGCAGTCCTGACCCATGGAAATCTCCACTCCTTCACCCCGATCTTTGCCAGGGATATTATGGGTATGGATGGCAACTCTGTGATCATGATGAATGCCCCGGGATCGCATGCGATTGGACAGGTCATCCTGAATGCAGCTGCATTCGCCCAATGCACGCTCAGCCTCCTTCCACGCTTCGATCCGGTGAGCTTCCTGAACACCGTCCAGCGCGACCGGGTAACCGACCTGGCAATGGTCCCCTCACTGGTGCAGATGATGCTCACCTCACCGCTGGTTTCTGACCAATCATTCCATCCTGTGCGCACGGTTGTTATTGGCGGCTCAGGCCTCGCGCAAGATGTGGCGCTGCAGTTTGCTGATCGCTTCAATGTTCGAATGATGATGACCTACGCAGCAACCGAGACGCTCCATGTCACTTTCGGGGATATGCGCCAAATGCCGCAAGGGTCAGTGGGCAAGCTGGCCTACTCCGTTTCCCTGAGGGTGGTGGATGAAACTGGCCTGGACCTGCAAGCCGGGCAAATTGGTGAGATCCTGGTGCGCAGCCCGCATGTCTTTCGCGGCTACCACAATATGCCCGATCAGAAAGATATTTACTGGCTGGATGGCTGGTTCCGCACCGGGGATATGGGATACCTGGATGAGCAGGGGTTCCTGTTCCTTGTTGCAAGGACCAAGGAAGTGATCAAAAGCAGCGGCTACTCCATCTTTCCTGCTGAGGTAGAAGCAGTGCTGCAGGCACATCCAGCCGTAGCCATGGCAGCTATCACCGGAATCCCTCATGCCACCCTGGGCGAGATTGCAGTAGCATTCATTGTGCGTAAGCCGGAAACCAGCGTCACTTCCCAGGAAATCATCCGCTATTGTAAAGATCGCCTGGCGTCTTATAAGTGCCCGCGCCGGGTCGAGTTTCGCGAGCATCTGCCGATGAACAGCGCAGGAAAGATCTTACGTCAACAACTGCCGGGACTGCTGTAATGAGCCAGCCGGCAACTGATCCTTTATCATTTGCCGAAAATCTTGATCTCCAGCTCCAGGAGGAGGGTGAGGCCACTTGCCTGGTATTAATCCAGGGCGATGGCCAGGCGCGGCAGGTGACCAGGACAGAGCTGCGCTCAGACATTCACGCCAGCGCTCGCATCCTGCAGGCAAACGGGATCAACGCGGGAGACCTGGTTGTGTTGGTATTCAACCATTGTTACGAACTCATCCCGGCGGTCCTGGGATCAATTCATCTGGGGGCTGTTCCTCTCATTCTGCCATACCTGGACATCATTTCTGCCTATGCCCTGGAGAAGCAGATTGAGGTCTCTGTCAACGAATGGGGGGCTCGGGCGATCATCACTTCCCCGGATTTTCTCAAGAAACTGGATTTCCTGGGCAGCTTTCCTGGTCAGGTGATCGCCATGCCTGCCCCAGGCGCAGGTCTCGGTGATGGCGCATTCATCAAGGCAAACCAGCGCAGCGGCGCGGAAACAATCCATCTGCAATTAAGCAGCGGTACAACCGGTGAGCCAAAGGTCGTCAGGGTTTCCCATTCCTCTTTCATGTCCGGGATTCGCGGCATGATCCAAGGACTGCAGCTCACCAGCCAGGATGTGAGCGTGGGCTGGCTGCCCCTGCACCACGACCTTGGCTTGTATTTTCAGATTTTCATGCCGCTGCTGAATGGGATGCTGTCGGTGATCATCATGCCCACTTATTGGGTTCAGCGCCCGCGCAGCCTGCTGCAGGCAGTTCATCGGTACCGTGGTACATATACCGGTATGCCAAACTTTGCTTTCAATCACAGTGTCCGTTCGATCCGCCAATCTGACCTGGCAGGTCTTGACCTGAGCTGCTGGCGGTTGGTACTTAACGGTGCAGAGCTGATCCACCCAGAAAGCATAGAAATGTTCTATAAGACCTTTGCCCCATGTGGCTTACGCCGTGAGGCGATGCGCACCATCTATGGGATGAGTGAGAACTCCTGCACCATCACCCTGTCCCCTGAAGTAGCCAAAGGACAGGCGTGGCGCGTGGATTGGGTTGCCGCCTCAGAACTGGCCGATTCCGGCGCCGCCCGCCCGCTGCATCTGGATGATCCCGCCGGGCGAGCCGTGGTGAGCTGCGGTTTCCCGCTGCCCCATACAGAAATCCAAATTGTGTCACAGGATGGCGCGGTGCAACCTGATCGCGGCGTGGGGGAGATCCTGCTCCGCACGCCTTTCCTGGCACCTGAATATTTCCGCCCGGAACACGGTGCGATCGCCGGCGAAGATGGCTGGTTCCCAACAGGTGATCTGGGGTACCTGGTGAACGGAGAATTGTTCATTTGTGGGCGCAAGAAAGATGTTATTGTTTCCGCTGGTAATAAGATTTTTCCAGGGACGATCGAGTTGGTCGGTCTGAAAGTTCTGGGAAAAAAGGCAGGGGACGTAGCGGCGTTTGGGGTAACTAATCAGGAATTGGGAACCGAGTTTCCAGTCCTGATTTGTGAAATACGGGGTCAATCTGATACGGCGGAGCATGAGGGGTGGTCCGGCGAGATCCGCCAACTTGTTCGCCAGCAGACAGGCGTGCTCCTGGCGGATATTCGGTTTGTGCGCCGTGGCTGGTTGGTGCAAACCACCAGCGCCAAGGTTAACCGCAGCGCCTGCCGTCAAAAATATCTTGCCGAGTACTCTCTTCCAGTGGGGAACCTGGACCATCTGATCCAGCACACCCGATCCCCTCGCCCATCTCTGCCCGTACCTTTTATTGCCCCACACAACAATATCCAAACCCAGCTTGCCCAGATATATTCAGATATCCTGGGCCTGGCGGAAATTGGCGTGGAGGATAATTTCTTTGATCTCGGCGGCGATTCGCTGTCTGCACTCAGCCTCAGTCTTCAGATTCAGGCGCGCTTCCAGCTGACACTGCCATTGGAATATTTCACGAACCCAACAATTGCCAGCCTGGAACAACTGCTGGTGGCAGGCTCTCCGTCCAGCAGCCTGCCTGCATCCCAGGCTTTCTCCTCTCACCGGACACATCACCACCGTCGACAGAGTAAATCTTCAGGTGTAGAAGAGGAAAAAGAACCAGTTTCAGCGCCAGGTAGGATTGCTCATCTTGTCTCTCGGGTTGTCAGTGGCAGCATGAATAAAGGCTACCACATGGCGCATGCAGTTGGGAAAGGCCCATTGTTTTACACCGCCAGCGCACGCCTGATTTATGCTTCCTTTGGTCCAAACTTTCAAACCCGGCGTGGTCAAGAACTCAACCGCACATTCCGCCTGTTCCTGGATCAGAACTTGCCCGGGATACCAGCTAAAACCGTAGTGCAGCACAAGCGTATGCTGCATTGGTGGAAAAACGCCTGGGGCCAGAAATTGGGACCGCTTTCCCTGGAGGACTTTTTATCCATCTGCCAGGTGAGTGGGTTTGAGCACCTGCTGGCTGCCAGGTCCAGCGGGCGAGGAGTGATCTGTGTCTCCTGCCATATGCTGTTTGTCCCTGCTGCATGGCGTTGGTTGGCATACCAGGGCGTCCACCCCGCTTTGAACCTCTTCCCGCAGCATCAAACGCCTGGATTGACCGGGCCCGCTCGAGAGAATATTGTTCTTCTAGCTGCTGCCGAGCAGGTGCTGCGAAATGCAGGCCTGGCATTTTTTATGGGAGACGGAAATAAGGGGAACCGTTCGATCCGTTTACCTTTCTTCGATTCCCAGCGCAGCTTCCAGCCGGGTTTTGCCGAGCTGGCCTTGGCTTCCGGGGCAGCGGCTATCCCGGTGTCTGTGGCAATGGATCCGGATGGTTACCTGCAGATCACTTTTAACCCTCCACTGGAACAATATCCTGCACTACCTCATCAAGACCGGGTCTCGTACCTGGTGGAACAGTTTGCAGCTTTCATGGAGCAGC
>CAIQIV010000487.1 GCA_903871905.1 uncultured Chloroflexota bacterium | reverse complement strand
ATCCCCATCGCCGGGATGTCGCTGATCCCGGTGCTGCTAAAGTGGCCGCTGGCCCTGTACCCGGTGCACATCCTGTTCCTGGAGCTGATCATCGACCCGGCCTGCACCATCGTCTTTGAGATGGAGGCGGATGAGCCGGATATCATGGACCGCCCGCCGCGCCGCCTGGATGAGCCGCTCTTCGGGCGGGCCATGGTGGTCACCGGCCTGATCCAGGGATTGGGGGTGCTGATCGCCGTGTTCAGCGTCTACGCCTTCAACCTGCAGCGCGGCTTTGGCGAGGACGAGGCGCGCATGGCCGCCTTTGCCTGCCTGGTGATCAGCAACCTGGGGTTGATCTTCACCAACCGCTCCTGGACGCTCTCCATCCTCCAGACCCTGCGCATCCCCAACAAGGCGCTGTGGTGGGTTTCGGGGGGGGCGGTGGGCTTTTTGGTCCTGGCGCTGAGCGTGCCTTTCCTGCGCAACCTGTTCATGTTTGCCCCGCTGCACCGCTGGGAGCTGGTGGTGATCGCCGCCGCCTGCACCTTCAGCATCCTGGTTGCCGAGAGTGTCAAGCTTAAACCCATGCGCCGCCTGATCACCGGCCATGCGTAACCTTTCCGGGTGAACGCGGCCGGTTCCCTGGCCGCTTGACCCGCCCTCCACGAACCTGCGCTTCGACAGGCGGCCTGAGCTAGTCGAAGGCCGGTCGAAGTCCAGGTGAAGGTTGGGCGCGCTGCACATTCGTAGGGGCCTGGCCCGTCTTGCGGCGCGCTGAGCCTGTCGAAGCGCTGTCGAGGCTGCCCTGCGGGGGGGCGGGTCAGCCGCACCGTATTGGAGTTGAGGAGAATCGATCCTACCAAAGAGGGGGATCAGCTCCCTACCTGCGCGGGCGGGCAGAATTGGCCCCCGGGTGTATCCTTCAGACATCCTGAAACGAAGGAGCAACCCGGATGAACCCCACCCTTACCCCCACTTACACCAACCGCCTGCCACCCGGCCCGCGGCCTGCCCTGCCCGGCGCCAACCTGCTGCGCCTGCAGCGCGACCCCCTGGGGTTCCTGACCCACATGGCCCGCCAGTACGGCGATTTCTCCTGCCTGCAGATCGGCTCGCGGCGCATTTACCTGGCCAATCACCCGGACTACATCGAGAGTGTGCTGGTTTCCCAGTCATCTGCCTTTCAGAAAGGCCCGGCGCTGCAGCGGGCCAGGCTGCTGCTGGGCGACGGTTTGCTGACCAGCGAGGGCGAGCTGCACCTGCGCCAGCGCCGCCTGATCCAGCCGGCTTTTCACCGCCAGCAGATGGAGGGCTATGCCCGGGTGATGGCAGACCAGGCCGCCCGCCAGATGGCTGGCTGGCAGGATGGGGCAATCCTGGACATCGCCGCCGAGATGACCCAGCTCACCCTGCGCACCGCCGGGCAGGCTTTCTTCGGCGCTGACCTGGCGGAACAGGGCAGCGAGCTGAGCCAGGCGGTTTCGGACCTGGTTGAACTCTTCGGCCAGTCGCTCAACCCCTTGAGCGGCCTGCTGCTGCACCTGCCCCTGCCGCAGACCCGCCGCTTCGAGCGCGCCCGCGCCCGGCTGAACCGGGCGGTCTCCGGCTTGCTGCCTGCTCAACGCCCTGGCGATGCGGATGGCAGCCTGTTGGGACTGCTGCTGCAGGCCAGCCAGCAGGCGCCGGAGGTCCTGGATGCCCAGGCGCTGCACGACCACGCGCTGACCCTGCTGCTTGCCGGGCACGAGACCACCGCCAATGCCCTGACCTGGGCGCTCTACCTGCTGGCGCTGCACCCCAATGAGGCCGGGCGGGTGCGCGACGAGGTGCGCCTGGTGTGCGGGGGCCGCCTCCCCTGCGCCGCCGACCTGCCCCGCCTGGTTGAGACCCGCCAGGCGCTGAGCGAAACCCTGCGCCTCTACCCGCCCGCCTGGGCCATCGGCAGGCAGGCCCGCCAACAGGTATTCCTGGGGGGTTACTCCCTGCCGCAGGGCTCCCTGGTGCTGCTCAGCCAGTGGGTGACCCAGCGCGACCCACGCTATTACCCGGACCCGGAGCGCTTTGACCCCTCCCGTTGGACGCCCCAGGCTGCCGCCTCCCGCCCGCGCTACGCTTACTTCCCCTTCGGCGGGGGGAGCCGGCAGTGCATCGGCGAGTCTTTCGCCTGGACCGAGGGCGTGCTGGTCCTGGCGGCGCTGCTGGGAAGCTGGGAGTTTCACCTGCTGCCGGGCCAGAGCCACACCCCGCAGCCTTCCATCACCCTGCGCCCGCAGGGGGGGATGAAGATGCTCCTCCACCGGCTGTGAGGCAGGAGCGCCTGACGAAAGTGCAAGGAAGCTTTACCCGCTTTTTACCGACACCAACCCGAAATTTTGCTAAACAAGAGTTTATGGAAATCAAAATAGGAGACCCTGACCATGAATAAGAACCGCCTGATCCCCGCTCTGCTGGTTGCCCTGACCATTTTTGCTTTCATCGGCGCTGCCTGCGCCCGGCAGGAAGCCCCCCAGCCTGTCTCGCCCACCGTGGATACCCAGGCCACAATCAACGCCGCCGTGGCTGCCACCGCCGCCGCCCAACAGGCGCAGCAAGCCGCCGTGGAGGCCACGGTGAGCGCCATTGCCGCCGCCACCCAGGCTGCCGCTGCTGCCCAGACCGCCGCCGCCCCCACCCCGGTCCCGCCGACCGCCGTTCCACCCACCGCAGTCCCGCCCACCACTGCCCCGGCGGCACCCACCGCCATCCCCCCCACGCCCATCCCGCCCACCCCGGTGGTCATCGTGGTCACCCCGGTGCCGGTGGAGGACTCGGATGAGCTGTCCGAGGAAGAGCTGTATGCCCTGATTGAGCAGTCGGTGGCCCTGGCCGAGCAGGCAGCCTACAATGCCTCCTATGCTGCCGCCGCCGCAGCGGTGGATGCGGTGCTCTCCAGCGAGGAGGTGCAGAACGTGACCGTCACCGCCGCCAATGCCGAGCAGGCCCTGGTCTACGCCGAGCAGCTGGTCTCCACCTATAATGAGCTGTACGGTGGGATGGTGGCCGAGACCGCCGGGACGATCAGCGAGATCGAGAGCGACCTGAACGCTATCGCCACCAGTATGACCGAGATTGAGAACATGATGACGGCCGCTGCGGCAACATTGGCGGCCGGTGCCCAGGTGGCCCAGGAGAGCATCGGCCAGCTGCAGAACGCCGCCGCCCAGGTGCAGGGCAGGATCCCCGGCTTGCAGGAGAAAATGCCCCGCTGGAAACAGGAGAACCAGGCTGCCTGGGACAACTGGAACCGCTTCGCCGATGGCCTGCAGCCGACCAATGTCGCCAACAACCAGGTGGATGCCATCAAGAACCTGTTCGACTTCGCCGATGGGCTGCAGGGCCTGCTTGGCAAGGGCTCCTTCAACAAGGCCGAGGTAGCCACCGTGATGCAGCTGGGCGTCAATGCCGCCGCCGGGTTGGACCGCCACGGCGGGGCGCAGCTCCAGGGCTTCTCCGTGCAGGTCAAGGACTTCAACAAGATGCTCTCGCGGGGCAAGATGCCGCAGGCCAAGCACAGCTTCGGCGGCTTCCAGCAGTCGCTGCCGCAGCGCCCCCGGCGGTAAGCTGCTGGTGGTGAGCCACTACCGGCCCTGAGCCGCACGCCCCCATGACCACATCCGGCCTGCAGCACCTGCTGCAGGCCGGTTTTTTATTCTTCACCTGTTCAGCGCGAGACCAGGCGGTCGATCCCCGATTTCACCACCATCCCCACCAGCTCCCCGGCCCCCAGCTTGCCGCGCGCCTGTCCCAGCTGCAGGGTGGCGCGCACGATATCCTTTGGCACACTGCGCTGCTCAGACTGCGGCTTGCGCACCAGGCTCAGCGCCCCGCTGGGGCAGGTGCTGACGCACAGCCCGCAGCCGATGCAGCGTTCCAGGTTGAGCTCGGCGGTGTCGAAGGGCAGGGTCAGGGCTTCCATCGGGCAGCGCTCCAGGCAGGTGCCGCAGGCGGCGCACATCTGCTGGTCCAGGCTGGCGCGGTACGGGCTCGAGACGATCTCAGCCGGGCGGGGGTGCAGCTTCAGCCCGCGCAGCACCCCGCAGCAGCAGCCGCAGCAGGCGCACAGGAACAGCGGTTCCTGGGTGTTGCTGGGCTGCAGCACCAGCCCGGACTGCTCAGCCTGGCGCAGGATATCCAGCGCCTCCTGCTGGGTGATCAGGCGCCCGCGCCCGGAGTCGGCATAGGAGTGAGCCGCGCCGCCAAAGGTGAGGCAGGTCTCCAGCGGTTTGCCGCAGCCCTCGTCCACCAGGTCCTTCTCCTGGCGGCAGATGCAGTTGGCCACGGCGATGCTGGTCTGCGAGCGCACCAGGTCCCCGGCTCTTTCATAAGGCATGGTCTCGAGGGGGTTGGGCACCGCCTCGCCCACCGGGATGGTGCGCAGCTGCGGCGCTTTACGCCACACGTCCGATTTAAAGAGATATGGATGGTATTCTTCGAAGGCCTCCACCAGCTCGCGGTCCAGGCGGTTGACCTGGCCTTCCCAAAAGCCCACCACGAACTGCTCGGCCATGTAGCCGGTGGGCTTCCCCGGCCGGTGGGTGGTGTACACCAGCCCCTTGCGGTCCAATTCTTCCAGCATGACCTGTACCCGCTCGAGCGGCAGCTTTGCCCGGTGGGCGATCACCCGCGCCTCCTCGGTCAGCAGGGTGAGATGCAGGTACAGGCTGGCTTCTTCCGGGGTGAACAGCTTGCGCAGGATGCGCAGCTCCACCCCGCTCTCGGTGGACGGGTAGCCTCCGGGCAGGTCATCCAGGAAGCGCGCCAGGCGCAGGTAGATATCATCCATTTTCTTTGCCTCTTTAATCTTACCGGTAGGGATGGTGTAACAATAATTCGCTCCATTCATTTATCATGGATAATAGCATAAAACAGTCATCTGCAGAATAGACTTTTGCCGAGATCCCACGTCAGATGAATTCGACTTTGTCAATTCCAAAAAAGTTACCACAGCGTCTCGGCTTCGCCGGCGACCACGTAATTTGCTTTGTATCTTTTAGGATTTTGTGTTTTTCTCTTTCATTTCCAGGAGGCGGGTTATAATGGGGAAAATTCTCCTGGAGGTGACCATGATCGATCCGGATTGGGTGAGCGAATCGCCGCTGGCGGTCTCGGTGTGTGACGTGCAGGGGATGCTGCTTTCGATGAACACCCGTGAGGCAGCCCTGCTGGCAGATATGGGGGGCGAAGAGAACCTGGGGAAGAATATCTACGACTGCCATAATGCGCTGTCCTGCGCCATGCTGGACGAGATGCTCAGCCAGCAAAAGGGGGAAGTGTACACGGTGGAGGAGAACGGCAAGACCGAGCTGGTGATCCACGCCCCGTGGTACCAGGACGGCCGCTTCAGCGGCCTGGTGGAGATCGTGCTGGAGCTGGGAGGCCCGATCCCCCATATCCGGCGTTGAGCAGGCGCCTGCCAGCTCCAGGGTTCGTCAAAAACCAGTTTTTCAACAATCGGAGGGCATGATGAAGACAACGATGAGACTCGTGGGGGCTGCCGGCGCACTGGCGCTGGGAGTGGTGTTTGCCATGTTCTTCCTGCTGGCCTGGCAGCCGGCTCAGGCTTCCCCACTTGGCGAAGCCCTGCCTGGAGCAGTTTTGACCGAGGCGCCGGGGGAGGTGACCAACGGCTTGGTGCGGGTGGAGGTCTGGACCCGGCAGGGCTGGCAGCATGCCGGGAGCTTGCCCTTCAACCAGTTCCCCGCCGGCCAGGAACTGGACCTGTCAGGCTTGAAGCTGGCCGGTTCCGTGCGCCTGCGCCTGTCCTCCACGGCCGGCGCCGCTGCCCACCTGGACCTGGCAGAGCTGGACGGGGAAGCTCCACGGGGTGTGTCGGGGGCGGTCGAAGGGCAGCCCCTGGCGCTGCGCAAGCTTTCCGGCGAGGACCACGACCTGCTGGACCTGGGCGCTGCGGCGCACCAGACTATCGAGCTGCGCTTCAGCACCCCCGCCGCGGCCCATTCGCTGCGCCTGGTGGGGCGCATCGAGCCTGAGCAGGTCTTGAAATACCCCTTCCATTTCCCGGTAGCAGATGAGTATAAAGAGCCCGCACAGCTCAGCCATTTCTATTCCTACCTGCCCGGCAGCCAGCCGGGAGCCTTGCAGGTCGATGGTCTCCTGGAAGAGGAGAAGCTGGGCGCCCCGCTGTTCAAGACCTGGGGCGAGCCGGCCACCGGGCACCCGGCCGGCTTCACCTACGCCTGGGTGTGGGATGACGGGCGCAGCCTGTACGCCGCCCTGGACTTTACCCCGGATAACACCATGGATGGCGAGCAGGACTACGCCGAGCTGTTTGCCCGCACGTCGCAGGGCGTGCGCGCCTTCCGGGTGACCACCCTGGAGCCCCGGTGGGGCAGCGCCGGATTTGCCTACACCCCGCGCGCCGGTTACCAGCACAAGGTCTACGAGTTTCGCATCCCGCTGGCCGAGCTGGGCGCCCAACCAGGGCAGGCGCTGGAGCTGGCCTTTGGCGCATACGGCACCGCCGCCCTCCCGCCTCCCTATGAAGGGCCCTATGACCCCACCTGGGATGAGAACGGGGTGAAGGCTATCTTCACCGATGGCGCCACCCCCACCATCAATGACCTGCTGCTGCAGCCGGACAACAAGGTGCTGGCGGTGGGCGTGGCGCGCACCTCGGGGGCCGATGACCTGCTGCTGGTGCGCCTGACGGCCACCGGCGAGCTGGACACCAGCTTTGGCGAGGATGGCATCGTCACCACCACCCTCTTAAATGGCGGCGAGCTGTATGCCGGGGCGCTCCAGCCGGATGGCAAGATCGTGGTGGTCGGATCCGTGATGGATGGCGTTTCTTACAAGCTGCTGGTGGCGCGCTATTCCCGCTTTGGCTTGTTGGATACCTCCTTCGGCGGCGGAGCGGGTTATGTCGCCTCCAGCCTGTCGGGATACCTCTTCAGTTACCTGCAGGATGTGGTGATCCAGGAGGACGGCAAGATCGCGGCCGCCGGGTACGGCGAGCTGCCCGGCGACGCACAGGCGGTGCTGGCCCGCTACCTGGATGACGGCAGCCCGGATCCGGACTTCGGCGCCAGCGGGCTGGTGACCCCGGAGGTGGACGACAACAGCGCCTTCCGCAGCCTGGCGCTGCAGCCGGATGGCAGCCTGGTGGCGGCTGGTTTTAGCGAGGTCATGTTTAGCAGCCAATCTTTCCTCACCGCTCGCTTTACCAGCGCCGGCGACCTGGATCCCGGCTATGGCGGGGATGGCATTGTTACGACCACGATCAATACCCGGGGGGAGGCGGAGAGCGTGGTGCTGCAGCCGGATGGCAAGATCCTGGCGGGCGGCGTCAGTGGTGTGGGCAATTATTACTTCACCCTGGCCCGCTACCTGGATGACGGCAGCCTGGACCCGGGCTTCAACGCCACCGGCGTGGTCACCGCCGCTTTTGGGGATGCCAGCGCCACCACGGACGAAGGCAACGCCCTGGCGCTGGAACCGGATGGCAAGATCGTCCTCGCCGGCACCACCGGCGGCCAGGCCTACCTGGCCTTCGTGCGCTGGAACAGCGACGGCTCCCCGGATGAGACCATCGGCGACAGCGGCCGGGTCAACTTTGCGTACACCAATGCTGCCTTCGGCGGGGGGGTGGTGATCCAGCCGGATGGCAAGATTGTCATCGGCGGCGGGGTATATGTGCCGCCGCTGCGCGCCCCGGCTTCTCCACAGGCGCCGGCCGTCTCACCCAACGAGGGCCTGCTGCTGCGCTACCTGCCGCTGGACCTGGTGATGCTCAAGACCCAGAACACCCGCCACCTCGCCCCGGATGACCTGATCACCTACACCCTGGCCATCTCCAACCCCAGCCCGGCGTGGGGGGCCGGCCTGCGGGTGACCGACACCCTGCCGGCTGAGGTGCATGTGCTCAGCGTGATCAGCTCCGGGGCGTCCATCACCCCACAGCTCTCCGGCCTGGGGCAGCGCGCCTGGCGGGTGGGGCTGCTGGACCCCGGCGAGCAGGCGCTGATCACCCTGACGGCGCAGCTTAAGCGCGGCTATGCCGCCGGGCATGTCTTCACCAACAGCGTCAGCCTGGGCGCCACCGGCGTGCAGACCGACACAACCAACGACAGCGACTGGGTGACGGCAACGGTGCGCAATGCCCCGCCCCTCGTGGACATCGGCGAGGACCAGATCGTTGACGAAGGGGACTGGGTGGACTTCACCGCCGTGGTCACCGACCCCAACGACGTACCTGGCGTACCGGGAACTTTCAGCAGCAAGTGGTACTTTGGCGATGGCGGTTTTGAATTGAACACTTTCAGCGCCAGCCACCTGTACTCGGACACGCAGGTCTACCCGGTGGCTTTGCGGGTGACCGACAGCCTGGGCATGGCCGGGGTGGGGTATGCCAGCGTGATCGTGCGCAACGTGGGGCCGGAAATGCCGCTGTTGGATAACGTCGTTGTGCCGCTGGGACAGGCGCTCGCCTTCACCCAGGAGTTTACCGACCCGGGGCTGGCGGACGTGTTCACCGTGACCATCGGCTGGGGGGACGGGGTGACCGACACCCAGGTGCTGGACGCTGGGGAGCGTGAGTTCAGCGGCAGCCACGTTTATTCCGCCGTGGGAGATTACCTGGTGACGGTGGTGGTCACCGACCGGGACGGGGCCACGGCGCGGCGCACCTTCCACGCCCGGGTAGCCCGCCTGGTCTACCTGCCGCTGGTGTTGCGCAAGGAGTAAAGAGTGGACTTCTGCCACAGAGCGCGCAGAGTGCACGGAGAAGGAAAAGATGAGT
>CAIQIV010000486.1 GCA_903871905.1 uncultured Chloroflexota bacterium | reverse complement strand
GCCCATCGCGCGCAGGCGTCGCCCAGCCCAGGAGACAAATACCTTGCGCCAGAGCTTGACGAGAACTTCCATGGAGGTGGTCAGCAATGAGTTCAGGGCTAGGAAAACGCCTGCACCCAGAAACAGGGTCGCGCCGTCGATTAAGATACGAAAGAAGGTCATGGCTGTTTTCCTTTGGATTTCGTTTCAATCCCGAACGACCGGCAGGTATTTTCAATTTGCTTTGGGGTAACACCGTAAATTGCTGCAATTTGAGCCAGCGGTAATTCTTTGACCAGGCTGGATAATTCATCCGGGTCCAGGTCCAGAGGAGAAGGTGGGTTTTCTTTCTCCCCATTTCTTCGTTTCCCCCGAAATTTGTGCGAAATCAGGTGTGCCACAAAAGCGGATCGGCAGAATGGGCAGCGCAGCCAGAAGGATTTCTTGGCGCTTTGATTCTTGTTGGGGCCGGTGGTGTTCATCTCACCTCCTGGAGGATTGCCACCTGATTCGATGGGGTAATTTCCCAACAAAGAAATCCATAGAATGGGTAAGAGGGCAGACCCCAACCGTAACGGATAAATCCATTGGACAACCCCGTACCTTGGTCATCGAGCACGATCATGGTGTCCACCAGTTCGGCATAGTGGCAGTACTCCAGGTCGCATTTCGCCCAATCGACCCCCTGCTCGTCCACGAACTCGCCGCTCAGATCAACTGCGACCAACTGCCCGCTGTGCACCTTGCCATTTGTGAGCGTATAGTCCTGCTGCCTTGGAAAATGGATCTCGGTAGCAGCCCAGGTGAAGGCCACACCGCCTTGAGCCCCAAGGTAATAAACTTTGATCAGGTCGATCGGGTGGATCAGCTCGATTTTTTGAGTTTCCCCGGTGAAGCCATAAAAACGCCAGGTGTTCTGATCCTTCAAGTAGCGCAAACCCTGCCATGGCGCACCGGCCAGTGCCGTCTTTACTTCCGCTTCTTTGGCAGCCGAAATCAGGCTGGCCACATGCGGGGTTGGATCCGCTTTTACGGACCGGGCGAACAACAGGAGGGTCAGCGAAAGGCCGAGTAGCAAGAGAAGCAATCCAGCGAATACAATCCACAGTTTTTTCGCTTTCAACCCAACTTCTCCATCTGGCGGTACGCCTGCTCAAAAATGGGGATATCCTCGTCACCCTCTGCCCGGTAGAGGTATTTCAGACAGTAATTTCCATTCCCATCC
This sequence comes from uncultured Chloroflexota bacterium, assembly GCA_903871905.1. Classification (GTDB taxonomy): domain Bacteria; phylum Chloroflexota; class Anaerolineae; order Anaerolineales; family UBA4823; genus CAIQIV01. Next base: position 1,309 of record CAIQIV010000486.1, on the reverse strand, counting down.
AACCCCTGAATGGTTGCGACTGCTTTCAAGGTGCGCTGGACCCGGCCACTGCGGTTGATCCGGCCCATCAGGGCGACCACATCCAACCCCATCGCGACCATTGATCGCACTGCGGCCAGGCCTAACTCTGGTGCGGAAGCCAGGGCCAACTGCTCCAGGCGCATCAAAGCTTCTTCCACCGTCCCGCCGTGGATGGTGGTCAGTGCCTTGCGGCCCAGGCAGGCCGCCTTGAGAAACTGCAGCGCTTCATTCCCAACCACCTCCCCCACCAATACCGCGGCCGGGTTCATGCGGGTGTAGATCACGTTCAGCACCCAATCCAGCGTCACACCCGGTGTACCCTGGCTGAGTTCCGCCGGGGCCACCGCGCGCAGCAGGAAGGGGTGCTGGATCTCCAGCTCGCGGAAGGTTTCGAGGGCGGCTACAGGCGCGGACGTGGGTAGAAAGCCGGACAGTGCGTTGAGCAGGGTGGTTTTCCCGGAGCCCATCTCGCCGGCGATCATCAGGCTGCCAGCCAGGGTGGAAACCATCCAGGCCAGAAAACGGTCGGGAGTCTCCTGCAAAGCTGAAATGCGCTGAGCTAATCCAGGCTTCGAATTTGCTGGCCCCTCCTCACGCGCAGATTTGAGAATATCCAACGCGGTGGGACTGACCCTGCCAAAGGTTCCGCTCTGCTCCATTTCCTCTAAAGTGCGCACGCGCCGCCCAAAGGTGCGGATGTTGATCGCCGTCCCCTCGGTGGAGAGGCGCGGGACGATCGCGGTGAAACGCTCGCCGCCAGGTAGATCGATCAGCACCGCCGGACGGTCGCCGCGCAGTGTGGCTCCGCCCTGATCGGCGACGTGCACGGCCAGGTTCTCAAAATAGCTGTCATCCGCTAACTTACCCAGGTGGTAGAAACTACCGTCATATTCCACAGCTACCTCACCATTGCGCACGAAGATTTCCTCAACATACGGGTCCCGCAATAACTGATCGAGCAAACCCACACCCGAAAGTGCATCCGTGATAATTTGAGCGTTGCGGTTGACCCCGCTGCGGTTTTCGCCCAGGGCAATCAGGATCGAACGCACCTCATCAAAGAATCGTCGGCGTTTCTCTGCGTCGGCCTCCCGCCAGTTGGGTGGATTGATCCCGCGCGCCACCAATTCCTCGCGGACCTGCTCGATCAGCTGCAGGTCAGCCGTATTGAGCGGTTGGATCTTCGGCGGCTTGGGTGGGGCGATTAAGGCAGCGCCAGGGTGGTCCATAACAATCCGCCTTGTTTTTTGCTGGTAGCGAGGGCATTCAGGATGAGGCTCACGGCTTC
>CAIQIV010000485.1 GCA_903871905.1 uncultured Chloroflexota bacterium | reverse complement strand
GGTCAACCACCTCATCTCCATCGGCTTCCTGCTCAACGACCTGGGCGCCTACTTCACCCCCGTGCTCTACTGCCTGAACGAGCGCGAGCGCATCCTCGACTTCTTCGAAGCCGTCACCGGCTCGCGCATGATGTGCAACTACATGCGCTTTGGCGGCGTGGCGCGCGACCTGCCGAATGGCAGCCTGGAGAAAATCCGCAACCTGGTGCAGGAACGCCTGCCAGCCAAGATCGATGAGCTGGACCGCTTCCTGACCAAGAACGAGATCGTCCGCTCGCGCGGCGTCGGGGTGGGGGTGCTGACGGCTGAGCAGGCTATAGCCTATTCGGCGGCAGGACCACTGCTGCGCGCCTCTGGCGTGCCCTATGACCTGCGGCGTGCAGATCCATACAGCATCTATGACCGTTTTGATTTTGATGTGGCTGTGCGCTACAATGGGGATGTATATGACCGCTACCTGATCCGCATCGATGAAATCCGGCAAAGCCTGCGCATTCTGCGGCAGGCAGTGCGGGAAATCCCGGGCGGCCCGATCCAGGAAGGGAAGCCGCAGTACCAGGTGCGCGTGCCCGCCGGCGAGGCATACGGGCGCGTGGAGGGGCCGAAAGGTGAGATCGGTTTTTATGTCGTTTCCACCGGTAAGCCAAACCCCTGGCGTTACCATGTACGGGCGCCATCTTTTATTAACCTGACGCCATATGAGTTGATGTGCGTGGGTGGGAAGATCGCCGATGCGGTGATCATCCTGGGGTCGATTGATATCGTGCTGGGTGAGACGGATCGATAGGAGTGGAGTCAGGCAATGGATGGAAAAGGTATTCTTAACGGCCTGGGCGTGACGCTCAAGCGCTTTATTGATACATACCTGGATGACCTGCAGTGGTGGGGTAAGCGGTATTACACGAATGAAGGCGTTGCCCATCGCAGCAGCCTGAACACACGCGGTGTTTTCACGGTGCAGTATCCGGAGGAAAAGCTCCCGGTACCTGAGGAATTCCGCTTTGTCCCGTTCCTGGTGTATGAAACGAACGAGGATGGCGAGCGGGTGATGCGCTGCACCTCGTGCGGGATCTGCTCCAAGGTCTGTCCGCCGCAGTGCATCTGGATCGTGCGCACCACTGACCCGAAGACCGGACGCCCGGTCCCCGATCCGAAGGAGTTCTACATCGACATTGATATTTGCATGAACTGCGGTTTTTGTGCAGAATACTGCCCGTTTGATGCGATTAAGATGGACCATGACTACGAACTCTCGGTGTACAACCGCCAGGAGAAGAACATTTTCCCCAAAGAGAAACTGGCAAAGCCCGTGGCTTATTATGAGGAAGTCCGCCCCATAAACTATGCACGTGAACAGGCCATCCGCGCCGAAGCTGAGGCGGTTCGCGCTGCCAAACGCAGCCATTCGACAGCGGAGTCGTGAGTTGAGTTGGATGAGTGAATCGAAAGGAAAGGATTGTGAATATTACGCAAGTTACTGAGGAAACCGTCCTGGCAGCACTTGGCAAGGTGCAAGAGCCGGAGCTGCACAAAGACCTGGTTTCGTTGAAAATGATCCGTGATCTCAAGGTGGAGGAGGGGGATGTCAGCTTCACCGTTGTGCTGACTACCCCGGCGTGTCCACTGCGCAGTCAGATCCAATCTGAGGCCCGGCAAGCGGTCATGGCGCTCCCGGGGGTCAAGAACGTGGAAATCAAGATGGATGCCAATGTCCCCAGCGACGGACGTGCGCGGGGCCTGATGCAGCTCCCCATCCGCAATGCCGTGGCGGTCGCCTCGGGCAAAGGCGGCGTGGGCAAGAGCACGGTGGCGGTGAACCTGGCTGTGGTGCTGGCACAGAGCGGGGCGCGGGTTGGTTTGTTGGACGCAGATATCTATGGCCCGAATGTCCCGACCATGATGGGTGTGGAGCGCCTGCCGGATCCTGAGGATGGCAAGCTATCCCCGGCCCAGGCATATGGGGTCAAAATGATGTCCATTGGGTTCCTGGTGCGTCCTGACCAGCCGTTGATCTGGCGCGGCCCCATGCTGCATTCCGCCATCCGCCAGTTCCTGTCGGATGTGCGTTGGGGCGAGCTGGATTACCTGGTGATCGACCTGCCGCCTGGCACCGGCGACGCGGCGCTCAGCCTGGCACAGTCTCTGCCTCTCAGCGGCGCAGTGATCGTCACCCTGCCGCAGCAGGTGTCCCTGGACGATGCACGCCGCGGCCTGGAGATGTTCCGCCAGCTGGATGTGGATATTTTTGGCGTGGTGGAGAACATGAGCTACCTGGAGCTGCCCGACGGCAGCCGCATGGATATCTTTGGTTCCGGAGGCGGCGAGCGCCTGGCACGGGAGTCGCAGGTTCCTTTCCTGGGAGCCATTCCCATGGACCCCAATGTCCCGGTAGGCGGGGATGCTGGCAAGCCGGTTGTCGTCTCGCACCCGGATTCGCCGGTGGCGAAAGCCCTGCGCCGTATTGCTGAACAGGTGGCGGCGCAGATCAGCGTGGCTGCCGTGCAGCAGGGGAACTTTATCCCCATTGAAATGATTGGATAAGCGCGCCTTGCAAACGCCATTTATTGTTGGGGTTCGCTTTACAAAAGTTGGCAAGATCTACCACTTTGACGCCTCCGGCGTCCCCGACCTGAAGGTTGGGGATTTCACTGTCGTAGATACCAGCCGGGGGCGCCAACTCGGGGAGGTTGTGCAGTTTGTTGAGGCGCCGCAGCCTTCTCCGGAAGGTGCATGGAAACCGATCTTGCGCCGGGCCACGCCGCGTGACCTGGTGCTGCGCCAGCTATTCCGCCGCAAAGAATTGGAAGCGATTGAAACCAGCCGTGCCCGGTTGAGTGAGCTGAAAATTCCTGGGGTAAAGATTGTTGAAGCCGAGTACACCTTTGACGGTTCCCGGCTATCCATTCTGTTCAGCACCGAGGCGGAAGAGAAGCTGGATTTAAAGAACCTGCGCAACGCAGTACAGCGAGCCTATCCCCGCACGCACGTGGAACTGCGGCAGATCGGCCCACGCGATGCGGCAAAGATCATGGGGGGCATGGGCGCTTGTGGGCTGGAAAACCGCTGTTGCAGCCGCTTCTTGTGCGATTTCAGCCCGATCTCGATCAAGATGGCCAAGGAGCAAGGTATCTCGCTGACGCCCACTGAGATCACCGGGATCTGCGGCCGGCTGCGCTGCTGCCTGGTATACGAGTATGAGCAGTACGCCGAATCGCGAAAACAGCTGCCCAAGAGAAACAAGCGCGTGGTCACGGCCCTGGGGGAGGGGCGCATTGTGGATGTGCTGCCGTTGAAACAAGCGGTGATCGTCGAGCTTGATACGGGTGTGCAGCGCGAGTTCATGCATTTTGAAGTCACCCTGGGAGATGACCTGGAGGCCTTGAAGCGCATGGCGCAGGGGCCGGTGCGAGAGGCAGACGCCGATGAGGATACAGCAGACATGCAGCTGCCGGACCAGGCGGAGGCGCCTCAGCCCCCACCGCTTGCGCCCAGGGCAGAGCATCCTCACCGGCCAAGGGGTGAAAGAAGAGATGAAGCAGGTGATGAAGGCAAAGGTGATCGGAGGAAACCGCACAACAAGCATCATCCGCATCCAAAGAATAAGAAGGAAGCACATGACAGAGGTAAACCCGGCGGGAATCCACCCGCCTGAACCAGACGCATGGAATTCCCCGCAGCGTATCCTGGTCATCCTGGCTCACCCGGATGACCCGGAGTTTTTTTGTGGGGGGACTATCGCCCGTTGGACGCAGCGTGGTCACCAGGTCAATTATTACCTGCTTACCTGCGGGGATAAAGGCACCAAAGATTTCAACATCACCTCTGACCAGTTATGCGGCACGCGCCAGGCGGAACAGCGCGCTGCTGCGGCGGTCCTGGGGGTGCATCAGGTCAATTTCCTCAGCTATCCGGATGGTTACCTGGTTCCCGATCTCAAGCTGCGCCGGGATATTACCCGCATCCTGCGCCAGGAGCAGCCGGATATTGTGGTGACCTGCGACCCGCTGACCCTGTACACACGCGAGGGGCGCCTGAACCACCCCGATCACCGGGCAGCAGGCCAGGCGGTGCTGGACGCGGTCTTTCCTGCGGCGAGGGATTTTCTCTATTTCATTGACCTGTGGCAAGACGAGAAGCTTGGGCCGCACGCGGTGCGCGAGGTATGGGTTTCTCTTACCCTGGAGCCGGATGTCCGCCTGGATGTAACGGAATATTGGGAGACAAAAATCTGCGCCTTGTATGAGCACTGCAGCCAGATCCCTGACCGGCAGGCGCTGGCTGAACGCATGCGCTCACGCCTGGCGCCGGGCGCCACAATGGATGCGCCGCGCTATGAAGAGGGGTTCCGCCGCCTGATCATGCCGTGAACTGGCTGCAGCAGGGGCAAAGGAGGAAACGTGGGTTACCTGGAAGAGGCTGAAGAACTGTTTGACTACACCCAGGCGCTGCGCCGGGATTTTCACCTGCACCCTGAGCTAGGCTTTAAAGAAGTGCGCACCGCAGGTATTGTTGCCCGCGAACTGCGTGAGCTGGGACTGGAAGTGACCACCGGCGTAGCGGATACCGGGGTGATGGCGCTGCTGGAAGGAAGCAGCCCTGGCCCGGTGGTGATGCTGCGCTTTGATATGGACGCCCTGCCGATCCAGGAGCAGACCGGGGCGGAGTATGCCTCGGTGCACCCGGGGGTGATGCATGCCTGCGGGCATGATGGGCATACCGCCATCGGGTTAGCGGCGGCCCGGCTGTTGGTGGCGCACCGCCAGGAACTGGCGGGCACGGTCAAGCTGGTATTCCAGCCTGCTGAGGAGGGGCTGGGCGGCGCGGAGCGCATGATCGCTGAAGGGGTGCTGGAGCAGCCACGCCCTGATTACTGCCTGGGGGTGCATGTGTGGAATGATCAGCCAGTGGGCTGGTTGGGTATAGCTCCCGGACCTGTGATGGCGGCCGGGGAGATCTTCCAGGTGCGGGTCAAGGGCCAGGGCGGGCATGGTGCAATCCCGCACCTGGCGGTGGACCCGGTGGTTGCCTCGGCGCATATTATTACCGCCCTGCAAAGCATTGTGTCGCGCAACGTATCCCCGCTGCACACGGCGGTGGTTAGCGTGACCACAATGAAGGCCGGGGACGCCTTTAATGTGATCCCTTCTGAAGTGACCTTTAGCGGCACCATCCGCACCTTTCTGCCCGAGACGCGCGATCTGGTGCTGCAGCGGTTCCACGAGGTTATCACCGGCGTGGCCAACTCGTTGGGCTGCGAGGCTGAGGTGGATGTCCAGAAGCTTACCCCAGCAGTGATCAATGACACGCAGATCACCGCCTGCGTGCAGCGCGTGGCGGCTGACCTGCTGCCGGGTGACACGATAAGCCAGGACTGCGCTACCATGGGCTCAGAGGATATGGCCTACTTCATGCGTGAGATCCCGGGATGTTTTATCTTTGTTGGGTCCAGGAATGAGGAGGAAGGGCTGGATGCGGCGCACCACCACCCGCGCTTCGACTTTGACGAGCGGGCCCTGCCGCGTGCCGCGGCGCTGGTCGCAGCCTCGGCTGCCGGCTTCCTCAACGCATATGGCGACCTGTGATCTGTCCCGGGCCCACCCGGCCCCGCGGGTGGCTGCTTTGGACCCTTACTTCCTGACCACGACTTCTGCATATTTCGGCGCCTGAAGGGGGATCCCGGCGGGGACGGGGGCGTCCACCGAGCGTCCGATGGCCTCGGCGATGGCGCGCACCTGTGCCACCAGGGCGGCGTACGTCTCAGGGCGCAGGCTTTGCTTGCCATCGGAAAGAGCGCTTTCCGGATGAGGATGCACCTCGACAATCAGGCCGTCGGCTCCAGCGGCCACTGCCGCCCGCGCCACGGCGCTGACGTACTGCCAGTGACCGGTGCTGTGGCTGGGATCCAGGATCACCGGCAGGTGGCTGAGGGACTTGAGCACCGGGATGGCATTAATGTCAGTGGTGTTGCGGGTAGCAGTCTCGTAGGTGCGAATGCCGCGCTCGCACAACATGACCTGGTAATTGCCGCGCGCCAGGATGTACTCGGCGGCCATCAGCAACTCTTCGATGGTGGCGGCGAAACCCCGCTTGAGCAGCACCGGATTGCGCGTGGAACCCACGGCGTTGAGCAGGGCGTAATTCTGCATATTGCGCGCCCCGATCTGCAGCACGTCGCAGTGCTCAGCAACCAGGGGGACCTGTTCCGGTGACATCACCTCGGTGACGATGGGCAGCCCGGTCAGCTCGCGCGCCTCGGCCAGGATCTCTAACCCGGCTTCGCCCATGCCCTGGAAAGTGTAGGGTGAGGAGCGGGGCTTGAAGGCGCCGCCGCGCAGGGCATGAGCGCCGGCTTCTTTGACTGCCAGGGCGGTCTCCAGCATCTGGCTGCGGCTTTCCACTGAGCACGGCCCGGCAATCATCAGAATTGAATTCCCGCCGGCTTCAGTACTGCCCAGGGGAATGG
>CAIQIV010000484.1 GCA_903871905.1 uncultured Chloroflexota bacterium | reverse complement strand
CGTTCTCTCCCAGCAGGCAGTGGATCTCGGCCTTGCGCAGGGTGAAATCCACCCCATCGTTGGCGACCACGCTGCCAAACTGCTTGGTCAGCCTGATGGTCTCAATAATGACCGGGTTGGCCGCCTGTGCTGCTTCTTGGCTGTTCAGGACCAATGTGAACCTCCACACACTTATGCTGCATGCCGTGTCATGACAGGACATGCCGTAGGGCCTTCCAGGCAAAAAGCCTGGAAGGCCCGGAGATTGTGCTGCATATGCAGCCGGGGCTTATGGTGTTGAAACCGGGGTGTCGGTCTTCAGCTCGACCTTCAACGCGCCGCTCTTGATATCCTCAATGGCCTTGTTGACCTTGTCTTTGACTTCTTGCGGCACGCTGCTGTCCAGGCCGTGGTACTCGGACATGGCGCAGGCGCCCTGGGCCATGTTGAACCAGACCGATTCCATCGGGGCGTTGTAGGCGACGCCCTTGGTCTTGTGGTCCCACCACTGGTCGACGATGTAGTTGATGTGCGGCTCCCAGTACATCAGGATGCTGGAGAGCACCGAGTTTGGCCCGGCAAAGTTGTAGTCGATGTACTTGGCGTAGCAGGTGATCTTATTCTTCTCGCATGGCTCAAAGGCTTCGGCCATCATGTAGTTCTGGTCGACGCCGGCGGCAACCTGGGCGTTCAGGGCCTCGATGGCCTTCGGGGGATCGTACCAGCTCTCGATGAAGGTGACCTTCTGCTTGATGTTGGGGTTGACGGATTTTGCCCCGTCGAGGAACCCGTTGGCCACGTCATTGACATCATCGGCGGGGAAGGTGCCGACGATGCCCAGGTTGTTGGTCTTGGTCAGCGAGCCGGCCAGGATGCCCTGGACGTAGGCGCACTCGTGGATGTGCTGGTAGATCAGGTAGGAGTTGCCGCCCAGCGGGCGGTTGCCCGAGCCGACGGTGACCCACAGGATCTCGGGGAACTCTTTCATCAGCTTCTCCACCTGGTCGGAGTAGGAGCTGTTGGCCCAGATGACATCGTACTTGCCGGTCTTGGCATAGTTGCGCATGACCACCTCGGCCTCGTCGCCAAACACGCCCTCGGTGTAGTCCAGGTCGGCGATCTTCAGTCCGTGGGGCGAGGCTTTCTGCACGTTCTTGAACGATTCGATGAAGGAGTGGTCCCAGGCGTTCTCCAGGCCGACGGTCAGCACGGCGGCCATGTGGAACTCTTTTGGCTCGCCGCCGGCGGCCGGGGCTTCGGTGGCGGCGGGTGCCGGGGCTTCGGTGGCGGCGGGCGCAGCCGGGGCTTCGGTGGCTGCAGGCGCGGCCGGGGCTTCGGTAGCTGCCGGGGGGGCGGGCGTGGCTGCCGGAGCGCAGGCGGACAGAAGGGCGGCGGCAATCACCAACAGTGAGACAAGCAGGTTAATTCTTCGTTTCATTTCTGATCTCCTCTGATTTATAGATGGGTTGATCTGACTGTACTCCTGGACAGGGTGGTAAGTGAAATTATTTCCAGATATTTTACTCCTTTCGCACGATGATTACAGGATTGTCAGGATCTTTCCTGGTCCGCGCCGGGCGCCCAGGCGGTGAGAGTGCGCACCACCTGGGTGCTGGCAGCCACCTGCCCGCGGCGCACCACGTAGCGCCGCGGCGGCTGGAGCTGCAGGGCTTCCTGGGCGCCGCCGGCGGGGAACAAAACCAGGTTTGCCGGGGCGCCGGGGCGTAATTCGTAGTTTTCCAGGCGCAGCGCCCGCGCCGCCGCGCGGCGCGGCATATCAAAAGCCGTCTCGATCTCCTCTGGGGTGGTCAGGTGGGCGGTGATGGAGGTGATCATGGCCACCTCCAGCATGTCCATTCTGCCATAGGGGAAGAAGATGTTGCGCACGTCGTCCAGCCCGCAGGCCACGTTCACCCCGGCCTGCAGCAGCTCCTTGACGCGGGTGATGCCGCGGCGCACCGGCTGGCGGTCGCTGCGGCCCTCCAGGTACAGGTTGACCAGCGGGTTGGTGACGATGTTGATCTGCGCCTCGGCCACCTTGCCGATCACTCTCTGCGCATAGCCATCGTCCTGGGCGGCCAGCGAGCAGCAGTGCCCGGCGGTGACGCGGCCCTGGTAGCCGTGGCGCAGGGTGGCCTCGGCCAGCATCTCCAGGGTGCGCGAAGCGGGATTGTCGGTTTCATCGATGTGCATGTCGATGTCGGCGTCGAACTCCTCGGCAATCTCGAAGCAGATCTCGATGTGCCGGCGGGCGTCTTCCGGGCTGTGCTCGGCGTGCGGCATGCCGCCCACCAGGTCGGCGCCCTCGCGCATGGCGAGGCGCAGGTAATCGATGCTGCGCGGGTCGCACACCAGGCCAAGCTGCGGAAAGGCCACGAACTGCACGTCGACCCGTCCTTTGAACTTCTCTTTGGCTGCCAGGATGGGGCGCATCAGCCGCAGCCCGGAGACCGAGTCGACGTCGCCGTGGCTGCGCAGCCAGCCGGTGCCGTTGAACAGCGCCTACTCCAGCGCCAGGCAGGCCTTGGTGTACAGCTCCTCATCCGAGCGCCCGGCCTTAATGCGGGCATTGATCTCGATCGCCTCGCCCAGTGTGCCGGACTGGTTGGTGTATTCGCACAGGTAGGCGCAGTCCAGGTGGTGGTGGGCGTCGATGAAGGGTGGGGAGGCCATCAGCCCGGCGGCGTCAAGCTCCTGGCGGCCCTGGCCGGCGAAGTGCGGCTCGATGGCCAGGATGCGCCCGGCGTGGATGGCGATATCCACCCGGTTGAAATCCTCTTCAGACTTCCGAAGTCTTGGGGAACTTCGTTCCCACAGACTTCGGAAGTCTGGGTCGTCCAGGTGCGCCTGGCGGAAGACCAGGTCAACGGGATTGTCTGTCATGGCTTTTCACCTTTGTTCTCCATGGCCCACAGCACCCGCTCCGGGGTGAGCGGGATCTGGGTGAGCCGGGCGCCGGTGGCATCGCGCACGGCGTTCAAAATGGCTGGGGCGGTGATCGACACCGGCGGCTCTCCCAGCCCCTTGGCCCCATAGGGCCCGTAGGGCTCGGAGATCTCGACCACCGCAGCCTGGATGGGCGGGGTATCTTTGGCGG
>CAIQIV010000483.1 GCA_903871905.1 uncultured Chloroflexota bacterium | reverse complement strand
GATGAACAGCGGGCCAATGGTGTAATAACCGCGTTTTTGCGCTTTAAGGGTGTAGTTCAGGCGGGTTTTCTCGCGCGGTCCCAGCGAAATCACCTGTTGGAACGTTTTAACCTCGGCCAGTTCCAGCGGATAATAATCCTGCACGCGCATCCACACCGCCGGGAGCAGGCTGCCGTTGATCACCTCAACCTGCACCGCTACGCTCTCGCCCGGGAAAACCTTGGAGTCAAATTTGCGATGGAAGCGCACGCGGCTGATCACCCGGCCGCTCCACCAGCGCCCCACCAGCAGCGAGCCCGCAAACAGGTACAGCAGCACCACCACAAAAGTCTCGCGGGTGAATACCGCCAGGAGGATCATAACCACCAGGAAGGCAATAAAGGCTTCGCCCATATCAGGGTGCTTGGGGTTCCAACCCTGGCCTGCCGAGTTCCAGCGGCGTTTTTTCCAGGATATCCGCCAGCACGCCTTTGGGGCTGCGCCCTCTTAGCTCGGCTTCGGGCGCCAGCAAGAAACGGTGCGTGAGGATGGCAGGAACCAGCGCCTGGATATCATCCGGAATGACGTGATCGCGCCCCCGGATGGCTGCCAGCGCTTGCGAGGCCTTAAACAGGGCCAGGCTGGCTCGCGGGCTGGCTCCCAGCGCCAGGTCGGGGTGGGTGCGCGTGGAAGTGACCAGCCGCACGATATAGTCTTGCAGGCTGTCTTCCACGTAGATTTCCCAGGTCTGGCGCTGCAGTTCGATCAGGCGGGCAGCCTCGACTACGGGTTTAAGCTGGTTAACCGGATGCTCACGGCGCAGGTGATTCAGCAGCACGCGCTCATCCGCCGGGAGGGGGTAGCCAACCGAAACGCGCATTAAAAAGCGGTCAAGCTGCGCTTCGGGCAGGGGGAAGGTCCCCTCGTATTCGATCGGATTCTGGGTAGCCAGCACCAGGAATGGACGGGGCAGGGGATAGGTGACTCCGTCGACGGTGACCTGCTGCTCCTGCATGGCTTCCAGCAGGGCTGATTGTGTGCGCGGGGTAGCCCGGTTGATTTCATCCACCAGCAGCACGTTGACGAACACCGGCCCCTGCCGGAATTCGAAATGCCCGTTCTGCTGGTTATAAATCGATACCCCGGTCACATCATTTGGCAGCAGGTCGGGCGTGCATTGCAGGCGGTGGAACTGCCCGCTCAGGCTGACCGCCAGCGAACGGGCCAGCATGGTCTTGCCGACTCCGGGCACGTCCTCTAATAGCACATGCCCTTCACACAGCATTGCTACCATCAGCATCTCAATCACCGGGCGCTTGCCCACGATGACTTTTTCAACATTATCCATGACGCGCGTCACAAAATCCTGGATTTCAGACATGAAAACCCCATATCGCCCAAAAATAAACTCACACTACACTTGCAAGTGTATCATAACGCGAGATTGGGATACAATTAAACGCAGTTGTTACTTTTTAAACCACTTCGCTTAACCCTGAGAAGGGGAGTTGTTATGGTGAAGTGGGTGCGCAGCGCCCACTTCACCACAACAACTCCCTCCTTCTATCCGTAAAGGAGAATGACTTTAACATGGTGGATTATATTGCTCCGCACTTTAAGCTGTCCTTTGCTGGCGCTGTTGCCAGCCCGGACGCTGTCATAACCCTTCCAACCGCGCGCTTTTCCATTCTGACCGGTCGCCTGGTCCGCATGGAGTACAGTTCCAGGGGGCAGTTTGAGGACCGCGCCAGCCAGGCGTTCTGGTATCGCTGCCAGCCGGTCCCACGCTTTGAATCCCGCCAGCAAGATGGCGAGCTTCAGATTGAGACGGATGCTTTGCTGCTGCATTACCGCGTCGGGCAGCCGTTTAGCCGGGACTCTTTGTGGATTGACCTGAAGGGAACAGGCGTTACCTGGCATTACGATGATTCGGATCCCGGCAACCTGGGCGGCACTGCCCGCACCCTGGATGGAATCGATGGCGCTATTCCCATCAGCCAGGGTCTGGTGTCGCGTTCAGGCTGGTCGGTGGTCGATGATACCACTGGCCTGGTCTTTAACGAGCAATCCTGGTTAGAGCCGCGCGGCGCGGACACCAGTGAACTGGACCTGTATTTTCTCGGCTACGGGCATGACTACCTGGGCGCGTTGAATGATTTCAACCGGATTTCAGGGTCGGTGCCCATGATCCCGCGCTGGGTGTTGGGCAACTGGTGGAGCCGCTATTGGGAATACAGCCAGGATGATTTGAAAAACCTGATGCAGGATTTTCAAGATCATGAAATCCCGCTGTCGGTGTGTATTATCGACATGGACTGGCATATCACCAAAACGGGCAACAAAAGCTCCGGCTGGACCGGCTACACCTGGAATCGCGCATTGTTCCCTGATCCCGATGCCTTGCTGCGCTTCCTGCACGAGAAGGGCTTAAAGGTGGCCCTCAACCTGCACCCCGCCTCTGGCATTCATCCCCATGAAGAACAATACCAGGCCATGTGCGAGGCGATGGGGCAGGATCCCAAAGCCGGCGAGCCGGTTGAGTTTGACATTGCCAACCCGCGCTTTGTGGATGCTTATTTCCGTCTTCTGCACCATCCCATGGAAACGCGGGGCATTGATTTCTGGTGGATGGACTGGCAGCAGGGCGAGCGTTCGCGCATGGCCGGGTTGGACCCGCTGTGGTGGTTGAATCACCTGCATTTTTATGACCTGGGCCGCGGCGGTTCCAGCCGTTCCTTCATCTTCTCGCGTTGGGGCGGGCTGGGCAACCATCGCTACCCGATTGGTTTCTCCGGCGACACTGTGGTGACGTGGGCCTCGCTGGCTTTCCAGCCTTACTTTACGGCCACTTCTTCCAATGTCAATTATGGCTGGTGGAGCCATGATATTGGCGGTCACATGGGCGGCATTGAAGATGGCGAATTGAACGCCCGTTGGGTGCAGATGGGGGTATTTATGCCGGTTCTGCGCCTGCATTCCACCAAGAACCCGTACCAGGATCGCCGCCCGTGGGCCTATGATGCCGAAAGCTTCGAGGTTGTGCGCGCCGCCATGCAGCTGCGCCATGAATTGATCCCCTACCTGTACAGCATGGCCTTCCGCTACCATCATGAGAATATCCCGCCGCTGCTCCCGATGTATTATGAGCATCCTGAGCAGGAAGAGGCCTATGCCTGCCCGAACCAGTTTATGTATGGCAGCCAGCTCCTGGTTGCGCCCTACATCACCCCCAAAGACCCCGATACCCGCCTGTCGCGCGCGGTGGCCTGGCTCCCGGAAGGGGACTGGTTTGACTATTTCACCGGTCGTTATTACGCTGGCAATGCCTGGCACGCTCTCTATGGCACGCTGCGCGAAACGCCGGTGTTCGCCAGAGCCGGCGCCATTGTGCCCAAGGCCCCCAGCAAAGAATGGGCTGTGGCGCAGGCTCCCGCTCATCTCCAGTTCGATATC
>CAIQIV010000482.1 GCA_903871905.1 uncultured Chloroflexota bacterium | reverse complement strand
GTACGATCGGGGGATAACCCCGCCATCAGGGCCCATAGCGCAGTTGGGAGCGCGTCTCAATGGCATTGAGAAGGTCGAGAGTTCGAATCTCTCTGGGTCCACACAGAAAGAGTTTGCAGCGGTTGGCTGACAGCCTGGATCGGAGCCGGTTGATGGTCTGGCTGAAAGCAAACCGCTGGCTTATTTAGAGCCAAGGCAGGAGTAGTAGACCATCCAGCAGCGAGCCGGGAGAGAGAGGTGTGAGCCCGGTGCAGTGCAACTGGAGCACCTTGCCATAGATATGATGGGCAAAGAGGTTGAACTCGCCTGCTGCCTGGGACCCCTGGGCAGGCTTTCCTGGTGAACTTGGGCTGCTGATTGTGGCCTTGAGCCAGGAGCGGGTTTCGCCCGTTAGCGCGAGCCTGAGCGGCCTGGTGGAAAACCGGGCAAGCAGGGTGGTACCGCGGAGTGAGCCTTCGTCCCTGATCGGACGGAGGTTTTTTTATTTATGAGGTGTGTTGGTATGACTGAAATGCGTGTATTCCTGGCGATGGCCTGGATGCCGCGGCAGGAACTGCGGCGCTTCCGGGCGATTTTGCCTGCCCTGGAACCCTGCTATGCAGGAATGGTCATCTCGCTGCCACCAGACACCCCTGCTGACCTGGTATCTACTCTGGCTGAATTATCTCCTGGTTACCTGGAGCCGGTGGTTACCCAGGAATGGCCCTCGGGTCGTCATGCAGCGTTGGCTGGGGCATACCATCTGGGCGCTGATTTGATCCAGTATACCGACTTTGATCGTATGGTGCGTTGGGTTGAGCGGGATCCTCAGGGGTGGCAGGCGATTTTCCCGGCTATGCAACGGGCAGATTGTCTGGTTGTCGGACGTACGCCCGGCGCTTACCAGACTCATCCCCAGGCGCTGGTGATTACAGAGATGGTTAGCAACCAGGTCGCCTCTTTTCTGCTGGGTAGGAGGTTGGATGTGAGCGCTGGCTGTAAAGGGTTCAGTCGGCGGGCAGCCAGAGTGATCCTGGAAAACAGCATCCCCGGGCATGCCCTGGGAACGGATGCTGAATGGCCGCTGTTAGTGCAGCGCGCTGGTTATTCCCTTGCTTATCTGGAGGTGGAGGGGCTGGATTGGGAGTCTGCAGACCAATTCCAGGACCAGCTTGCTACGCTTGAAATGCAGCAGGCAGCTGCTGCCCGTTATGACGCTGACCCACGCAATTGGGCCTACCGAGTTGAAGTTGCCAATGAGGTCGTACGCTTCGGCCTGGAAGCCGCCCAGAAAGAGCTTTTGTGAACAGTTTTTTAGATGGAGTAATCGAAAATGGATACATCGAACTATAACCCAAATGAGCTAGAGCCTCGCTGGCAGGAGTATTGGGAAAAGAATGGGCTGTATCACTCTGATATTGATCACTCATGCCCCAAATACTATGCATTGACCATGTTACCTTATCCGTCTGGTGATCTGCACATCGGTCACTGGTATGCCATGACGCCATCCGACGCGCGCGCGCGTTTCATGCGCATGCGCGGGTATAACGTCATGTTCCCCATGGGCTTTGATGCCTTTGGTTTACCAGCCGAAAATGCAGCGATTAAACGGCACATCCACCCTAAGACCTGGACCTATGAAAATATTGGCAAGATGCGCCACCAGCTGCGTTCAATGGGTGCAATGTTTGATTGGCGTAGGGAGGCCGTTTCCGCAGACCCTGAATATTATCGCTGGACGGAATGGTTTTTTTCTCAGTTGTTTAAACATAACCTGGCATATCGCAAAATGTCCCCCGTGGATTGGTGTCCCAACTGCAATACCACGCTGGCGCGTGAGCAGGTGTGGGGGGATGATCGCCATTGTGAGCGCTGCGAGACCCCGGTAATTAAAAAGGACCTGGAGCAGTGGTTTTTCAAAACGACACAATATGCGGATGAACTGATGGATTTCTCGCATGCCGATTGGCCTGAGCGTGTCCGCACGCTGCAGATCAACTGGATCGGTCGTTCGGAAGGTGCCTCGGTCATTTTCCGCACTGAACAGGGCGATCGGCTGGAGATTTTCACCACCCGCCCGGATACGCTGTGGGGGGCCACGTTCATGGTTCTGGCCCCTGAGCACCCGTTGGTAGCCCGCATTACCTCTAAGGATCAGCAGGCAGCTGTGGATGCCTATATTTCCCAGGCGCTGCGCCAGTCGGATATCCAGCGCGAAGCAGCGGACAAGGAAAAGACAGGGGTATTTACCGGCGGATATGCCATCAACCCCGTTAACCAGGAGCGCATTCCAGTCTGGATCGCCGATTATGTGTTGATGACCTATGGCACGGGAGCGATCATGGCCGTGCCAGCACACGACCAGCGCGATTTCGAATTTGCTCGCAAGTATCACCTGGAAGTTCGCGTGGTGATCCAACCGGATGATATGCCGGATTTGGATGGAGAGACCATGGTTGAATCGGTACCTGCGCACGGCCGGGTCGTAAATTCTGGCCCGCTGACAGGCTCCCCCGGTGACCAGGCTTTTGACCAGGCTGTTGCAATCTTGGAGACGCAAGGGATTGGCAAGCGTGCAGTAAATTACCGCCTGCGCGATTGGCTGATCTCCCGCCAGCGCTACTGGGGTGCCCCTATCCCCATCGTTTATTGTCCGGAACACGGGGCAGTCGCAGTACCTGACGACCAGCTGCCAGTGCTGCTGCCGGACGACGTGGAGTGGTTGCCGACCGGTGAAAGCCCGCTGAAGCTGCATCCAACGTGGAAGAAAACGACCTGCCCGGTATGCGGCGGGCCAGCTGAACGCGAGACTGATACGATGGATACCTTCATGTGCTCCTCCTGGTATCATTTACGCTATCTGAGTCCGAATTATGATCGGGGTCCTTTCGACCCCGCAGAATATGACTATTGGATGCCGGTGGATGTTTACACAGGCGGCATTGAGCATGCCACCATGCATCTCATTTACACCCGTTTCTTCCATAAAGCCTGCCGGGACATGGGTATTACCCGCGGTCCTGAGCCGATGGTGCAGCTGCGCAACCAGGGAATCATCCTGGGGGAAGATTCGGAAAAGATGTCCAAAAGCCGCGGTAACGTGGTGTCTCCGGACGAATTGGTTTCGCGCTACGGCGCAGACACGGTACGTGCTTACCTGATGTTCTTTGCTCGCTGGGATATGGGAGCGCCGTGGAACAGTTCTGGGATCGACGGCGCCTGGCGTTGGGTCCGTCGCGTGTGGAGTCTGTTTGTGGATGAAGAAGCGCTGGCTTCTGCTCCGCCTGATGAGCAAGCTGTCCGGGTTCTGCGCCGAAAACTGCACCAGACGTTGAGGCGAGTAACCCGTGATTTCGAAACATTTGAATTCAATACGGTCATTTCCAGTCTTATGGAATTGTTGAATGCGATGTATAAGGCTAAAGACCAGGGTCTGGTTGGTACCCCTGCCTGGTCGGAGGCCAAGGATTATTATCTGCGTATGTTGGCGCCTGCTGCGCCGCACATTGCTGAGGAGTTGTGGATGCGGTTGGGGAAACCTTATTCCGTTCATACTCAGCCCTGGCCTGAGGTGGATCAGGAGGCGTTAGCTGAAGAGGAGATCACCCTGGTTGTTCAGGTGAACGGCAAAGTGCGCGACCGGATTGTTGTCCCTGTTGACACAAGCGAAGAGGATGCCCGAGCAACTGCCCTGGCAAGTGATGCGGTTAAGCGTCATCTGGAAGGCAAGACGCCGCGCAAGGTCATTGTAGTACCCGGAAAGCTGGTTAATATCGTGGTCTGAAAGATCAATTGCTTGATGGAGAAGGTATTTGTAAAAATATGCGTCTTGAAGACTTAAATTGGATGGATGTGGAAAACTACCTGGCGGTGGATGACCGGCTGCTGTTGGTGATTGGCGCCTGTGAACAACATGGCTATCTCAGCCTGCTAACAGACGTCAGGATCCCAATGGCTCTGGCGGACGCCGCCAGTGAGCGTTCTGGTGTCCTGGTTGCCCCTCCGGTCAATTTTGGGTGTTCCCATTACTTTTTGGCTTACCCGGGTACATTAAGCCTGCGGCTTTCAACCTTGTTGGATGTGGTGGAGGACCTGTTACGCTCGGCCTACCGCCAGGGCTTTCGCAAGATTCTGGTGATGAATGGCCATGGGGGCAACGAACCGGTTCGCGGACGTCTTTATGAGCTTGCTGACCAGCTGAAGGAGCTGCGCCTGGTCTGGTATACCTGGTGGCTGTCGCATTCGACCCAGCAGGTGGCTCTGAAATATGATCTCAAGCCTAACCATGCATCCTGGATGGAGGCTTTTCCCTTTACAATCATTGCTGACCTCCCCAAGGGAGAAAAACAGCCTCCCCGTATCCCTGGTCTGATGTCTCCTGAGGAGGCGCGCCAGGTGTATGGTGATGGTGTCTTCGGTGGGGCATATCAGGCCAATCCGGCGGTGATGGACGAATTGTTTGCTGCTTGCCTGGCGGATGTGCTCCAGCTTCTGAAGTTTGAGTAGCGGTTGAATAGCTCCTTTGACCGATCAGTCGCTTGGGGTTACAATCAACCCGTCATACATTCAAAGGAGGTTCCTCGTGAAGAAACAAATAATCAACGCTGATAAAGCACCTAAGGCAATTGGGCCATATAGTGTGGCCAATCGTATTGGCGACCTGGTGTTCTGTTCCGGCTCGTTAGGATTGGATCCTAACACCCAGAATTTCGTCCCCGGAGGCATTGAAGCAGAGACCCGTCAGGCTCTCATCAATCTCAAGAATGTGCTGGAAGCGGCAGGATCCTCATTGGAAAGTGTGGTGAAAACCACCGTTTTCCTGCGGGATATGGGTGATTTCCCAAAGATGAATGCTATCTATGGGGAATTTTTTACCGAGAATTTCCCGGCACGTTCCACGATCCAGGTGGCTGCTTTGCCCAAGGGAGGCGCAGTAGAGATCGAGGCGGTCGCGTATATCGAAGACTGACTTTGAGCTTTAATCATGGCTGGCGAGCTTATCCTGGTTGTTGATGACGAGCCAAATATCGTCCAGTTGGTACGGATGTACCTGGAAAGGGATGGATTCCGGGTAGACACTGCTGAAACTGGCAGGAAAGCTCTGGATTATGCCTCACGCTTGCAGCCGGCGCTGATTGTCCTGGACATCATGCTCCCAGAGATGGATGGCCTGGAGGTTTGTCGCCGGCTGCAGGCTCTGGAGACTCCACCACCTATTCTGATGCTAACTGCTCGGGATGAGGATATTGATAAGATTGTTGGTCTTGAGCTGGGGGCAGATGATTACATGACCAAGCCATTTAACCCACGCGAGCTTGTGGCGCGGGTTAAAGCGATTCTGCGTCGCGGGGAGCGCACTGCACGACCGTCTGATGCTGTGCAGCACATGGGAGACCTGATCATTGACCCGGCGCGTCGTGAGGTGACAGTCAAGGGCAATCCTGTCTCTTTACGCACGCAGGAGTTTGACTTGTTGCTTGTCCTGGTGGAACACCGCGGTTTGGTGCTCAGTCGAGAACAGTTGTTGAGCCGAGCCTGGGGATACGATTTTTATGGCCAATCAAGAACTGTGGATGTACATGTTGGGCACCTGCGGAAAAAAATAAGCGAGAGCAGCGTCCGCATTGAGACGGTAACGGGGGTAGGGTACAAGCTGGTGGTATAGTGTTTTCTTCCCTGCCTTTTCGTCTCTGGCTGACCTATCTCCTGGTTGTTGGGGTAGTCATTCTCATTATTGGTGGGGCTCTGTTGGGTTACCTGGTGCGAAATCCAGCTGAAGAACGTCAGGAACTGCAGCGCCTGCGATTGATCGCTTCCCTTGTCTATTTCCGCAGTGATATATTTAATGACTCTCAGGGGACCGTACCTCCCTTGCGGCTGCAGAACGTTGCAGAGAAGATGGATAAGGCGCTGAGAGCCCGGGTCGTGCTTTACGATGAAGATGGGAACTTGCAGGCAGATTCTCGTCGCGGCCTGGTATCTGTGCTGCCGGATTGGTCATTCTTTGCTGCTCAAAAGGAGGATCAGGCCTCCGATTACCGAGATGAAAAAGGAATGCGCTGGCTTTTCTTTATAAAAAAGCTGGATAACGGAAAAACGCTGGTGATTTCAGCGCCGCGTCAGCGGGTTCCGGTCTGGAATATCCTGAGGCAGGAATTTGTGGGTCCGTTTATTCGCGCCGGCGCCCTGGCCTTGTTCCTGGCGCTTCTTCTTGCAGTAGGGATTGCTCGCTGGGTCGCTGGCCCGCTGCAGCAAATTGCTGAAGCCGCCAGGACAATTTCTTTGGACGGCGATGCCACCAGTTACCAACCTGTCACCCCAAAGGGACCAGGAGAAGTGCAGCTGCTGACCAAGGCTTTCAATGAGATGGCTGATCGAGTCAAGAAAAGCCAGGTCTCGCAGAGAGATTTTGTTGCGAATGTCTCCCATGAACTAAAAACACCCCTGACGTCCATCCAGGGTTTTGCCCAGGCAATTCTTGATGGTACAGCGAGCACACCACAGGCGCTTGAGCAGGCAGCAGGGGTGATTTTTGCTGAGGCAGGACGCATGCATCGGTTGGTGCTTGATCTGCTGGACCTGACAAGGATGGATACCGGGTTGGTTAACTTCGACTTCCAGCCGCTGGACATGCAGGCTTTGTTGGAACTATTGGTCAGCAAGTTTTCCCCGCAGGCAAAGGCCGTCGAAGTCGATCTACAGCAGGATCTTCCTGCACTGCCGGTTGTTAGTGGAGACGCCGACCGGTTGACGCAGGTTTTCACTAACCTGGTAGATAATGCCTTGAAGTTCACACCTCCTGGAGGAAAGATCTTGGTGGAAGCCCGCTCGATCGGGGAGTGGGTTATCGTATCTGTGGCAGATACCGGCCCGGGTATCCCTGATGAAGAGATGAGCCGTATTTTTGAGCGTTTTTACCAGACGGATAAGTCGCGACGCGGCGGCAGCAGGCGAGGGGTTGGTTTGGGATTGGCAATTGCCCGTGAAATTGTCCAGGCGCATGATGGTGTTATCTCTTTTCAGAATGACCCCGTACAAGGTGCCGTTTTTGTGGTAAAAATGCCAGTTGCGCGTCATTCCGGTCCGGCATCTTTGAGGCGACGCGATAATCGCGGCAATTCTTCTTCAGATTGATAGATATCGTGTCTGAGCCTTGTTTACCATCCATCTCTGTTGTTGTACCGTGTTACAATGAGGAGCAAACGATCCAGAAGTTGCTGGAGGCGCTGCGCGGCCAGACCTGTGCACTTGACCAATTTGAAGTCGTGATCTCTGACGGATTATCTACCGATTCCACGCGGTCGCGCATCCAGGCATTCAGCTCACAGCATCCAGAGGTGAAGATTTTTATCGTGGATAATATTAATAAAACCATCCCAGCCGGCCTCAATCGGGCGATTGAGGCAGCACAGGGAATTTACATTATCCGTCTGGATGCGCACTCGTCACCTTATCCGGATGACCTCGAACGCTGTGTCCGAGCACTGCAGCAAGGTTTAGGTGAGATAGTTGGCGGTGTCTGGGAAATCCGGCCCGGCGGGGATGGCTGGCAGGCGCGAGGGATCGCAGCTGCCGCGGCCCATCCCTTGGGTGTGGGGGATGCCCATTATCGTTTTACCAATAAAGCACAGTATGTGGACACTGTGCCATTTGGCGCTTATACCCGTGATTTGTTCATGCGCCTGGGGGGTTTTAATGAGTCCTTGCTAACGAATGAGGATTATGAATTCAATACACGTCTCAGGCTGGGTGGGGGAAGGATCTGGCTTGATCCGGAAATTCGTTCGATCTATTTTGCCCGTGCGAATATAAGCCAGCTGCTGCGCCAATATGCACGCTATGGCTTTTGGAAGGCAAAGATGATCCGTCAATATCCCGGTACCCTGCGCTGGCGTCAGGCTTTACCTCCGCTTTTTGTACTTTCGCTGGTGTTCTTAATCATGGCAGGCCTGCTTTGGATACCTGTGTGGTGGCTGCTGGGGCTTGAACTCATGGTTTACTTCATGGTGCTCATGGTTGCAGGCATACAGGCGGCTTACTGCAGGAAAGATTGGTCCTTGGTTTTCGGGGTCCCGCTGGCTATCGCCTGTATGCACCTCACCTGGGGGAGCGCATTCTTGGGGGGATTGGTGGCAAAATGAATGGTGAGGAGCTGCTAGCTGTTCAACGGCGCCTGCGCAAGTCCAGCCCACTGCAGCTGCGCATCGGAGAGCGGCGCGCCATATTGCTGCTCGGTGATTTATTGGTGGCGATGATCTCACTTGGAATATCTTTGTATATCTGGGGTACCAGTGAGAAATTCCTTGGACTTACCTTAGAGTTTTTCCAAAAACGCGTTCCTTTCTGGTTTTATCTTTTACCAATCATCTGGTTGGTGTTGCTCATTGAATTGTATGACTTGCACCATGCAGCTGATTTTTCCCAAACTGCAAAGGGAGTATTGTTGGGGGCGCTGATTGGCCTAGGGGTGTACCTGTTGCTCTATTTTTATTATGTCGATTCTCCTCGTTCCCTGCTACCGCGGCGCGGAGTGGCTAGTTTTATCATATCTGTATCCCTGCTCACGCTGGTGTGGCGCAGTTTTTACATTAGAATTTTTTCCACCCGCCCGTTCATGCGCCGTGTAATTTTGGTGGGAGGAGGAAAATCAGGAACGATTTTGCTCAGGATTGTCAATGATCAGTCCAGACCTCCTTTTACTGTGGTAGGAATTGTTGATGATGATGCGAATAAACTGGGCACCGAGATTGAGGGCCACCTGGTTCTGGGGACCAGCGAACACTTGCTAACCCTGGTGGAGAAATACCATGTGTCCGATATTGTGGTGGCTATCACCGGTGAAATGCAGGGCGCGATGTTCCAGACCTTGTTAGATGCCCAGGAATGCGGGGTAGAGATAATCCGCATGCCTGTGGTGTACGAGGAACTGTTACAACGCGTTCCCATCCGCTTGCTGGAGGCGGATTGGATT
>CAIQIV010000481.1 GCA_903871905.1 uncultured Chloroflexota bacterium | reverse complement strand
TTACCAGCCCAATTTTATCCAGGGTGGTCCTGTGCCTACACAGCTGCCGGTGAGTCCTTCCCAGTCTCTGCCGGTGCTGCAGAGCCCAGCCCTTTCCAGCTTTGATAGCTCATCTCCAGAATGCATCCGGCCGGCGGCCAACACCAATGTTTGCCTGATTTCCTGGTCGTATCTGTATACTGTGGCTGATCCCAGTGCATATGTGATTTCCATGACTGTCTCAATCGACGGTAAACTCCGCAGCTACCATGCCGGTTTTTTCCAGACGTCCATGTATATTCCGCCAGATCTGTATGGTGGATATAAGGTGAGCTGCGGCGTACCCGGCGCTGGTGGTGATCCCATGCTTGGTGAAACTCACAGCTATGCAATCGCGGCCCGCGATACAAGTGGTGCTGTTATGCGCAACGAAGGGAATATCGCCTGCCCGGCGGATGTGGTCAGGGTTGAACGGCTGGCTGTTAGTGGGCCTTTGCAGGGTGTTCCTCACATCCCATATCGCTTTACTGCGGTTTCTCTACCGCTTACCATGACCCTGCCGGTTACCTACACCTGGCGGGCCAGCGGGCAGAAGCTGCTGATGGCCACTGGTGGGGTCAGGGCTGCAGCCCGATTCACCTGGGATGATTTTGGGAAGAAGGGCATCACTGTGACAGCGCAGAACCTGGGCAGCGTCATCACTGCGTCGACAGTTATTACCATTACCCCGCTTAACTTTTTTGTCCCCTTTGTGTCTAACCGCTGAGCCGGGCTTTCTTTTGCGCGCCCAGGCAGGCAAACTCGCGGTGCCGGTCGGCGGCCTTCTGCGCCTGGATGTCCTGGAAACCGCAGCGGGCCATCAGCCGCTGGACCTCTTCTGTTTCATACAGGTGGACATGCCGGGCGAAGCCGCGCTTCTCCAGTGAGGCCTTCAGGGTGAAGCACAGCACCAGCCGGCCTCTGGTCTCCAACACGCGCCAGGCCTCGCCCAGCGCCTGGGCGGCATCCGGCCAGTAGAAGATCGAGTTAACGCTGACCAGGCGGGTGAAATGGCCGCCTGGGTAGGGCAGCGACCCGGCGCTGGCGCACTGCAGATCGAGGCGCCCCTGCTGCACCAGGGGCTGGAGGCGCCGGTTGCAGGCAGCCACCATGGCGGGCGAGATGTCCACCCCGGCCAGGGAACCCTGGGTCACCACGCCGGCCATGCGCTCCAGCAGGTAGCCCCCGCCGAATCCCACCTCCAACACGCGGTCGCCCGGAGACAGCTCCAGGCAGGCCAGGGCGGCCTCGTTCAGGGCCGCATTTCTTCTGTTCCACAGACGCGCCGCCAGCCAGGCGGACAGCCGGGAGGGGCGGCTGAGCTGCCCTGCCAGCAGCTTCTCAATGCCCACCGGGCTACTCGCCAGCCAGCTCAAACAGCTCCTGCCACAGGAGGCGGATCTCCTCCCTGGGCAGGTCGAGGGTGGCGTCGCCCACGGTCAGCTCCAGCTTGTGCCAGCCGGGGAGCGGGCTGGAGAACAGGGCGGAAAAGAGCAGGGTGCGGGTGCGGCGGGCGATGTCCAGGGACGCCTCCACCAGGCGCTGGCGGTCGCCGCGCAGGTACAGGTGCATCATGTTGGTGTGCGGTGGGTTGGGGGTGACCTCGATGCGGGGGAAGGAGGCCAGGATCTCTGCCACCTCCAGCGCTTTGCGGTGATAGGCCTCCATCTTCCCCAGGCGCTGCTCCAGCCCGCGGCGCGCCGAGAGCACGTAGGGGTACAGGCGGATCAGGTTGCCGCCGTGGCGCCGCTGCCAGATGCGCGCCTCGGCGATGAAGTCCGTTGGGCCGGCCAGGATGGAGCCGGCGATGCCGCCCAGGATCTTGTAAAAGGAGACATACACGGTGTTGAAGGGGGCGGCGATCT
>CAIQIV010000480.1 GCA_903871905.1 uncultured Chloroflexota bacterium | reverse complement strand
TGACCCCCATATGTATTGGAGGCGGTTTTTACGGCGGCGTTTTTGCCCCATCGCTTTTCATTGGCGCTACCCTGGGCGGGGCTTTTGGTGGGTTGGCGGCCCAGGTCTTTCCAGGTCTTGGGGTGAATCCTTCAGCCTTTGCCCTGGTTGGCATGGCTGCGGTGCTGGCAGGGGCAGTCCATGCCCCGCTGACAGCGGTTATTTTGCTTTTTGAAATGACCAATGATTACCGTATCATCCTTCCGCTGATGTTTGCTGTGGCTGTCAGCTTGCTCATATCGCAGCGCATTCAGCGAGATTCAGTGTACGCCATGGGCCTGGCGCGGCATGGCATCCGCCTGGACCGGGGGCGGGATGTTGAAGTGTTGAGTACCATTACCGTAAGAGAGGTGATGCGTTCCGATATAGAAAAGATTGATGAGGGAATGAGTCTGGAAGATGCAGCAGATTTGTTAGCCCGCACCCGGCACCATGGCCTGCCCGTGGTGGCTGCAAATGGCGACCTGGTGGGTATCCTGACCCTACAGGATATTGAAAACGCTGAAAAAAGAATGACTGCCGGTGCAGCCTGTACTCGCCAGATGGAGCTGGCTTTTCCGGATGAGACGCTCAACCTGGCACTGCGCCGCATGAGCCGTCATGACCTGGGGCGTTTGCCTGTGGTCGAACGGACAAACCCGCGCCGTCTGCTGGGGATGCTGCGCCGGGTGGATATTATCCATGCTTACGATATTGGTCTTACTCGCCGGACCGCGCAGCGTCACCGGGAACATGCGGTGCGCCTGGATGCCTTGACCCCGGCAAAGGTGGATGTTTCGGATGTGGTGGTCGAGCCAGGCGCGCCGGTAGTTGGAAAGATGATGAGTGAGATTCCTTTTCCTCATGAGTGCCTGGTTGCCAGTTTGCGCCGTGGGGGTGAAGTGCTGATCCCGCGAGGCGAAACAGTGTTGTATGAAGGGGATGTGCTGGTGGTTGTTGCTCAGAGCGCTGCGCTGAAGGGGGTGCTGCAGCTGTGCCGCCGCCCGGAGGCGTTGATGTAATGTCTGTAAAAGGTTTTTTCCAGCAGCTGGTCCATCCGCTTTCTGAGGCTGAAAGAAAACAGGTCAGTGCAGAGATTAATCAATCTGCAAACTCCAGCTTCGATTTCTTTTTGTTGGTTGTGCTTTCTTGCAGCATCGCTACACTTGGGCTGATTACAGATTCGCAGGCGGTGATTATTGGTGCGATGCTGGTTGCTCCGCTGATGTCACCAATCATTGGCCTTGGGTTGGCATCTATCACCGGCGATACTTATCTGGCGCGTAATTCGGCCATTGCCTTGTTGCGCGGCGCAGCCCTGGCGGTATTGTTGTCAGGCATCATGACTTTGGGGAATATCAACCTGCCATTCATCATTTTTCAGGAGATTCCTGGAGAGGTGCTGGCGCGTACTCATCCATCGCCGATTGACCTGATGATCGCCCTGGCTGGTGGGCTTGCTGCTGCTTATGCCCTTACCCGTCCGAATATTTCTGCTGCACTGCCAGGGGTGGCTATTGCCACTGCCTTGATGCCTCCACTGTGCACGGTGGGCATTGGTATTGCGCTGAAAAATTGGGAGGTGGCTGGCGGGGCATCGCTGCTTTTCATCACCAATGCGGTTACCATTGCTTTTGCGGCGGCGTTGGTGTTTTTTCTGCGTGGCTTTGCGCCTGAGGCGCACATTGTCAATCATCATCTCCCACATACCCTGGTCATCTCTGCTTTTTTGACTGTGGTTTTATTGGTCCCATTGTCCTATTACAGTGTTCAGTTTGTCCAACAGGCGAATGAAAACCGGCGCATTAATGAGGTGGTGTTACGGCATGTCGCGCCATTACCTGCCGAGCTGGTTGAACTGGAAAGCCGTTACAGCCAGGATGGGTTAG
>CAIQIV010000479.1 GCA_903871905.1 uncultured Chloroflexota bacterium | reverse complement strand
CTGTCAGCAAATCCAATATGAACATGAAACTGCCGCCTAATAAAAAGCGCAAATGATAGATCAAACTGGCATCGAATCCAGGGATAATTACGGCTTTTTTCCTGGATATTCCATCCAGGATATCCTGTGCCACCTTTTCTGCAGGAATCACATTCGCCAGGCGAGCCAATGTTCGGGTTACGTGTGGTTTTAGAGGGGTCTCGAATTCTAATTGGGGAGTTCTTACGTCACCCGGTAAGACCGTTGCCACATGGATCCCAAATGGACTCATTTCTGATCTCAACACATCGGAAAAGCTGGATATTGCCGATTTTGAAGGCGCATAGGCCGAATAGCCATACAACGGGACCACACAGACAAGCGAGGAGATATTGACAATGACCCCAGAGCCCCGGCTAATCATCCCCTTGGCTACCGCCTTACACATATAAATGCACCCCAGGTAGTTTACCCGGATTATCTCCTCAAAAATTTCGAGACCCAGGTCTTGAAAAAGACCCGGGTAAGTAATCCCTGCCGAATTGATCAGAATATCTGGTGCCCCATACTTTTCTGCAAGAGCATTGATCTGCCGGGTAACTTGATCAGAGGAGGAAACATCCACGCTGATGGTATGGATCACCTGATCCGGGGAGAAACGATACTCTTCTAATAGGAGCCTGGCCTCTTCAAGGGCCTGTTCACGGCGCGCAAAAAGGTGGACATGTGCTCCTTTTTGGACCAACTGCTTCGCCACAGCCAATCCAATCCCGCTTGAGCCACCTGTGATCAACACATGTTTCTGGGAAAAAACATTTGATTTCATTACCATCAATTTTATCCAATAATGCCCAGGATGATCCTTAAATCAATTAATACACTCCTGAAAATACAGCGAATTCTAAAATTACATTATAATAAAATCATTGGGCTCACTCCAGCTTCCAATTGAAATATTCAGGGAGAGAACTTTTGTCTGTCTATACCATACCAAGGAATCCTGGACCGGATCAGAAGGTTGAATGAAGGCCTTTCAAGATTATTACCCGGATCATGTAAGCCATTGCTATGGCTGCGGACGTCTGAATGAGAAGGGCCTGCAGATCAAAAGCTACTGGGATGGTGAGGAAGCCGTGTGTATTTTCAACCCACAGCCTTATCACATTGCGGTTCCAGGTTTCATCTACGGGGGGTTGATCGCCTCGATTATCGACTGCCACAGCACCGGAACGGCAGCTGCTGCAGCCTACCGAGCCGAAGGCCGATCTATGGACACCGAACCGGCGCACAGGTATGTCACCGCTTCCCTCAAGGTCGATTACCTGCTGCCAACCCCAGCCGGGATATCCCTCGAGGTACGCGCTTCCGTTATTGAGTTCACCGGTAAAAAAGCAGTCATCTCCACCAGGATAATCGCCAGTGGAAAAGTATGCGCCCGCGGTGAGGTCATTGCTGTTAGAATGCCCGATGAGTTTTTAGCTGTATCGAACTTTAATCGCTCAGGATAAACAATATGGATACAATCCCCATCATTGAGTTTGATCCATCTCCAACCGCAGTTCTGGAACCATCGCGGATCATCTCGCCCATTGATATTCCACCCCACGCGGTGCTTTGCTTTTTTCATGAGGTGGTGTCAAAATTGGTGAGCATGCACAGGGCGCGGCAGATATGGACGCTGCGCAGTGAGATTGGCACTCACCCGGTTTATGAGCTGATCGTCAATGAAAAACCAGTGGTGGTCTTCCAACCTGGTGTCGGAGCGCCTCTCAGCGCTGCCTTTTTAGAAGAAGTCATTGCCCTGGGGTGTCGAAAATTCATCGCCTGTGGTGGAGCAGGCGTCCTTGACCCTTCCATCGCTGTCGGGCATATTCTTGTGCCTACCTCTGCAGTACGAGATGAAGGCACCTCTTACCATTACCTTCCCCCAGGTCGGGAAGTGAGCGCTGATCCACAGGCTGTCCTGGCGATCCAATCTACCCTCGATCAGCATCATGTTCCCTATCTCCTGATCAAGACCTGGACTACCGATGCCATTTACCGGGAAACCCAGGATAAGGTCCAGCTGCGCAAGTCGGAGGGCTGCCTGGCGGTTGAAATGGAGGCTTCTGCCTTCTTTGCTGTTTCCCAATTTCGACAGGTGCAATTTGGGCAAATCCTGTATGGCGGGGATGACGTCAGTGCAGAGGATTGGGATTCCCGAGATTGGGACAGCCATACCTCCATACGCGAGAAATTATTCTGGTTGGCAGCAGATGCCTGCCTGAGGTTGTAG